>NZ_JBVIRQ010000006.1:202520-517960 GCF_055575955.1 Streptomyces sp. NPDC033966 | reverse complement strand
TCCCCGCTCGCCCTTCTCGCCTCCGGACGGGCCCGGGTCGCCCTTGGGGCCGGCGGGGCCGGGGACGCCCTGGAGGCCCTGGCGGCCGTCCTTGCCGTCGGCGCCGGGCTTGCCGGGCTTGCCGTCGGCGCCGGGCTTGCCGTCCTTACCGGGCTTGCCGTCGTGGCCGCGGGGTCCGGGCCGGCCGTCCTTGCCGTTCTTGCCGGGGTCGCCCTTCTCGCCCTTCTCTCCCCGCTCGCCCTTCTCGCCTCCGGACGGGCCCGGGTCGCCCTTGGGGCCGGCGGGGCCGGGGACGCCCTGGAGGCCCTGGCGGCCGTCCTTGCCATCGGCGCCGGGCTTGCCGTCGTGGCCGCGGGGGCCGCGCCGGCCGTCCTTGCCGGGGTCGCCCTTCTCGCCCTTCTCGCCCTTCTCGCCGGGGTCGCCCTTCTCGCCCCTGAGGCCCGGCAGTCCCGGCTTGCCGTGGTGGCCGTCGTGGCCCGGCCGGCCGTCGTCGCCCTTCGGGCCCGTCACCGGGGTGGCCACGGCGAACAGGGCCGGGGCGTCCATTCCGTTGGACCACTCGCCGCCGTCCAGCGTCGTGCCCTGCGGGGCCTTCGGGTCCACCCGCAGGGTCACGGCCAGCCGCGTCTGCGTGTTCGCCGGGAAGGCGTAGCCGGCGCGGGTGCCCGCATCGCAGGTCAGCAGGCGGGCGTCCGCCGAGCGGGTGCACGAGCCGGCCGCCCGCCGGCCGTTCCAGTAGAAGCGGGCCTCGGGGAAGGTGGTCCGCTCCGGGGCGGTGATCCGGAACGTGCTGCTGCGCGCCGGGTCCTCGCCGTTCATGGCCGCGATGACGACGCGGCCCGTCTTGCCGGGGGCGATGGAGGGGACGTACGGCTGGGAGAACCGGATCTGGGACGCGTCGGCCAGGGCCGGTACCGCCGGCACCAGGCAGGACGCGGTGACGGCCGCGACGACGAGGGCCGAGGAGACGGAGCGTGAAGCAGGCAAGGGGAGTTCCTCCGCGAAAGGAAGGGCGCTGGGGAGAAGCACCCCCAGTTATGCGGGATCGCGCGGAGGAGTGGTGCGTACCACGCGGGCACGTCACTCGGCCGCCGGAACAATACGGATAAATCTGGATGTTGTGATCGAGAGGGCCAACGCGACCAGGGCGGCGGCGGCCGGGAGGGCATAGGCCGCGGTGGAGCCCAGGCGGTCGACGGCCTGGCCCGCGGTGGCGGAACCGGCGGCGATGCCGGCCATGATCGCGGTGACGGCGAGGCTCATGCCCTCGTTGAGGCGGCCGGACGGAGTGGCCCGCTGCACCAGGGCCATCGCACCCACCATCACCGGCGCCGTGGCCATCCCGGCCAGCAGCAGCGCCAGAGCCAGGAGCACCAGGGAACCGGTGGCGGCGGCCGCCCAGGGCAGGGACATCGCCGCGGCCAGCACCAGCAGGCAGGCCCGCAGGCTCCGCGGGCGGCGGGTGCCGTAGAACAGCCCGGCGGCGCAGGAGCCCGCCGCCTGGAGCGCCAGCACCGGCCCCGAGGTGCCGCCGAGGCCCAGGGCGGCGAGGTGGGCGATGGAGGCCACCTCCATCGAGCCGAACACCGCACCGGCGGCCAGGAGCAGGCCCAGCAGCGGGAGCAGGGCGCGCAGCGGCGACGGGCCCAGGGCGGCGGGCGGCGCCCCGGTCGCGGGGGGCTCGGTGGCCCGGTGCGCGGTGAAGACCAGCATGCCCATGAGCAGCAGGGCCGCCCCGGTGAGGGTGCCCGCCTCCGGGAAGGCGGCGGTGCACAGGAAGGCCGCGAGGACCGGGCCGAGCATGAAGCACAGCTCGTCCGCGGCCTGTTCGAAGGACATCGCCGTGTGGTGCTCGGAGCGGGGCAGCAGGTGGGTCCAGCGGGCCCGGGACATGCCGCCGATGTTGGGGGTCGTCGCGGTGGCCGCGTACGAGGCGAACAGGGTCCACGCGGGGGCCTGCGTACGGACGCACACGACCAGCGAGAGCGAGCCGAGAACGGCGATCACGGTGGCCGGTACGGCGATCCGGGCCTGCCCGTACCGGTCGGTCAGCCGGGCCGTCCAGGGCGCGACGAGGGCGGTGGCGGCCAGCCCGGTGGCGGTGACCGCGCCGGCCAGGGCGTACGAGCCGCGCTGCCCGGCGATCATCATCACCGCGCTGACCCCGAACATGCCCATGGGCAGCCGGGCCAGCAGGTTCCCGGCGGTGAAACCGCGCGTGCCGGGACGGGAGAAGAGACGGGCGTACGGGCCGCGGGCACGGGCGCGGGCGCGGGCGCGCGCGGGAGGCGTGGGAGGGGCCGGGGCGGGGGGCGGGGACGGGGGAGCCAGGACCAGGGTGCTGCCGGTCACGGCCATGAGCGGGGATTCTTGCGGCATGCCCCGAGCCTGCGGCCCGCCCCCGGCGGCGGTCCAACACCTGTTCCGGGGCCATTCACGCGCTCAGGTTGTTAATCTCCGGGGATGACCGCCCGTGACGTGGACCCCCGCCTGCTGCGCGGCTTCCTCGCGGTCGCCGAGGAACTGCACTTCTCCCGCGCCGCCGCCCGCCTCTACATCGCCCAGCAGGCCCTCAGCCGCGACGTCCGCCGCCTCGAACAGGCCCTCGGCACCCCGCTGTTCCTGCGCACCACCCGTGCCGTCGAGCTCACCCCCGACGGCGAACGGCTCCTGCCCCACGCCCGCGACGTGCTCCGCGCCCACGAGGCCCTCGCCGCCGCCTTCGCCGGACCGCCCCGCGCCCTGCTCGTCGACACGAACACCGACGGCCCCAGCACCGGCCGCCGCGTCCTGGAACGCGCCCGCGAACTCGCCCCTGGATGCGAACTGATGGCCCGCTTCGAGAGCGGCCTCACCCACGCCGCCACCGAGATCGCCGCCGGCCGCCTCGACGTCTCCTTCGGCTACGCCGCCGGCCTCGAACCCGCGCTCCGCGCCCGGCTCGGCCACCGCCCCGTACGCTACGAACCCCTCGCCGTCCTGCTCCCAGAGGACCACCCGCTCGCCGCCCTGGACCGCGTACCGCTCGCCGCACTCGCCGGCGAGAGCGTGTACGCCGGCGCCGGGAACCCGCGGACCCTGGAGTGGACCGGCCTGGCCCGCGAGCTCTTCGCCGGCCGGGACATCGCCGTCGCCCCGCCCGCCCCCGTGGCGATGGGCAAGGAGGAGTTCGTACGGGTCATGGCCAAGACCCGCAACCCCGTCCTGGTGGCCATCGGCTTCCTCGACATGCCCGGCAGCGTCAAACGCCCCCTCGTGGACCCCGTACCGCTGTCCCCGCTGTCCATGGTCTGGCGCAAGGGCCTCGACCACCCCGGCCTCGCCGCCCTCGACCGCGCCGCCACCGAACTCCAGAACGCCGGAGGGTGGCTGGAAGTCCCCCCGGACAGCTGGCTCCCGGCAGCGCTCACACCCGCCCCCGGCGGCGGGTGAGTGCAAGGTTTCCCACCGGTCATCCGGCGGGGACCGGGGCCGAAACGCGCCGTTCCTAGCCTCCTCACCACAGAGCACGACAGCTGTGGAGGGTGGAGGCGTGTGATGACCAGTAGTACGACCGCACCGCGCAGGGGAGGCCGCTGGATCGAGCGGTGGGAACCCGAGGACGAGACGTTCTGGCGGGAGGGCGGGGAGCGGATCGCCCGCCGCAACCTCCTCTACTCCGTGCTCTCCGAGCACATCGGCTTCTCCATCTGGTCGCTGTGGTCCGTGATGGTGCTCTTCATGGGCCCGCAGTACGGCATCGACCCCGCCGGCAAGTTCTTCCTCATCGGCACCGCCACCTTCGTCGGAGCCCTCGTCCGCATCCCCTACACCTTCGCCGTCGCCCGCTTCGGCGGCCGCAACTGGACCGTCGTCAGCGCCCTGCTGCTGCTCGCGCCGACGATCGCCGCCCTCATCGTCATGGAACCCGGAACCTCCTACGGCACCTTCCTGGCCGTGGCCGCGCTCACCGGCGTCGGCGGCGGCAACTTCGCCTCCTCCATGACGAACATCAACGCCTTCTTCCCGCTCCGCAAGAAGGGCTGGGCGCTCGGCCTCAACGCGGGCGGCGGCAACATCGGCGTCCCCGTCGTCCAGCTCGTCGCACTGCTGGTCATCGGCACCGCCGGAGCCGGACACCCCCGGCTGCTGCTCTGGACCTACCTCCCGCTGATCGTGCTCGCCGCCGCACTGGCCCTCGTACGCATGGACAACCTGGCACCGGTCCGCAACGACGGCGGCGCCATCCGCGAGGCCGCCCGGGACCCCCACACCTGGATCATGGCCTTCCTCTACATCGGCACCTTCGGCTCCTTCATCGGCTACAGCTTCGCCTTCGGGCTCGTCCTCCAGACCCAGTTCGGACGGACCCCCCTCCAGGCCGCCTCCCTGACCTTCATCGGCCCGCTCCTCGGCTCCCTCGTCCGGCCCGTCGGCGGAGCGCTCGCCGACCGCTTCGGCGGGGCCAAGATCACCCTGGCCACCTTCGTGGCGATGGCCGCCGCGACCGGGGTGGTCCTGCTGGCCGCCGTACGCGAATCCCTGCCGGTCTTCCTCGTCGGCTTCGTGGCGCTCTTCGCCCTCAGCGGGCTCGGCAACGGCTCCACCTACAAGATGATCCCCGGCATCTTCGCCGCCAAGGCCCTCGCCCGCGGCCTCGACGGCGAAGCGGCCGCCGCCCACGGAAGGCGGCTGTCCGGCGCCGCCATGGGACTCATCGGAGCCGTCGGCGCGCTCGGCGGCCTCGCCATCAACCTGGTGTTCCGCTCGGCCTTCCTGGAATCCGGCTCCGGAACGACCGCCTTCACCACCTTCCTCGGCTTCTACGCGGTGTGCTGCGCCGTCACCTGGGCGGTATACCTTCGCCGGCCGGCCGTCGCACAGGCCACCGCCGCCACCGGGGACGCGAAGAAGGCCCAGCTCACCTCGGTGTGAGATGTCACCGGGCCGGTTGCGGGCCGGTTAACTGGCCCGAAATGCGGTGGAACCGAGCCTGACACGACGCCTTGGCAGGCTCGGAACATCCCCGACGCAGGAAACCCTCAGGGCAAGGCAGGTCACCACGATGGACGACGCTACGCACGGCCCCCTGGCCGGATTCACCGTCGGAGTCACCGCCGCCCGCCGGGCGGACGAACTCATCGCCCTGCTGCGCAGGCGCGGAGCCGCCGTCATCCACGCCCCCGCCCTGCGGATCGTGCCGCTCGCCGACGACAGCGAGCTGATGGCCGCCACCAAGGAACTCGTCGACAACCCGCCCGACGCCGTCGTCGCCACCACCGCCATCGGATTCCGCGGCTGGATCGAAGCCGCCGACGGCTGGGGCATCGGCGAACAGCTGCTGGAGCGGCTGCGCACCACCGAACTGCTGGCGCGCGGCCCCAAGGTCAAGGGCGCCGTACGGGCCGCCGGACTGGTGGAAGCCTGGTCCCCGCAGTCGGAATCGCTGGCCGAGGTACTGGACCGGCTGCTGACCGGCGGTGTCGCCGGGCGGCGCATCGCGCTCCAGCTGCACGGGGAACCGCTCCCCGGGTTCGTGGAGGCCCTGCGCGACGGAGGGGCCGAGGTGGTGCCCGTACCGGTGTACCGGTGGATGCCGCCCGAGGACCTCGCACCGCTGGACCGGCTGCTGGACGCGATCGCCGTCGGGGCCGTCGACGCCGTCAGCTTCACCTCCGCGCCAGCCGCCGCCTCCCTGCTGTCCCGGGCCACCGAGCGGGGCCTGCGCGAAGCGGTCCTGGAGGCGCTGCGCGGGCCCGTCGCCGCGGCGTGCGTGGGACCCGTCACCGCGCTGCCGCTCCAGGCCGAAGGGGTGGAGAGCGTCCAGCCGGAGCGGTTCCGGCTCGGGCCGCTGGTACAGGTGCTGTGCCGCGAACTCCCCGGCCGGGCACGGGTACTGCCCGTCGCCGGACACCGGCTGGAGATCCGGGGGCACGCGGTGCTCGTCGACGACGCGCTGCGCCCGGTCCCGCCCGCCGGGATGGCCCTGCTGGCCGCGCTCGCCCGGCGGCCCGGCTGGGTGGTGTCCCGGGCGGAGCTGCTGCGCGCGCTGCCGGGAGCGGGCACCGACGAACACGCCGTCGAGACGGCGATGGCCCGGCTGCGGGCGGCCCTGGGGGCGCCGCGGCTGATCCAGACGGTCGTCAAGCGCGGGTACCGGCTGTCGCTGGACGCGGGGGAGGGCGAGGGCTGGAGCGCGGGGGCGGGCGTCCGTTAACGTGCCCGCATGATCATCAACGGGGTGGAGATGAAGGGCCTGGCGGTCGAGCACGCCGCCGGCCTGGCCGACGTACTGACGCGCAACCGGGCCGCCATGAAGCCGTACGAGCCCCTGCGCACCGAGAAGTTCTACACCGAGGCCGGGCAGCGCGAGCGCATCGAGGGGATGCTCGACGAGCGCGACGGGGGCCGGCTCGTACCGTACGTGTTCGTCGAGGCGGACGGTGGTGCCGTGGTCGGGGCCATGAACCTCGGCAGCATCGCGCTCGGGCCCCTGTGCAGCGGCGGCGTCGGCTACTGGATCGACAAGGCCTGGCACGGCAAGGGCCTGGCCACCGCCGGCCTGGCGGAGGTCGTCCGGGCCGCCCGCGAGGACTTCGGGCTCCACCGGGTGGAGGCCCAGACGATGGTGGACAACTACGCCTCCATGCGGGTCCTGGCCAAGAACGGCTTCACCGAGATCGGACTCGCACCCGGCTACCTCCACATCGACGGCGCCTGGCGCGACCACCGCCTCTTCCAGCGGGTGCTGCACGACGAGACTCCGGGCGCCTGACCGCGCGGGGGCTTCCGCTTCGCGGCCGTCAGCGGCACTCTGGGGGCGTCCCAGTCCCACGGCGACGAGGCGGCGACGAGGCGGTGACGGGCATGTGGACGGGCATGTGGTTCGACTCCGGGCGGGTCTGTCTGGACCTGCTGGCTACGGGGTGCACGGACACCGAGGGGCTCCGCGACGGTGACGAACTGCGGCTGTGGCTCGTCGGCGCCGGCCTGGTCCCCGACCGCACCCCGCTCGGCCGGCTCGGCCCCGACTGGGTGGAGGCCTTCCGCTCGCTGCGCGACGACGTGGGCACCCTCGTACGGGCCGAACGGGCCGGCACCGGCCCGGAGGAGGACGCCCTCGCCCGGGTGAACGCGGCCGCCGCGGGACCGCCCCCGGGCGTGTGCGCGGTACGGGACCAGGAAGGCCACCTCGTCCGGGAACTCTGCGGCGGGGTGGAGTGCGCCGGGATGCTGGCCGCGGTGGCCCGGGACGCGGTGGAGCTCCTCACCGACCCCGGCGACCTGGCCCTGATCCGGTCCTGCGAGGGCGACGGCTGCGCCCGCCTCTACCTGGACACCTCCCGCGGCCACCGCCGCCGGTGGTGCTCCAGCGAACTGTGCGGCAACCGGGAACGGGTGGCCCGCCACCGGCGCCGGGTGCGGGTGGGGGAGGCGGTGGAGGCGTAGGGGGTTGGGGTTGGGGTGCGGGCCCGGCCGGGGCCGATGCCCGCACCAGCGGACGACGAGATCGTTCGGCTCCCGCTCTACGGGGCGTCGAAGCGGACGGAGCGCACCTCCAGGGTGTCCTTGGCCGGCGCGCCGTTGGCCCTCAGCCGCCACTGGGGGCCTTCGCAGCTCGCGTTGAGGTAGACGGTCACGGCGGTATCGGTCTGGTTGTGCGGGCCGTAGCCGGGCAGCTCTTCGTCGTCGCCGACGGCGTAGAGGTTGATGCACTTGCCGCTGTGCGGGTCGTGCAGCGTGGCGTACTGCTCGTGGCCGTGGTCGTCCACGTACTTGTAATGGAAGTTGCCCTGCGCGGCCTGGGCGGAGCCGGACATCGACAGGACGAGCGTGAGGGCGCCGAGGCACGCGCCGATGGTGCTGCGGAGCTTCATGAGAGGGGAATCCTTCCGGAAGTGATCGAAAGCACACGACAGGGCGGTGCGAGCCCGACCCTAGGAGGGATGCTCGGTGGTGAATCGATCCGCTGGATCACCCGCTCTGGCGCGTCACCCCGGCTCCACCTGTTCGGGTGAGAACGCCGACGTACCGGCCGTGGGCGTCCGGACGAGGCGTGCCTCCGGAAGCCTCGCTGCTCGAACCGCACTTCTGATCGACCGCCCGGGCATCGCCCCGATCCGCCGAGGCGGGCCGGCCCTGGTTAGGCTTCGAAGGTGAACGGCACGACGCATGGCATACGCATCCGACCCGGCGCCCTGGCGGACGCGCCGGCCGTACTCGACATGCTCGACGGCGCGGTGGCGTGGATGAACGCCCGCGGCAACACCGAGCAGTGGGGCACCACCCCGTACTCGCAGAAGCCCGGCGGGGTGGAGCGGGTCGACCGGTACCTGACCGAAAACAGCCCGTACGTGGCGGAGCTGGACGGGATCCCCGTCGGAGCCATGGTCCTGGACTCCGGCCCCAGCCCCCAGATGCCGATCGCTCCGGCCGGGGAACCCGAGCGGTACGTCCGCCTGCTCGTCTCCGACCGCCGCCGCGCGGGTCTGGGCGTGGGGGCGGCCCTGCTGGCACACGCCGCCGAGGAGACCCACCGCGCCGGCCTGGACCTCCTCCGCGTCGACTGCTGGGCGGGCGGCGGGGGCGAACTGGTCGCCTTCTACGAGCGCAACGGTTTCACCCGCACCGACACCTTCCTGTCCGGCACCTGGCCGGGCCAGGTCCTCGCCCGCCGGCTCTGATCCCCACCCCCGGACCCCACCCCCCAAGACGGGCGTGCGGACAGGGGCCGGATTCGCGTACGGTTGACGGTCGCCCATGCACGTCAGAAGGGGGCCTTGGTGGCCGCGCAGGATGCCGCTGTCGACAGCACGGCGGATTCCGTCCGCGATCGGGAGATCGCGGTCGAGCAGACGCATCTCGATCAGGTGTACCGACGCCTTGAGGAGAAGATCCACGAGGCCGAGTTCCTCATGAACGACGCCGCCCAGCGCGGCCAGGTCGGCACGCCGGGGGCGCTCGCCGAGCGGGACGCGCAGGTGTTCCGTGCCGGGATCCACCTCAACCGGCTCAACAACGAGTTCGAGGACTTCCTCTTCGGCCGGGTCGACCTCGTCCTCGGCAAGGACGGGGAGCGCGGCCCCGACGGGGCCTACACCTCCGTCGAGCCCGCCGACGACGCGATCCGCGCCGACCTCACCGCCGACATCGCGGAGACCCTGCACATCGGGCGCATCGGCGTGCTCGACTCCGACTACTCGCCGCTCGTCATCGACTGGCGCGCCCCCGCGGCCGCGCCGTTCTACCGCTCGACCCCCAAGGACCCCGGCCGGGTCATCCGCCGCCGGGTGATCCGCTCCAAGGGCCGCAAGGTGCTCGGTGTCGAGGACGACCTGATGCGCCCGGAGGTCACCGCGTCCCTCGACGGCCGGGAGCTGCCCGCCATCGGCGACGGCGCGCTGATGGCCGCCCTCGGCCGGGCCCGTACGCACACCATGCGGGACATCGTCTCCTCCATCCAGGCCGAGCAGGACCTGGTCATCCGCGCCCCCGCCGCCTCCGTCGCGGAGGTGGCCGGCGGGCCGGGCACCGGGAAGACGGCCGTGGCCCTGCACCGTGCCGCGTACCTCCTCTACCACGACCGCCGCCGCTACTCGGGCGGCATCCTGATCGTGTCCCCGACCCCTCTCCTCGTCGCCTACACCGAGGGCGTCCTGCCCTCGCTCGGCGAGGAGGGCCAGGTCGCCATCCGGGCGCTCGGCTCGCTGGTCGACGGCGCGGAGGCGAGCACGTACGACGAGCCGCCCGTGGCCCGGATCAAGGGCTCCTCGCGGATGCTGAAGGTGCTCCGTAAGGCCGTCCGAGGTGCTCTGGAGCTCGGCGACGCGCCCGAGCGGCTGCGCGTGGTGGCCTTCGGCCGGCGCGTGGAGCTGGAGGCGCCGGAGCTGAACCGGATCCGGCAGAACGTGCTCGGTGGCACCGCCCCCGTGAACCTGCTGCGCCCGCGCGCCCGCAAGCTCCTCCTGGACGCCCTGTACGCGAAGACGGGCGCGTCCGGCCGGCACAGCGACCCGGAGCTGGCGGCCGAGCTGCGCAGCGCGTTCGACGAGGACATCTCCACGGAGGACGACTTCCTCGGCTTCCTGAACGCCTGGTGGCCGGAGCTCACCCCGCGCCGGGTGCTGGCGGCGATGGCCGACGAGCGGCGGCTGGGCCGCTGGTCGCGGCGGGACCTGAACCCGCGTGAGACGCGCCAGCTGGCGCGTTCGCTGCGCCGGGTCGGCGCGGACGGCTCCGGCCCGCTCTCGGTGCACGACGTGGCCCTGCTGGACGAGCTGGGCCAGCTCCTCGGGGCGCCGGCACGCCCGAAGCGCAAGCGGGAGCTGGACCCGTTGGACCAGCTCAGCGGGCTGGAGGAGCTGATGCCGACCCGCGAGGAGACCCAGTGGGAGCGGGCCGAGCGGATCGCGGCCGAGCGGACCGAGTACGCGCACGTGATCGTGGACGAGGCGCAGGACCTGACGCCGATGCAGTGGCGGATGGTGGGCCGGCGGGGCCGGACGGGCACCTGGACGGTGGTCGGCGACCCGGCGCAGTCCTCGTGGACGGACCCGGACGAGGCGGCGGCGGCCCGGGACGAGGCGCTCGGATCCCGGCCGCGCAGGCGGTTCACGCTGACCGTGAACTACCGCAACCCGGCCGAGGTCGCCGAGGTGGCCGCCCGGGTGCTGGAGCTGGCGATGCCGGGCATGGAGCCGCCGACGGCGGTGCGCTCGACGGGCCTGGAGCCCCGCTTCAGGGCGGCCGGGGCGGACCTGGGCGCGGCGGTGCGGGAGGAGACCCGGCGGCTGCTGGGGCAGTTGGACGGCACCGTGGGCGTGGTCGTGGCGATGGACCGGCGTGCGGAGGCCGCGGGCTGGCTGGCGGACCTGGGCGAGCGGGCGGTGGCACTGGGCAGCCTGGAGGCCAAGGGCCTGGAGTACGACGCGACGGTGGTGGTCTCCCCGGCGGAGATCGCGCAGGAGTCCCCGGCGGGCCTGCGGGTGCTGTACGTGGCGCTGACGCGCGCGACGCAGCAGCTGACGGTGGTCTCGGCGGCGGGCGACAAGCCGGGCGCGGACGGCGTCCCGGAGCTGCTGCGCCCGTGACGCCGGGCGCGGGGCTCCGGCAGGCGCCCGCCCGCGGCTCCGCCGGCGGCTTCCGCCGCAGTTCCGCCCGCGGCTCCGCCGGCGGCTTCCGCCGCAGTTTCGCCGGAGCCGTGGTGGAGATCCGCCGGGGCCGCGCAGGACACGCCGTCGCCCTGATCGGCCGCTGACCGTGCGTGACCTTCCCTGACCCCCGTCTGACCGGCGGCGGACCGTCCCCGGACGGCTCGCGGCCAGGCGCGTGATCCGGGGTGTCCAACTCGCGGGAGGGGGGATCGCTTCCGGCGATCCTTTGTTAGCCTGGGTACGACACCGGCTCGATCCAAGCCCCCGGGCCCAACCTTCGTCGCTTAGAGCGACCACTTGCCGCGAGGCGAGCATGGCGGGTCGGTGTCTTAGTCGGTAGCACCAGGTCCGCGCCCTCCACCGAGTGGGGGGCGCGGACCTGTTTTGTGTTAACCCACCATTCCGGGAGCCCCAGTTCTCTCGTATGGTGGAAGAGTCTTTCCGAAATTTGTAGCTGGTTACCTTGTACCGGCTGGTAGGTGGGACGATCGGACAACAGGTCCTGCCCACCTGCCCATCGCTGGACGGTGTCGGGCGGGATCCGTGTACAGCGAAACCAGGGACAGAAGAGGAAACACGGCCATGGCAACGGCGCCCAGCGTCTCGTATTCGATGACGGTCCGCCTGGAAGTGCCCGCGAGCGGAACCGCGGTCTCCCAGCTCACCACCGCCGTGGAGTCTTCCGGAGGGTCGGTCACCGGCCTCGACGTCACCGCCTCCGGGCACGAGAAGCTCCGCATCGACGTCACCATCGCCGCCACCTCCACCGCGCACGCCGACGAGATCGTCGAGAAGCTGCGCGGCATCGAGGGCGTCAGCCTCGGCAAGGTCTCCGACCGAACCTTCCTGATGCACCTCGGCGGCAAGATCGAGATGTCGTCCAAGCACCCCATCCGCAACCGCGACGACCTCTCGATGATCTACACCCCGGGCGTCGCCCGCGTGTGCATGGCCATCGCCGAGAACCCCGAGGACGCGCGCCGCCTCACCATCAAGCGCAACTCCGTCGCAGTCGTGACCGACGGCTCCGCCGTCCTGGGCCTCGGCAACATCGGCCCGATGGCCGCGCTGCCCGTCATGGAGGGCAAGGCGGCCCTCTTCAAGCGCTTCGCCGGCATCGACGCCTGGCCGATCTGCCTCGACACCCAGGACGCCGACGAGATCGTCGCCATCGTCAAGGCCATCGCCCCGGGCTTCGCCGGCATCAACCTGGAGGACATCTCCGCGCCGCGCTGCTTCGAGATCGAGGCCCGCCTGCGCGAGGCCCTCGACATCCCCGTCTTCCACGACGACCAGCACGGCACCGCCATCGTCGTCCTCGCCGCGCTGACCAACGCACTTCGCGTCGTGGGCAAGGCAGTTGAGGACGTCAAGGTCGTCATGTCGGGCGCCGGCGCCGCCGGTACGGCCATCCTCAAGCTGCTCCTCGCCGCGGGCGTCAAGAACGCCGTCAGCGCCGACATCCACGGTGTCGTGCACGCCGGCCGCCCCGACCTGGTCGACGCCGCGCCGGACTCCCCGCTGCGCTGGATCGCCGACAACACCAACCCCGAGGGCTACACCGGCACCCTCAAGGAGGCCGTGGTCGGTGCGGACGTCTTCATCGGCGTCTCCGCCCCGAACGTGCTCTCGGGCGAGGACGTCGCCGCCATGGCCGACGGCGCCATCGTGTTCGCGCTCGCGAACCCGGACCCGGAGGTCGACCCGGCCATCGCGCGCCAGACCGCGGCCGTCGTGGCCACCGGCCGCTCGGACTTCCCGAACCAGATCAACAACGTGCTGGTCTTCCCGGGCGTCTTCCGCGGCCTGCTGGACGCCCAGTCGCGCACCGTGAACACCGACATGATGCTCGCCGCCGCGGCCGCCCTCGCCGACGTCGTCGGCCAGGACGAGCTGAACGCGAACTACATCATCCCGTCCGTCTTCAACGACAAGGTCGCCGGAGCCGTCGCGGGCGCCGTCCGCAAGGCCGCGCAGGCCGCCCAGGCCCCCGCTGTGACGGGGCCCACGGCCTGATACCGGCGCGTCGTGGGATGCGGGCCCGGCGGGGCGCCCATAGGGTTGCGGGGATGCCCGCGTGGTCCGCGGTCCGCATCCACCGGAGCCCCTGGTGCGGACGGAGCGTCACCGCGGCGTGACTGTGGCGCTTTTCGTGTGACCCTGGCGGGTGCCGGATTGGCTTTCCCGCCGCTGGTGGGGGCAGGATGCGTAACCGGGCGAGAGGGTCTGACGTTCAGACCCGGGTCCGGGGACTGTCCTAGGGCCCTGGCAGCATCGGCTTCGATCTCACGCCTCTAAGGCAAGTTGAACACGGGAGTACAACATGAACCGCAGTGAGCTGGTGGCCGCTCTGTCCGAGCGCGCCGAGGTGACCCGCAAGGACGCCGACGCCGTTCTGGCCGCGCTCGCCGAGACCGTCGGCGAGATCGTCGCCAAGGGCGACGAGAAGGTCACCATCCCCGGCTTCCTGACCTTCGAGCGCACCCACCGTGCCGCTCGCACCGCGCGCAACCCGCAGACCGGCGACCCCATCCAGATCCCGGCCGGCTACAGCGTGAAGGTCTCCGCGGGCTCCAAGCTCAAGGAAGCCGCCAAGGGCAAGTAGTACCGCCCTTGTGCCGAGGGCCGCACAGGCCCTCGGGACGGCAGTGGTACGTAGAACGGCCGAGGGCGGCCACCCCGCACGGGGTGGCCGCCCTCAGGCCTTTCCAGGGCCCCGCAGGGGCCCCGGAGGGCCCCCGTGGGGGGAAGATCAGACCAGGTCGCCGTTGGGCAGCTCGACCTTGGCACCGAGCTCCTGGAGCTTCTCCATGAAGTTCTCGTAGCCGCGGTTGATCAGGTCGATGCCGTGGACGCGCGAGGTGCCCTCGGCCGCCAGCGCCGCGATCAGGTACGAGAACCCGCCGCGCAGGTCGGGGATGACCAGGTCGGCGCCCTGCAGCTTGGTCGGGCCGGAGACGACCGCCGAGTGCAGGAAGTTGCGCTGGCCGAAGCGGCAGGCGCTGCCGCCCAGGCACTCGCGGTACAGCTGGATGTGAGCACCCATCTGGTTGAGCGCCGAGGTGAAGCCGAGGCGGGACTCGTACACCGTCTCGTGCACGATCGACAGGCCCGTGGCCTGCGTCAGGGCGACGACCAGCGGCTGCTGCCAGTCGGTCTGGAAGCCGGGGTGCACGTCCGTCTCCAGCGCGATGGCCTTCAGCGGGCCGCCCGGGTGCCAGAAGCGGATGCCCTCGTCGTCGATCTCGAAGGCGCCGCCGACCTTCCGGTACGTGTTCAGGAAGGTCATCATCGAGCGCTGCTGGGCGCCGCGCACGTAGATGTTGCCGCCGGTCGCCAGGGCCGCGGAAGCCCAGGACGCGGCCTCCAGACGGTCCGGGAGCGCCTTGTGGTTGTAGCCGCTCAGACGGTCGACACCGGTGATCCGGATGGTCCGGTCGGTGTCCACGGAGATGATCGCGCCCATCTTCTGCAGTACGCAGATGAGGTCCTCGATCTCCGGCTCGACGGCGGCGTTGCTGAGCTCGGTCACGCCCTCGGCCAGGACGGCCGTCAGCAGGACCTGCTCGGTCGAGCCGACCGACGGGTAGGGCAGGCGGATCTTGCACCCGCGGAGGCGCTGCGGAGCCTCCAGGTACTGGCCGCCCTCGCGCTTCTCGATGGTCGCGCCGAACTGGCGGAGCACGTCGAAGTGGAAGTCGATCGGACGGCCGCCGATGTCGCAGCCGCCCAGGCCCGGGATGAAGGCGTGGCCGAGGCGGTGCAGCAGCGGGCCGCAGAAGAGGATCGGGATGCGGGAGGACCCCGCGTGCGCGTCGATGTCGGCGACGTTCGCACTCTCGACGTAGGTCGGGTCGAGGATCAGCTCGCCCGGCTCTTCGCCGGGGCGCACGGTCACACCGTGCAGCTGGAGCAGACCGCGCACGACCCGCACGTCACGGATGTCGGGAACATTGCGCAGCCGGCTCGGCTCGCTGCCGAGCAGGGCGGCCACCATGGCCTTCGGCACGAGGTTCTTCGCACCGCGGACACGGATCTCACCCTCGAGCGGGGTTCCGCCGTGGACAAGCAGGACATCGTTGCCGGTCATGGATCTCGCGTTCCGGAGTGGATGGGCAGGGGACCAGACGTAAGGGTAAGGGCCACCACCCCCATGTTTGTATGGGTGACGGGGCCGTAGGACTGTCATGAATGGGGCACAGCACCCTCGGTGTCCGCCAGGTAGCGGAGTGTTGCGTTCCGGCGTGCGGGACGGTGCGCGCTCCTCTCTGCCGCCGTGCGCCCTGAGCTGCGCTTGATCCGAGAGCGCCGCCCGCTCCCCCCGAGGGGCGATTGTGCGAGATCATGTGCCCATGACCGAGGTGTCCTCCCTCACAGGGCGGCTGCTCGTGGCCACCCCCGCCCTCGCGGACCCGAATTTCGACCGCGCGGTGGTGCTGCTGCTCGACCACGACGAGCAGGGCTCGCTCGGCGTGGTCCTCAACCGGCCCACCCCCGTGGACGTCCGCGACATCCTGCTCCCCTGGGCCCCGCTGGCCGGCGATCCGGGGGTGGTGTTCCAGGGCGGCCCCGTCGCACTGGACTCGGCCCTGGGCGTCGCGGTGATACCCGGCGAGGAGGGCCCGCTCGGCTGGCGCCGGGTGCACGGGGCGATCGGCCTCGTCGACCTGGAGGCCCCGCCCGAACTGCTCGCCGCCGCCCTCGGCGCCCTGCGCATCTTCGCCGGGTACTCCGGATGGGGCCCCGGCCAGCTGGAGGCCGAGCTGGGCGACGGCGCCTGGTACGTCGTCGACTCCGAACCGGGCGACGTCTCCCACCCCGACCCCGAACGGCTGTGGCGGGCGGTGCTGCGACGCCAGCGCAGCGAGCTCGCGATGGTCGCCACCTATCTGGACGACCCGTCGCTGAACTGAGCCCGGCGGGGTTCAGTACCCTGGTTTTATGAGCACTCTTGAGCCCGAGCGCGGGACTGGTACGGGGACCCTCGTAGAACCGACGCCGCAGGTGTCCCACGGCGACGGCGACCACGAGCGCTTCGCCCACTACGTCCAGAAGGACAAGATCATGGCGAGCGCGCTCGACGGCACCCCCGTCGTGGCGCTCTGCGGCAAGGTCTGGGTCCCGGGCCGCGACCCGAAGAAGTACCCCGTCTGTCCCATGTGCAAGGAGATCTACGAGTCCATGGGCGCCGGCGGCGACAAGGACAAGGGCGGCAAGGACAAGTAGCGAGGTCCTGACCTCCGCCGCCGAAGGCCCCCGATGCGCGTGAGCGCGTCCGGGGGCCTTCGCCGTGTGCGCGGGGCGGGTTAGGGTCGGCGCGACGAGCGTCGCCCCGCGGGACGGGTGCCGTGCGGGACGCCGCGGACCGGCTGCCGCCGCCTCCGCGGGGGCGACCGGCCGGCTGCCGCGGAGGGCTGACGCATGGACCTGATCCCGCTACCCGAGAACGTCGTTCCCGACCCGGAGGGGCGCCGCCACACCTTCGGGCCCGAGCCCGTCCTCGACGCCGGGCCCGGGACCGGCGGCGTCGCGCGCTGGCTGCGCCGGGAGGTGGGCGCCGCCACCGGATGGGCCCTGCCCGCGCCCGCCGCCGGCGCGCGGGGCGACGTACGGCTGCGGATCGAGGCCCGGGGAGCGGGCGGGCTCCGGCCGGAGGCGTACCGGCTCGACATCGGCGCCGACGGAGTCGAGCTGACCGGCGGGGACGCCGCGGGGCTGTTCTGGGGCGCCCAGACGCTGCGTCAGCTGCTCGGCCCCGACGCCTACCGCCGGGCGCCGTTGCGGCCCGGGCGGACCTGGAGCCTGCCGTACGCGGCCGTCGCCGACAGCCCGCGCTTCGGATGGCGCGGCATGATGCTCGACACCGCCCGGCACTTCACGCCCAAGGACGGGGTGCTGCGCCACATCGACCTGCTCGCCGCCCACAAGCTGAACGTGCTCCACCTGCACCTGACGGACGACCAGGGCTGGCGGATCGAGATCAAGCGCCACCCCCGGCTCACCGAGGTCGGCGCCTGGCGGCCCCGCAGCCGGTGGGGCCACCGGGCCTCCCCGCTGTGGAACGAGACTCCCCACGGCGGCTTCTACACCCAGGACGACATCCGCGAGATCGTCGCGTACGCGGCCGAGCGGCACGTACGCGTCGTCCCCGAGATCGACCTGCCCGGGCACTCACAGGCCGCCATCGCGGCCTATCCCCGGCTGGGCAACACGGACGCCGTGGACACCGCCGCGCTCGGCGTGTGGGACGACTGGGGCATCAGCGAGAACGTCCTCGCGCCGACCGAGGAGGTACTGCGCTTCTACGAAGGGGTCTTCGAGGAGCTGCTGGAGCTCTTCCCGGCCGAGGTCTCGCCGTTCGTCCACGTCGGCGGCGACGAGTGCCCCAAGGAGCAGTGGCGGGCCTCGCCCGCCGCGCAGGCGCGCATCCGCGAGCTGGGCGTGGACGGGGAGGACGGGCTCCAGTCCTGGTTCATCCGGCACTTCGACGGCTGGCTCGCCGCCCGCGGCCGCCGCCTCATCGGCTGGGACGAGATCCTGGAGGGCGGACTCGCCGACGGCGCCGCCGTCTCCTCCTGGCGCGGCTACGCGGGCGGCGTCGCCGCCGCCGAGGCCGGGCACGACGTGGTGATGTGCCCCGAGCAGCAGGTGTACCTGGACCACCGTCAGGCGGACGGCCCCGACGAGCCGATGCCCATCGGGTACGTGCGCACGCTGGAGGACGTCTACCGCTTCGAGCCGGTGCCGCCGAAGCTGTCGCCGGAGGCCGCCGCGCACGTCCTGGGCGCCCAGGCCAACGTGTGGACCGAGGTGATGGAGAACCAGGCCCGCGTGGACTACCAGGTGTTCCCCCGGCTGGCCGCCTTCGCCGAGACGGTGTGGTCGCGGCTGCCGGAACCGGAATCCCGTGACTGGGCCGGGTTCGAGGCGCGGGCGAGCGCCCACCTGGCGCGCCTGGACGCCCTCGGGGTCGACTACCGGCCACCGGCCGGACCGCTGCCGTGGCAGCGGCGCCCGGGGGTCGTGGGACGCCCGCTCGAAGGCGCGCCCCCGATCGTGTGACTCGGGGGCGCGGGGGGCGCTCCGGCGCCGCCTGTCCGGAAGCGGAACTCTTCGGGAACCTTTGGAACTCTCGCTCAAAGGAGCCCGATCCGGGGAAAAACGGACGTTCGGGCGGAGGGCGGGCGGACCGTGCCGCGGGCGTCCCCCGGCCCGCCCGCCCGCCCCGTCCGAGGCCCCGCCCCGGCCGCGCACGGGCGGCGCCGGAGCGCGGGCCGGCGCCCGGTACGCGGGCGACCCTCGCGCCGGGCGGTCCCGAAGATGTGCCAGAGTTGCCACGTCCCGGCGGTGAGCACGTACCGTACGGCGGACAGGCGTGAGCGCCGGGACCGGGACATCGGGAAGGGGCAGCCGGGTTGACCACGCACGCACCGCACACACCGCATTCGGCTCAGGGGCCGCACGCACCGCACTCGGCTCTGGAGCCGCAGGCGGAGCGGGCGCAGTCCGTGATGCTGCCGGCCTCGCTCGACGAGGCCGTCGCGGCACTCGCCGCCATGCCCGCGGCCGTGCCCGTGGCGGGCGGCACCGACCTCATGGCCGCCGTCAACGCCGGGCTGCTGCGCCCCGCCGCCCTCGTCGGCCTCGGCCGGATCAACGAGATCCGCGGCTGGCAGTACCAGGACGGGCACGCGCTGCTCGGCGCCGGACTGACGCACGCCCGGATGGGGCGGCCGGATTTCGCCGCTCTGATCCCGGCCCTGGCCGCCGCCGCCCGGGCCGCCGGCCCGCCGCAGATCCGCAACGCCGGCACCCTCGGCGGCAACATCGCCTCGGCCGCGCCGACCGGTGACGCGCTGCCGGTGCTGGCCGCGCTGGAGGCGGAGCTGGTGATCGTCGGCCCCGGCAGCCTCGGTGACACCGGAAGCTCGCAGCGCGAGATCCCCGTCTCCCACCTGCTGGCCGGCCGCGACATGCTGCGGCCGGGCGAACTGATCGGCTTCGTGCGGGTGCCGCTGCTGCACGCCCCGCAGGTGTTCCTGAAGGCCACGGGGCGTACGGGGCCGGGGCGCGCGGTGGCGTCCGTGGGGCTCGTGCTGGACCCGGCGCGCCGCGGTGTGCGGTGCGCGATCGGCGCGGTGGCCCCGATGCCGCTGCGGCCGCTGGAGGCCGAGCAGTGGGTGGCCTCGCTGATCGACTGGGACGGGGACCGCAGCCTGGCCCCCGAGGCACTGGAGGCCTTCGGCGAGTACGTAGCGGCCGCCTGTGTGCCCGACCAGGGGGAGCAGGTGTCCTCGGCGGTACTGCACCTGCGGCGGACAGTGGCCGTGCTGGCGCGCAGGGCCCTGGGGAGGGCGCTGACCTCATGAGCGAGAACGAGAACGTGAGCGGAACGACGGGGAACGCGGGGAACGCGGGGCAGGCTGCCGGGGCCGGCAACGGCTGGGGCTGGGAGCCGGTTCCGCAGGGCGGCGAGTACGACAACGAGGCCACGGCCTTCGTGCAGCTGCCGCAGGAGATGCTGGACGCGCTCGACAGGGGCGAGCCGCTGGCGGCGCCCGGGCACGGCTTCGTGCCGCCGCCGATGATCATGCCGTTGGGGTCGGGCAGCACGGACCCCTCCGCCACCGGGACCTGGACGATGCCGGTGCAGTGGCCGGACGCCGGCTCGGGGACTGCTCCCGGGGCGGGCCCGGCCGCCGGGACCGCCGCGCAGGCGCCCGCCCGCGCACCGATCCCGGCGTCCATCCCGCTCCCGGCGTCGGTGGCGGCCGCCTTCACGGCGGCGCCCGCGGGGGAGGCCGAGGCCGAGCCGCAGGGCGGAGGGCCGCACGCGGAGCCGGCCGGAGGCGGGCCGCACGGCACGCTGGGCGGCGGACTGCACTTCGACCCGTCGGGCGGTACCCCCCTGCACGCGGAACCGCAGGGCGCGCCGCACGGCGGTCCCCACGCCGGTGCGCTGCACGCGGAGTCGCCCGGTGGCGGGCCGCACGGGACGCTGGGCGGCGGGCTGCACCTCGGCCCGCACACCGACCCCTACGCCGACCCCCACGCCGACCTCCACGCCGACCCGGATCCCGGCGCGACCGGCGAGTGGCACTTCCCCGAGGCGGTGCACCGCCCGGAGGACCCGATGGCCACCGGGCAGTGGACGCTGCCCGGCGGCGCGGATGACCCCGCCCTGGACGGCGGCTGGGGCCAGGCCGCCCCGGCGGTGCCGCCCGGCGGCGACTCCGCCCCCTGGGCCCCGCCCGCGGCGCCCGAGGCGGCTCCCGGGGTGCTGCTGAGCTCCGGCGTGCTCCCGGGCGGCGCCGCCGGCGCGCCCGCGGGCTCCCCGCCGGCGGGACGCGGTCCGAGGGTGCTGGGCGGCCCCGGCGTGGGCACCCCGCTGCCCGAGGGCTACCTCCAGGCCGGACCGGAGCCCGAGGCCGTGCCCGCGGCCGCCCCGGACATCGAGGCCTCGCACGGCCCGGCCGAGATGCCGGTCGAGGGCGAGCGGCCGCGTCCGGTGGAGGCCGACGGCGGCACTGAGGGCACCGAGACGGCCGGACACGGCTTCGCGGAGCCCCCGGCGGCGGCTCCGGTGGCGGCTCCGGTGGCGGCTCCGGTGGCGGCTCCGGCCGAAGCGGAGGCCGCGCCCGTGCCGCCCGGCGGCGGTGCCGACAGCGGTGTGTCGCCCCCGGCCGAGGGCGACACCGGGAGTTTCCCGGTCCAGGAGGCGGCGTACGAGGAAGAGCGGATCCCCGCCGTCGCCCAGCACGAGCACCCGTCGGCTTCCTACGTCCTGCGGGTCAACGGCGCCGACCGGCCCGTCACCGGGGCGTGGATCGGCGAGTCCCTGCTGTACGTGCTGCGCGAGCGCCTCGGCCTGGCCGGCGCCAAGGACGGCTGCTCCCAGGGCGAGTGCGGAGCCTGCGCGGTCCAGGTCGACGGGCGGCTCGTCGCCTCCTGCCTGGTCCCGGCGGCGACGGCGGCCGGCAGTGAGGTGCGCACCGTCGAGGGCCTCGCGAGCGGCGGGGAACTCTCGGACGTGCAGCAGGCGTTGTGCAGGTCGGGCGGGGTGCAGTGCGGGTTCTGCGTGCCCGGCATGGCCATGACCATCCATGACCTGCTGGAGGGCAACCACGCCCCCAGCGACCTGGAGACCCGCCAGGCGCTCTGCGGCAACCTCTGCCGCTGCTCGGGCTACAAGGGCGTCATCGAGGCGGTCCGCGAGGTCGTCGCCGAGCGCGAGGCCGGCGCGGCCGAGGCGGCGGCGGAGGCCGAGGCGCTCATCCCGCACCAGGCGCAGCCCGGTGAGGGCGGGATCCACCCGGCCCACCCGGCGGCACACGGGACGGACGGCTTCGACCCCTTCGGGTCGAACCCGGGCTCCGGCGTGTTCGACGGCGGCCAGGCGGGCTTCGACGGCCAGGCCGGCTTCCACGGCCAGGCGGGCCCGAACGGGACCGACGGCCTCCCCGGCCCGAACGGACCCGGCGGACTCGACGGACTCGACGGACTCGGCGGCCTGAACGGATTCGGCGGGGACCAGCACAACGGAGGCATGGCGTGAGCGGGCAGGACGCGGCCACGGCGACGGCCGGCACCACCACGACCACCACCATGGCGACGGTGAGCCTCGGCGCCGACGGCGACACCGAACAGCCCCGCCCCCTGCGCGGGATCGGCGTCTCCGTCCCCTCCGTGGACGCCCGCGCCAAGGCCGAGGGCACCTTCCCCTACGCCGCCGACCTGTGGGCCGAGGGCCTGCTGTGGGCCGCCGTGCTGCGCTCCCCGCACGCCCACGCCCGCATCCGCTCCATCGACACCTCGGCCGCCGCCGAGATGCCCGGCGTGCGCGCCGTCATCACGCACGCCGACGTCCCCGGCGCCACCACCCACGGCCGCCGCATCGCCGACCGGCCGGTCTTCGCCCACGACGTCGTACGCCACCACGGCGAGCCCATCGCCGCCGTGGCCGCCGACCACCCCGACACGGCACGCCTGGCCGCCGCCGCCATCATCGTCGAGTACGAACTCCTCGACGCCGTCACCGACCCCGAGCACTCCTTCGGCGCGGCCCCGCTGCACCCGGACGGCAACCTGATCCGGCACATCCCGCTGCGCTACGGCGACCCCGAGGCGACCGGCGAGGTCGTCGTCGAGGGCCTGTACCGGATCGGCCGCCAGGACCCCGCGCCCATCGGCGCCGAGGCGGGCCTCGCCGTGCCCCGCCCCGACGGCGGCGTGGAGATCTACACCGCCTCCACCGACCCGCACACCGACCGCGACCTCGCCGCCGCCTGCTTCGGCCTGGAGCCGGACCGGGTACGGGTGGTCGTCACCGGAGTCCCCGGCGCGACCGCCGACCGCGAGGACGCCGCCTTCCAGCTGCCGCTGGGCCTCCTGGCCCTGCGTACGGGCTGCCCGGTGAAGCTGGCCGCCACCCGCGAGGAGTCCTTCCTCGGCCACGCCCACCGGCACCCGACCCTGCTGCGCTACCGCCACCACGCGGACGCCGACGGCCGGCTGGTCAAGGTCGAGGCCCAGATCCTGATGGACGCCGGCGCCTACGCCGACGCCTCCGCCGAGTCCCTCGCGGCGGCCGTGGCCTTCGCCTGCGGCCCGTACGTCGTCCCGCACGCCTTCGTCGAGGGCTGGGCGGTCCGTACGAACAATCCGCCCTCCGGCCACGTCCGGGGCGAGGGCGCCATGCAGGTCTGCGCCGCGTACGAGGGCCAGATGGACAAGCTCGCCGCCGCCCTCGGCATCGACGGCGCGGAGCTGCGCCTGCGCAACGTCCTGGCGACGGGCGACCTGCTCCCCACCGGCCAGACCGTCACCTGCCCGGCCCCCGTCGCCGAACTCCTCCGCTCGGTACGCGACTTCCCCCTGCCCTCCCTCCCCAAGGACACCCCGGAGGAGGAGTGGCTGCTGCCCGGCGGCCCCGAGGGCGCGGGCGAACCGGGCGCGGTGCGGCGCGGCGTCGGCTACGGCGTGGGCATGGTCCACATGCTCGGCGCGGAGGGCGCGGACGAGGTCTCGACCGCCACGGTCAAGGTGGTGAACGGCACGGCCACCGTCATCTGCGCGGCCGTCGACACCGGCCAGGGCTTCGCCACGCTCGCCCGCCAGATCGTCCAGGAGGTCCTCGGCATCGACGAGGTCGCCTGCGCCCCCGTCGACACCGACCAGCCGCCGGCGGGCCCCTCCGCCCACGGCCGCCACACCTGGGTCTCGGGCGGGGCCGTCGAGCGGGCCGCGAAGATGGTCCGTACGCAGCTCCTCCAGCCCATGGCCCACAAGCTCGGCATGTCGACGGAGCTCCTCCAGATCCAGGACGGCCGGATCACGTCCTACGACGGGGCCTTCTCGATGACGGTCACCGAGGCCATAGAGGGCAAGGAGCTCTGGGCGACCGCCCAGTGCCGCCCCCACCCCACCGAACCGCTCGACGAGCACGGCCAGGGCGACGCCTTCGTGGGCCTGGCCTTCTGCGCGATCCGCGCGGTCGTCGACGTGGACATCGAGCTGGGCTCGGTACGGGTCGTGGAACTGGCCGTGGCCCAGGACGTCGGCCGCGTCCTCAACCCCCGCCAGCTGGAGGCCCGTATCGAAGCGGGCGTTACCCAGGGCGTCGGCGCGGCCCTGACCGAGAACCTCCGCTCGGTCGCCGGCCTGGTCCGCCACCCCGACCTGACGGGCTACGCCCTGCCGACGTCCCTGGACGCCCCGGCGGTGCGCATCGTCCGGCTGGTGGAGGAACGCGACGTCGTGGCCCCGTTCGGCGCGAAGGCGGCGAGCGCGGTCCCGGTGGTGACCACCCCGGCGGCGGTGGCCTCGGCGGTCCGCGCGGCGACGGGCCGGCCCGTGAACAGGATCCCGATCCGGCCGTCGGCGGCGGTCGCTGCACCGGTGCAGGCGGTGCCCAACTCCTAGCCGCTGGGCCTGTGGCGCGAGCGGGTGCGAACGGGGACGGGGAGCGGGGGAGGGCGTCGTGGCGTTAGAGAACGCGGGTCCGGGGCTGCTGGGGGTGAACGTCGCCGGCGGTGTGGCGGACGCGGTGACGGCCCAGGCGAGGGCCCTCGAGGTCGAGTACGACTCGATGACCGACTACAAGAACCGGGTCGACGCGCTGCTGAAGACCCTCGACGGCTCGGAGGCGGACGCCCGCAAGCTGGCCCACGGCACCCTGCCGGCGGGCACCCTGGGCACGGGCTTCGCGGAGGCGGACGCCCTGTTCAAGGCGTACACGACGGTCCACGGCGAGCTGCAGAAGCTGTCCGCGGCCCTGGCGGTCCAGATCGAGGCGCTGGGCATCGCCATCCTGACGGCGGGCAAGGGCTACGGCGGCGTGGACGAGGAGACGCAGGCCCGCATGCGGGCCCTCGTCAAGGACTCGAAGAACGCCTACGTCGCGGACCGCGACCCCCTGGTCCGCCAGGAACGCGAAGCCCAGCAGCACGCCACGCCGACGCCCACCCCGACCCCGGCCCCGGCCCCGAGTACGTCGAAGGGCACGATCTGATGGCGACGACGAACTTCGAGGGCTACTCGCACGAGCAGCTGCTCGCGATGATCGCGTCCGCCAACCCGGAGACGGTCAAGGCGCGGGCGACGCAGCTGGCGGAGGCGGCGGCCACGATCAAGGAGATCGGCAGCAGCCTCAAGAAGCACCAGGTCAAGGGCTGGGAGGGCGAAGCCGCCCATGCCTTCCAGGACTGGGTGAGCCGCACGGGCAACGCGACGCTCCTGCTGGGCGATTACAGCGCGGCGGGCAGCAAGTGGATGACCCAGGCCGCGCAGACGATGATCGAGGTGAAGGCGAACACCCCGAAGTACGACACGGCGGCGGCGCAGAACCTCAAGTCGGCCCGCCAGTTCCACAACGACCCGGACGCGCAGCAGATGGGCCAGACCGCCCACGCAAAGCTGACCACGGACCACCAGCTCGCGGTGCAGCAGCTGACGAAGCTGGCGCAGTCGTACGAGCAGTCGTCGGCGGAGATGAACAAGGCGGCCGTGCCGACGTTTCCGCCGCCGTCGCCGGGTTTTGAGCCTGGTGATGATCGATACGGGGGGTCTTACCTCGACCGCCCCGGCGGTGCGGGTTCTGCGGGCTACCCAGGTAGCCAAGGCTA
Organism: Streptomyces sp. NPDC033966; assembly: GCF_055575955.1. NCBI lineage: Bacteria > Bacillati > Actinomycetota > Actinomycetes > Kitasatosporales > Streptomycetaceae > Streptomyces > Streptomyces sp. NPDC033966. The sequence goes on along the minus strand of NZ_JBVIRQ010000006.1, from coordinate 492,705 downwards.
TGGGGCAGTGGCGTCTGCTTCAGGACCTTCGTACCCACCGGAAGGTACGGACGGCGGGATGCTTCAACGCGACCGCCTCCTGCCCCCGACCGTTGAGCCTGTGCATCCCCAGGTGGTGCCGGGCCCTGGCGCGGATGTGGATCTCGACCATGTCGTGCCGCTGCCGGACAGGACTCTGACTCCGGCCCTTGGTCTCCCGGCCGGTCCTGGACCCAGTGGGCCCGGTGGAAGCACTCCTATTGGCCCTGTTCCGCCTCTGACGCTTCCGCCGGCTGGTGGGCCGCCGATGCTGGGGGGCGGGCAGTTGTCCGTGACGAAGCCGCCCATGGGGATCGGAGGCATCCCGGTGCCGCCTCCGCGTGACACCGGAATCGTGGGTGGTCGGCCAATTGCCACCGGCGGGCCCAGCGCAGGCATCCCACGTGGGACGGTCATTGGCGCGGATGGGCCGCACACTGGTGGGCGCGCAATGCCCGGCATGATGGGCGGCGGGTTCGGTGGGCCGCATAGCTCTCCGGGCAGCCCTGCGACAGGCCGGCGACTGACTGTGGAGCCCGGCGGTGTTGTCGGTGGCCGTCAGGCTGCAGCTGGCAGCCAGCCATTCACCCAGGGCGGTTCGGGCCTCGTGCGGGGAGCGGGCGTTGGCGCGGTGGGCCATGGCGGCGCTGCTTCCCCAGCTCCGAGCAGGCGGCAAGGAGGCCAGGCGGGCGGCCGCCCCGACTACCTGGCTGAGGACGAAGAGACCTGGCAGGGTAACCGTCGTGTCGTCCCGCCAGTGATCGACTGAGCGGAACGGACGTTTGTACGGGATGCGCATGCGGAAGGCGACTTCAGCCCTGGTAGGCCTGCTGCTGGCTGGGGTCGCCGCGACCCCGGCGCATGCAGAGACCATCCGAGAGAAGCAGTGGCATCTCGATGCCATGAAGGTCGACGACATCTGGAAGATCAGCACCGGCAAAGGTGTGACCGTCGCTGTGGTTGACACCGGGGTTGAGCGGATTCCCGAACTTGAGGGTCAGGTTCTCCCGGGTAAGGACTTTGCGGCAGGCCAGAAGGGGTACGAGGGGGACGAGCGCAACGACTATGGCAAGCACGGCACCGGCATTGCGGCGATGATTGCTGGTTCCGGTAAGCATCCAAGCGGCGACGGTGCTTATGGACTGGCGCCAGGAGCGAAGATCCTTCCGATTCGGGTGCCGCAAGAGATGAGTCAGTCCACTCCATCTTGGGCTTCTGCCATCCGATATGCGGCAGATTCCGACGCCAAGGTAATCAACATTTCCTTGGGCAAGGCAGGTGTGGCTGAGGATGATCGGGCACGCTCCGACGCCGTCAAGTATGCTCTCGCTAAGGGGAAATTGATCTTTGCGGCCGTTGGCAATGACGGCGACACGGTTAATTGGGTCGAGTATCCGGGCGCGACGCCTGGGGTTGTCGGCGTGGGGGCCGTCGGCTCCGATGGCGGCGCGACCAAGGAGTCGCAGCACGGACCGCAGGTTGATTTGTCCGCCCCCGGCATGGACATCGTTACGGCCTGCGCAGGTGGGACGGGGCTGTGCACCACCCACGGCACAAGCGACGCCACCGCCCTAACCTCGGCCTCCGCCGCCCTCCTCTGGTCCGCCCACCCCACCTGGACCAACAACCAGATCCTCCGCGTCCTCCTCAACACCGCCGGCAAGCCCGTCGACGGCGTCGAGCGCAACGACTACATCGGCTACGGCGTGGTCCGACCCCGCATCGCCCTCCCCACCCCCGGGGACCCCGGCCCGGCGGACGTGTATCCGTTGCCCGACCTCGCGGCAGCCGCGGCGGCAGCATCGGCCCCTCCCGTTCCCTCGACCGGGGGAAAGATCACCTCACCGCCCCCACCCCAGGCCGGCGCTGCGGTAGACAAGGGTGACGGCGCCGGCAACCTGCCCTGGATCGCCCTCGGGCTGGGGGCCTGTGTCCTCATCGGTGGGGCCGTCGCCGCAGTCGTCGTACGCCGGGCGAGGCCCTGACGCAGACACGGAGTGGGGAGCACGCGGGATGTCCTTCGACGAGGAGTGGTCCGCCGCACGCGCCACCGCCGCGGCCGGCATCTCGATGCGCCTCGACCAGGCAACCCCCGGCGGAGCCACCGGTACGGACCTCGCCCTCAACCAGGACCACATCGGCGCCATCGGCAGCGAGGCGTACAAGCTGCACTCCCGCCTCCAGGCCGACGGCCGGCACGCCGCCACCGCCTCCGCCGAGGCCGCCGCCGCGCTGTCGCGCGAGGGCTTCGGCAGCGGGGCCGCGCTCGCCAAGGCGAACACCCGGTGGGAATCCCAGGTCAAGACGCTCACCGCCGCCTGCGCGCAGATCTCCAACGGGCTGAACTACTCGCTCTCCTCCCACCGCAGGGACGAGCAGTGCCTCTACGCGGAGTTCACCTCCTCCAAGCTCGACGCGTACCTCACGTAGTCAAGTAGTCACGTAGTCAAGCAGTCGAAAGAGGGGGGACGCGGCGTGGTGACGTACGAGAACGTGCTGAACGCCCCGATCGACAGGCTCGCCACCGCCGTCCGCGACTGGCAGGCCATGGCCGCCAAGCTGGAGGAACTGGCCGAGGCCGCCCGCAACGGGTTGAAGGCCAAGGCCGACAAGGCCGAATGGAGCGGGGTCACCGCGGGCGTGGCGCGGCCGTTCGTCGACAAGACGGCCAAGGAGTTCGAGGACGCCGCCAAGGAGGCCAAGGGCATCCATCGGGCCCTCGCCCAGGGCCACGACACCTTCAGGTCCTCCCGCGACCGGCTGAGGAAGATCGCCGAGGTGGAGGCCCCCGCCGCGGGCTTCCGGGTCGACGGGAAGGGGAGGGTCGAGGCGTTACCCCTGGCCACCGAGCAGGACCGCCACGCGGCGCGCCACGACCCCGACCACCAGGAGTCCCTCCGCGTCAACCGCCCGCGCTGGCAGGCGAAGGTGGACGCCGCCGTCGACGCCTGTGACGACGCGGACCGGTCCCTCGCCCGGCTCCTCGACGCCAACGTCGCCGACGCCCACGACTTCACCGCCCCCAAGTACGCCGGCCTCACCGCCGAACAGGCCGGCCGCGCCACCGGCCTCGCCCGCAAGGGCCGTAACCTCTCGCACGCCGAGCTGGTCGAGCTGAACGAGCTGCTGGCCGACAACGCCGGCAGGGCGGAGTTCTCGACCGCCTTCTACGGGAACCTCGGCCCCAAGGGCGCGCTCCAGTTCTTCGGGCAGATGGCGACCGACACGTACCCGTACGGCAAGCTCGACGAGCAGCGCCTGACGGACGTCCAGGAGCTCCAGAAGAACCTGGGCCTCAACCTGGCCACCGCCACCCGCTCCACGACCGAGCCGCACCTGCCCGACGGCTACGCCCAGGAGCTGCGCAGGCTCGGCACCCAGCAGATCCCCCTCGGGCGGTACGAGCAGAACCCGCCGTACGGGTACCAGCTGCTCGGCGGGATCATGCGTTACGGGAACTACGACCCCCGGTTCCTGGTCCCGATCGCCGAGCACGCCACGCAGATCCACGCCAAGGACCCGGACTTCTTCAACCGGGGCCGGCAGCTGGGCGGCGGCACCGGCAGGAACCTGCTGAACCCGTCCGGGATCAACGGCGCGGGCTACGACCCGGTGGTGAGCTTCCTGGAGGCCCTGGGCCACAGCCCGGAGGCCGCGGCCGAGTTCTTCGATCCGGACGGGCGGCCCCTCCGCGCCTACAACCCGGACGGCACCGAGAGGCCGGGCGCACCCGACCTCGGCAAGGACGCCAAGGGGAGGACGGTCGCCAACTACCTCGATCTCTTCGCCAGCGAGAAGTACGACCCCACCATCGACATGGAAGTGGCGAACCCGGACGACCTGAAGAGGGGGCGGGGGTACATGCCCGATGCCCTTGGCCACGCCCTGGAGGCGGCAGCCCTCGGCCACGCGTGGGACGACCCCGGGCCAGAGCTGAACCGGACCGAGGAAGGAGCGCGGGTCATGCGGGCCGTCGCGCTGAAGTACGGCGGCGACGCCGGGCTGCTCAAGCACCAGGAGGTCCTCGCGGACAGCCTGGGGCGCATGACCGCCGGGTACATCGACGACGTCAACCAGGCGCTGGCCGACCACGGGAAGAAGGGCGTCTTCGCCCCGCGAGCCGGCGACGGGCAAGCGCACGCGGAGTTGGACCGTGAGGTTGCCCGAGACCTGCTCGCTGTCCTCGGCCAGCACCCCGACGCCTACGCCGCCGTGTCCGCCGCTGAACGGGTCCACTCCGCGGGCGTTCTGGAGAGCCAGGGAGTGCGGGGCGGCGTGATCGACGAGGGCCGGGCCCGGACGGTGGTCCGTACCGGTGCCGAAGTGCAGGGCATCCTCGACGAGTCCCGCGCGGAACAGGTCCGGGAAGCCGGCGCGAAGCGGCACGAGGCGTACGAGAAGGCGCACGAGCGGAGCTCCCATTGGGTCGAGTTCGGCACCACCGCCGCGATTGCCGCCGGTGTGGCCTTCCTGCCCGCTACGGCCGCTGCTGCCGGCGCGGCGGCGGTCGTCGTTCCGCTGGCCGTGGACACCGGCAGCGGTGCCGTGGAGCAGGCCGCCTCGGGCGTCATCGGAGAGTGGTCCGACGAGACCAAGCAGCAGCACAAGGACGAGATCGACGGTGAGACGCACGCCTCCAACAAGGCGATGTTCCAGGCGGGTGAGCACAGCGCCGAGGCGCCCATGAGGCACTTCATGAAGCGCCACGACATCGACCCCGACAGTGACTTCGGCAATGACCTCGTCGAGTCGATGCGCATCGGATACGAGACGGGCAACTCCGTCGCCCGTCAGCAGGGCCACGAAGCGCAGACCAAGGAAGCCACGTGAACCCGGGGCACATACGCGCGCCGTTGGGGGCCCGTGGCCGAGGAGCTCCGGTGCGCGGACGACGGCGGGCTCCCGGCCCGCGCCGAGGGGCTGCCGGCCGGCGAGCAGGCCCTGGGCTACGACGAAGGCCGTCCGGGGGAGATCCCCGGACGGCCTTCGGTTCCGCAGAGGCCGTGACCGGAATCGAACCGGCGTAACCCGCTTTGCAGGCGAGTCCCTCAACCACTCGGGCACACGGCCGGGTGCGTGGCGACGAGTACGAACGTACGGGGGGTCGCGGGGCGGGGGAAGGGCGGCGCGGGGGCCGCAATGCGACTGCCATGCCGCGTTCACACGGGCTCGCGGACCTAGGTCGTGCGGCCGAGGCGGGATCGGTCGAAATGACAGGGGCGAGAGTGGGCTGTGGACCTTACCCTGGGGCGATGAGCGCCCTTGAACCCGGGATATCCGAGACCGCCGCCGCCCCGCCACCGCAGGACGGCATTCTCGGGCCGGCGTACCGGACGCTCAGCGTCGGGATCATCTCCGTGATCTTCCTGATCGCCTTCGAGGCCACCGCCGTCGGGACGGCGATGCCCGTCGCCGCGCGGGAGCTGGACGGGATCGGACTCTACGCCTTCGGGTTCTCCGCGTACTTCACCACCAGCCTCTTCGCCATGGTCCTGTCCGGCCAGTGGGCCGACCGGCAGGGGCCCCTGCGGCCGCTGACGGTGGGGATCGGGGCCTTCGCCGCCGGTCTGGTGTGTTCCGGGACCGCGCAGCTGATGGGGGTGTTCGTCCTCGGGCGGGCGGTGCAGGGGTTCGGGGGCGGGCTGGTGATCGTCGCCCTGTACGTGGTGGTCAGCCGGGCCTACGAGGAGCGGCTGCGGCCCGCGATCATGGCGGCCTTCGCCGCGAGCTGGGTGGTGCCGTCGATCGTCGGGCCGCTGGCCGCGGGGACGGTGACCGAGCACCTGGGCTGGCGGTGGGTGTTCCTCGGGATCCCGGTTCTGGTCGTGGTGCCGCTGCTGGTGGCGCTGCCGGCGATACGGAGGACCGCGTCCGGGCCGGTGGAGAGCACGGGGAAGCCCGTCGCGTTCGACCGCCGGCGGATCCGGCTGGCCCTCGGGATCTCGCTGGGCGCCGGGCTGCTCCAGTACGCCGCCCAGGACCTGCGGTGGCTGTCGCTGCTGCCCGGCGTCGCGGGCGCGGCCCTGCTGGTGCCGGCGGTGCGGGGGCTGCTGCCGCGCGGGACGTACCGGGCGCGGCGCGGCCTGCCGTCGGTGGTGCTGCTGCGCGGGGTGGCGGCGGGGGCGTTCATCGGGGCGGAGAGCTTCGTGCCGCTGATGCTGGTCACCCAGCGCGGCCTGAGCCCGACCTGGGCCGGCTTCTCGCTGGCGCTGGGCGGGGTGACGTGGGCGCTGGGGTCGTGGGTGCAGTCGCAGGGCCGGACGGCGCCCTACCGGGAGCGGCTGATGGTCACCGGGATGGTGATGGTGGCCGTGGCCATCGCGGCGGCCCCGGCGGTGCTGATCGAGGCGGTGCCGGTGTGGACGCTGGCCCTGGCCTGGGCTGTGGGCTCGCTCGGGATGGGGCTGGTGATCGGCTCGACGAGCGTGCTGCTGCTGAAGCTGTCCGCGCCGGAGGAGGCGGGCGCGAACTCCGCCGCGCTGCAGATCTCGGACGCCCTGGCGAACGTGGTGCTGCTCGCGGCCGGGGGCGCCGCGTTCGCCGCGCTGGGCGGCGGAGCGGTGGGCGCGGGGCACGGGGCCGCCGCGGCGGCCGGAGCCGCGGCCTCGCACCCGGCGGCGTTCCTGGTGGTGTTCCTGCCGATGGCCTGCGTGGCCCTGGCCGGGGCATGGGTGGCGACCCGGCTGGACCCGGTCCCGGAAATGCCTGAGCCCGCCCGGGCCTGAGCCCGCCCGGGCCTGAGCCCGCCCGGGCCTGAGCCCGCCCGGGCCTGAGCCCGCCCGGGCCTGAGCCCGCCCGCGCCAGGCCGCGCGGCGGGGTGGGGGGGGGAGTACCGGGAGCTCCGCCCGGCGGGCCCGCTGGTCCGGGACCCGGAAGAGGGTAGGTCCCGGTGATCGCCGACGGGCTGCGGGAGTTGCTCGCGGTGTGACCCTCGCCGCACCCGCCGAGGTCACGGGCCTGTCCCTCCGCGAGGGGTGGGCCCGCGCCGGTAAGGTGGCCCGGTTGTCCTACGTACGACCACGTCGGCGAGGACGGCCACGACTGCCACGACCGCCGAGAGCAACGAACCGGAGACCGTGACTACTACCGCCTCCCACCACCTCTCACCCGCCTTCCCCGGCCGTGCCCCCTGGGGTACCGCCAGCAAGCTGCGAGCCTGGCAGCAGGGTGCGCTCGACAAGTACGTCCAGACCCAGCCGCGGGACTTCCTCGCGGTCGCCACGCCCGGCGCCGGCAAGACCACCTTCGCGCTCACCCTGGCCTCCTGGCTGCTGCACCATCACGTGGTCCAGCAGGTGACCGTGGTCGCGCCGACCGAGCACCTGAAGAAGCAGTGGGCCGAAGCGGCCGCCCGGATAGGCATCCGGCTGGACCCGGAGTATTCGGCCGGACCGCTGAGCAAGGACTACCACGGGGTCGCCGTCACCTACGCGGGCGTCGGCGTACGCCCGATGCTGCACCGCAACCGCTGCGAGCAGCGCAAGACCCTGGTGATCCTCGACGAGATCCACCACGCCGGCGACTCGAAGTCCTGGGGCGAGGCCTGCCTGGAGGCCTTCGACCCGGCGACCCGCCGCCTCGCGCTGACCGGTACGCCCTTCCGGTCCGACACCAACCCCATTCCGTTCGTGACCTACGAGGAGGGGAACGACGGGATCCGGCGGTCCTCCGCCGACTACACCTACGGCTACGGCAACGCCCTCGGCGACGGCGTCGTCCGGCCCGTGATCTTCCTGTCCTACAGCGGCAACATGCGCTGGCGCACCAAGGCCGGCGACGAGATCGAGGCCCGCCTGGGCGAGCCGATGACCAAGGACGCCATCTCGCAGGCCTGGCGCACGGCCCTGGACCCGCGCGGCGACTGGATGCCGAACGTGCTGCGCGCCGCCGACCAGCGCCTCACGGAGGTCAGGAAGGGCATCCCGGACGCCGGCGGGCTCGTCATCGCCGCCGATCAGGACGCGGCGCGCGCGTACGCCAAGCTGATCCGGGAGATCACCGGGACCAAGCCGACCGTCGTGCTCTCCGACGACACCGGCGCCTCGAAGAACATCGACACGTTCAGCGCGAACGACGACCGCTGGATGGTCGCGGTCCGCATGGTGTCCGAGGGCGTCGACGTACCGCGCCTCGCGGTGGGCGTGTACGCGACGACGATCTCGACCCCGCTGTTCTTCGCGCAGGCCGTCGGCCGCTTCGTACGATCGCGCAGGCGCGGCGAGACGGCGTCCGTGTTCCTTCCGACGATCCCCTACCTCCTCGGCTTCGCGAACGAGATGGAGGTCGAGCGCGACCACGTCCTCGACCGGCCGAAGAAGGCGGGCGAGGACGACGACCCGTACGCCGAGTCCGAGAAGGAGATGGAGGAGGCGAACCGGCAGGAGGACGAGGACACCGGCGATGACGAGCAGATGTCCTTCGAAGCGCTGGAGTCCGACGCCGTCTTCGACCGGGTGCTGTACGACGGCGCCGAGTTCGGCATGCAGGCGCACCCGGGCAGCGAGGAGGAGCAGGACTACCTCGGCATCCCGGGGCTGCTGGAGCCGGACCAGGTGCAGCTGCTGCTGCAGAAGCGGCAGTCGCGGCAGATCGCGCACAGCCGCCGCAGGCCCGACTCCGAGGCGGACCTGCTGGAGCTGCCGGCCGACCGGCGGCCGGTGGTCTCGCACAAGGAGCTGCTGGAGCTGCGGAAGTCGCTGAACACGATGGTGGGCGCGTACGTCCACCAGAGCGGGAAGCCGCACGGGGTGATCCACACCGAGCTGCGCCGGGTGTGCGGCGGGCCGCCGAGCGCGGAGGCGACGGCGGGGCAGCTGAAGGAGCGGATCAAGAAGGTGCAGGAGTGGGCCACCCGGATGCGGTGAGGCGCTCCTGAGAACGCGGAACGGGGTCCGTGCGCAGGTGCGCACGGACCCCGTTGTCGTAGGGCCTTACCGCTTAGACGGTCTGGCGGCGACGACGGCCGGTGCCGGCGACCAGGGCCGCACCCATGGCGAGCGCGACACCGCCGGCGCCGAGCGCCCAGCTGGTGGCGGCGTCGGCACCGGTCTCGGCGAGCTCGCCGCCGGTGTTGGTGCTGCCGCCGGTGTTGCCGGAGCCGGTGTTGGTGTCGACGATCGGCGTGGTGGTGCCGCCGCCGTTCGGCTTGGTGTTGTTGTTGCCGCCGGTGTTACCGCCGGTGTTGCCGCCGGTGTTGCCACCGCCGGTGGAGGTCTTGACGATCTTCGACTCGACGAAGGCCGTGTCGGAGAAGACGTCCTCGTCCACGTTGCTGCCACCGGCGCCGATGACGGCGATGTTCCCGGTCGGGGCACCCGCGGCGAACTTGACGCGGAGCTGGAGGCTCAGCTTGCCGGCCGGGATCTGGATGTCGTCGGTCAGCAGCGCGATGACGGCGCCGTCCTGGCCCTCGAGCTCCACGTTGTGCCAGACACCCTGGTGGAAGATCTGGACCTTGACGTCCTTGGCCTGCAGCTTCTCGGCCTCGTCGGCGACGGCCAGGACGAGCACGTAGCTGTCCTGCGCCTTGCCCTTCGAGTTGTCGACCGTGTAGGTCAGGTTGGTCCAGTCGCCGCCCGCCTTGAAGGCGCTCGGGACACCGTTGATGCCGAGGACCGGACCGGTGGCGACCAGGTCCTCGTCCTCGTCCTCGACCTGCGGCGCGGGGGCCGGAGCCGGCTTGGCCGGGGTCTCGGCGGCGGGCTTCGCCGGAGCCGGGGTCTCCGCGGCGGGCTTGACGGCCGGGGCCTCGACGGCGGGCGCCGCCTCCTTGGCCGGGGTCTCCGCGACGGGAGCGGCGTCGTCCTTCGGAGCGGAGTCCGGGGTGGTGACGGCCGTGTTCTGGGTCTCGTCCGCCATCGCGGGCGTGGCCATGAGGACGGTCGGGCCCACCACCGCGGCGGCGGCGACGACGGCCATGCGCTTGAGCTTCACTGTTGTTTTTCTCCCCTAAGTCGCGTTCGAGGCGCGTTCGGCCTCGCCCACCCCCAACATCGTTTTTGAACACGATCAGAGTAAGCGGCGTGTAAACCGGTTTTCGGTCGATCGACATTACGAATCGATACAGCTCTGTTCAGAAAACGGCTTAAACCGGCAGTAGGCGCCCGGATTCTGGACGAGGCCTTTCGCTCAGCGGACTCGCTCGCTACTGTCCCCGCATCGAACGCCCCGTGGCAGCGCCGCCGCGGGAGCGCAGCCGGTGCCTTGGCCGCAACCGGCGGCCTCTCCGTGCGTCGCCGAGGGACCGGCAGCGCTGCACCGCGTGGGAGTCACCGCCGCCCACCTAAAACAGAGGGAGAGGCGTCGTGACCGCGGAAACCTCCCAGACTCTCGACCGAGGACTCAGAGTCCTCAAGCTGCTCGCCGACACCGACCACGGTCTGACCGTCACCGAGCTCTCCAACCGCCTCGGTGTCAACCGCACCGTCGTCTACCGCCTGCTCGCCACGCTGGAGCAGCACGCCCTGGTCCGCCGCGACCTCGGCGGCCGGGCCCGCGTCGGGCTCGGCGTGCTGCGCCTGGGCCGGCAGGTCCACCCGCTCGTGCGCGAGGCGGCCCTGCCCGCGCTGCGCTCCCTCGCCGAGGACATAGGGGCCACCGCGCACCTGACCCTCGTCGACGGCACCGAGGCCCTCGCCGTGGCCGTCGTGGAGCCCACCTGGACCGACTACCACGTCGCCTACCGGGCCGGCTTCCGCCACCCGCTGGACCGCGGCGCGGCAGGCCGGGCCATCCTGGCCGCCCGTCAGGGCTCGCTCATCGAGCCCGGCTACACCCTGACCCACGGCGAACTGGAGGCGGGCGCCAGCGGAGCCGCCGCACCGCTCGTCGGCATCACCGGACTGGAGGGCAGCGTCGGCGTCGTGATGCTGGCCGACGCCGTGCCGGAGCGGGTCGGGCCCCGCGTGGTCGACGCGGCCCGCGAGGTCGCCGACGCCCTGCGCTGAGCGGCGCGGACACGGACGGCGCGGGCCGGGCGGCCCGGGTCGGTAGATTGGCCGGGTGCTCTCTCGCCTCACACGTCTGCCGCGTCCCGCCGCCCTGGCCGTCTGCGCCGCGCCCGTCCTCGGGCTGTTCGCCGTCGCGGCCCTCGCACCGCTGCCCTTCGTGGTGGCCGTGCCGGGCCCCACGGCCGACGTCCTGGGCTCCGACCAGGGCAAGCCGGTGATCACCGTCACCGGCGCCCCGGTGCGGGACACCAAGGGCCAGCTCCGGATGACCACCATCCGGGCCACCGGCCCCTCCTCGACGATGAAGCTGCCCGAACTGATCGGCCACTGGTTCAAGGCCGACGAGGCGGTCATGCCCCGCGAGTCCGTGTATCCCTCGGGCGGAAGCGACAAGCAGATCGAGGAGCACAACCTGGAGGAAATGACCCAGTCGCAGTCGGCCGCCGCGGCCGCCGCCCTCGGCTACCTCAAGAAGGACCCCAAGGACATCAAGGTCCAGCTCAACCTCGCCGACGTCGGCGGCCCGAGCGCCGGACTCCTCTTCACCCTCGGCATCGTCGACAAGATCGACGGCGACGGCAGCGGCGGCGAACTCACCGGCGGCCGCAGCATCGCCGGTACGGGCACCATCAGCGCCGACGGCACGGTCGGCGCCGTCGGCGGAGTGGGCCTGAAGACGCAGGCCGCGCACCGCGACGGGGCGACCGTGTTCCTCGTACCGAAGGCGGAGTGCTCGGACGCGAAGTCCGAGCTCCCCGAAGGGCTCCAGCTGATCCCCGTCACTTCGCTGACGGACGCGGTGAACTCGCTGCGGGCGCTGAACCGGAGTGAGAGCGTTCCGTCCTGCTGACGGAGGGCTTGCGGTCGAGGCCGCGCCAGGACGGGAAGACCAGCGGGATCAGCGTCGCCAGGAGGTAGACGGCGGCGAAGGCCAGCAGGGCCGGGGCCACGCCGATGCCGTCGACCAGCAGGCCCGCCGCGAGGCCGCCCATCGGCATGGCCAGCTCGCTGCCCGCCATGCTCACGCTGGAGGCCCGGCTGCGCATTTCCTCCGGCACCAGCTCGGAGACCACGGTGGTCAGGATCGGGTTCAGCACGCCCGCGCCCAGGCCGGCCAGGGCCATGGTCACCGCGAGGGGCAGCGGGGTGTCGGTGACGGCGGCGACCACGTAGCGGGTGGCCCCGGAGACGAGGAAGGCGCCCGCGAAGACCGCCCGGCGGGGGAAGCGCTCGCCCCAGGCCCCGTAGAGCAGGGCCCCGAGCAGTGCGAAGCCGCCGAAGAGGGAGACCATCAGGCCGAGGGTGGTGGCGCCGCCGAGGTCCTCGCGGCCGTGGACCGGGAGGAGCACGGAGGACCAGCCCTGGTCCAGGCCGTTGGTCACCATCACCATGAGGGTGATGCCCAGCAGGAGCCGTGAGCGGGTCAGGAACCGCCAGCCCTCGGCCAGATCGGTCCGGTACGCGGCGAACGAGGGCTTCTCCGAGGTGCGTTGGGGTTCGGCGGCGGGGACCCCGCGCAGGAAGGCGGAGACCAGGAGGGCGGACGCGGCGAAGGTGGCCGCGTCCACGAGCAGCACGGTCTCGGCGCCGAGGACGGTGACCAGTACGCCCGCCACCGCGGCCCCGGTCATCCGGGCCCCGCGGAAGGCGGCGTCGTACAGGCTCGCCGCCCGGGCGACGGTGGTGCCGGCGTGTTCGGCGAGGCTGGGCAGCAGGACGTAGCGGGCGGTCAGGCCCGGGGTGTGCACGAGGCCGCCGACGGCCATCAGCGCGCACAGCATCCAGAAGTCGAGGAGCCCCGCGTAGTGGAGGAGGGGGATCGCCCCGACCGTCACGGCACAGATCACGTCGGAGGCCGCGGAGACCCGGCGGCGGCCGATCCGGTCGATGACCGGGCCGCCGATCAGGGCGGCGACCACGACCGGGAGGGTGGCGCAGAAGGCGACGATCCCGGCCCGGCCGGCGCTTCCCGTGGTCTGGAGCACGAACCACGGGACGCCGATCAGGGTGAGCGAACTACCGGCGATGGAGATGGTGTTGGCGGCCAGGACCGCCGCGAAGGGCCGGCGGCTCATGCGGCGTGGGCGGGCGCCGGGCGCGTCAGGCGGTTTCCGGCGGCTATCAGGGCCTGCCCGAGCTGGTTGCGCAGGGCGGGGAGGGCGGGGGCGGTGGCCGGGGCGGCCTCCCGGGCGAGGCGCCAGGCGGCGGCCTCGGCGGTCAGTTCGGCGGTGCGGGCGGCGTGCATCTCGGTGTGCGGGAAGGCGTGCATGACGGGACTCCTTCTGCGGAGGTGAGATCTCGGGGTATGGCTCAGCGCGCGGGCGGGGTCGCTACGGGCGGGTGCGGCCGTGCCGGGGGAAGGCGTGCGTGTGGACGCGGACCGTCTCCGTGTCCTCGGACTGCGGCGCATCCTGGTAGCTGTTGACCAGCTCGTGCATCTTGTGGATCAGCTCTTGGCTCTGCGCGGGCGTCAGGCGCAGGGTGAAGTCGCTCATGTCGGAGGCTTCGGACCGCCACTCCTTCGGCCAGGAGTACGAGTCGCCGAGCCAGGTGCTGAGCTCCTGCGCGTGGATCGTGGCGATCTCGTGCCGGAAGGCCGCCGCGGCGCCCCGCGTCTCGGGGCTGTCGTCCTGGAGCAGCGACTCGTCGAGGCGGGTGCCGTCGTGGGCGGACTTCCACCAGCGCTCGCGGCCCTTGCCGTGCTCGGGCGCCTCCACGATGAAGCCGTACGCCGCGAGCTGGCGCAGGTGGTAGCTGGTGGCCCCGCTGGACTCGCCGAGTGCAGCCGCCAATTGGGAGGCGGTGGCCGGCCCGTCCTTGCGCAGCGTGGACAGCAGGCGCATGCGCAGGGGGTGGGCCAGACCGCGCAGTGAGCGGGCGTCCAGCGTGTGGACCGACGGCTCGTTCTGCTCGGCGTCCGGGGCGTTCTCGATCTCGGGCATGACCCAACCGTAGGCTTGCAAAGAGTTCTATGCAAGCGATTCTTTGCAACCTTTTCTTTGGAAGTCTGGCCGGGGGCGGTCAGTCGTCCGCGGCCGCCTGTTCCACCAGGGGGATGATCCGCAGCGGGACCGGGTTCTCCATGACGATCGCCGTCGACGCCCGCACGATCCCCTCGAAGCCCACCACCCGGTCGATCACCCGCTGGAGGTCGGCGTTCGACCGTGCCACCAGCCGGCACAGCATGTCCCCGTGCCCGGTCGTCGTGTGCAGTTCCAGCACCTCCGGGACGCCCGCCAGGTGCGCCCGCACGTCCGCACCCTGCCCCTGCTTGATCTCCAGCGTGGCGAACGCCGTCACCGGATACCCCAGCGCCGTGGGGTCGACCTGCGGGCCGAACCCGCGGATCACCCCGCTCGACTGGAGCCGGTCGAGCCGCGCCTGCACCGTGCCGCGCGCGACCCCCAGGCGGCGGGAGGCCTCCAGCACGCCGATACGGGGCTCGCGCGCCAGCAGGACGATCAGGCGGCCGTCGAGTTCGTCGATGCCCATGGAAGCCTTCCCTCGATCGGCTGGTCATACTGCACAGATCACTCAGTCATCCTCGGACTCTGCTGGGCATTCTGTACAGCAGAAATGGAAACTATTGCGCAGCTTGTGGAAGAGCGGGAATCTGCGTTCATGACTGAGACCCTGGACACCACCCCGCAGACCGCGCGTGAGGCAGACCCCTTCCCGGTGAAGGGCATGGACGCGGTCGTCTTCGCCGTCGGCAACGCCAAGCAGGCCGCGCACTACTACTCGACCGCCTTCGGCATGAAGCTCGTGGCCTACTCCGGACCGGAGAACGGCAGCCGCGAGACCGCCAGCTACGTCCTGACCAACGGCTCCGCGCGGTTCGTCCTGACCTCGGTCATCAAGCCGACCACCGACCACGGCCGCTTCCTCGCCGAGCACGTCGCCGAGCACGGCGACGGCGTCATCGACCTCGCCATCGAGGTCCCGGACGTCCGCGCCGCCTACGCGTACGCCGTCGAGCAGGGCGCGCGCGGCCTGGACGAGCCGTACGAGGTCAAGGACGAGAACGGCACCGTCGTCCTCGCCGCCATCGCCACCTACGGCCAGACCCGCCACACCCTCGTCGAGCGCGTCGACTACACCGGCCCCTACCTGCCCGGTTACACGGCCGTCGAGCCGATGGTGGCCCCGCCGGCCAAGCGGACCTTCCAGGCGATCGACCACTGCGTCGGCAACGTCGAGCTCGGCCGCATGAACGAGTGGGTCGCGTTCTACAACAAGGTCATGGGCTTCACGAACATGAAGGAGTTCGTGGGCGACGACATCGCGACCGAGTACTCGGCCCTGATGTCGAAGGTCGTCGCGGACGGCACCAAGAAGGTGAAGTTCCCGATCAACGAGCCGGCGATCGCGAAGAAGAAGTCGCAGATCGACGAGTACCTGGAGTTCTACAACGGCCCGGGCGTCCAGCACATCGCGCTGGCCTCGAACGACATCGTCGCCACCGTGCGCACGATGCGGGCGGCGGGCGTGGAGTTCCTGTCCGTGCCGGACACGTACTACGACACCCTCGGCGAGTGGGTCGGCGACACGCGCGTGCCGATCGACGAGCTGCGCGAGCTGAAGATCCTCGCGGACCGGGACGAGGACGGCTACCTGCTGCAGATCTTCACCAAGCCGGTGCAGGACCGTCCGACGGTGTTCTTCGAGATCATCGAGCGCCACGGGTCGATGGGCTTCGGCAAGGGCAACTTCAAGGCGCTGTTCGAGGCGATCGAGCGGGAGCAGGAGAAGCGCGGCAACCTGTAGGTTGCGGCTCCGGCTGTCGGGGGCGGCTCCGCCGGGTGTCCGGCGGGGCCGTTCCCTTGCGCGGGGCCGGCCGTGCGCGGCGGGTACGGGGGTGCCGCGGCGCGGGCTGCTCCCCGCCCCGCCCTCAGCCGCCGGGCGCGGCTCACCACACGGCGCTACCGCCCCGCGCCTCAAACGCCGGCGGGGCCGAATTCGGCCCCGCCGGCGTTTGAGGCGCGGGGGTCCGGGGGCGGAGCCCCCGGGGGACGGGCGAAGGGTGGGCAGGGGACCACCCCCGCGCAGTGGCCGGCTACGTGCCGGCGGCCGAGGGCTTCGGCTTCGGCGCCGCCGGCTCCTGCTTCGGGGCCGCCGCCGGCTTCGGCGCCGCAGGCCTCGGCTTCGGGAGTTCCGGCGCCACCCACGGAGTGCGCGGCTGCATGTTCTCCGGGCCGCCCGCCGGGGGCTGGCCGATCGACGCCAGGGCCTCCTTCGCCAGCGGGCCCCGCACCGGGGAGAACACCGGGTTCGTGCGCATCGCCGTCTGCAGGCTCCGGCGGGCCGCCGCCTCGTCGCCCAGCCCGCGCTCGATCATCGCCCGGTGGTAGGAGAACTCCGCGCTCCGCAGCCCCAGGTCGGTCGCCTTCTTCGCGTACTCCAGCCCCTGGGCGTCCTCACCGCCCTTGTGCAGCGCCCACCCCAGCGCGTCGGCCACCTGCACGCTCTTGTGCCGGGTCCACTCCGCCGACAGGCGGCGCACCGCCTGCGCCGGATCGCCGTGGTCCGCCTCGTACAGGCCGAGGACGACCTCCTCGTTGACCCCGTTCGCGCCGCTCGCCGCCGCCAGCACGGCGAGGGACCGGTACTGCACCCGCGCCTCCTCCGGCCGGTCCAGCGAGTCCAGCAGCTCGCCCAGCTCCAGCGCCAGCCTCGGCACCGGGGTGCGGCCCAGTGCCAGCCGGTAGTCCCGTACCGCCTCCCCGCCCCGCCCCAGCGCGGCCAGCGCCCTGGCCCGGCCGCCCAGTGCCTCGCCCTGCGCCGGGTCGGTGCGCAGCGCCGCCTCGTACTGGCGCAGCGCCTCCCCCGGGTCGCCGCGCTCCCACGCCAGCTCCCCGAGCCGGAACAGCACGTACGCCTTCTCCGCCGGGGACTTCGCCTCCCCGCCCGCCGCCTCCAGCGCCACCACCGCGTCCTCGCGCCAGCCCCGGTCGCGGTACACCTGGGCCGCCCTCAGGTGCGCGGCCAGACCCGGCCGGAGCTCCATCAGCCGGTCCATCGCCCGCTGCGCGGCCTTGTAGTCGCCCAGGCCCGTGTACGCGTCCACCAGGACCGGGTACGCCGCCCAGCGCCGCGGCGCCTGCGCCCGTACCAGCTCGCCCCACTTCCGGGCCGTCGCGAAGTCCCGCCGGGCGCCGGCCAGCGCGCCCATGCCCGTCATCGCGTCGAAGTTGCCCTTCTCGGCGGGGCGGACCTCCAGCGACCGCTTGAGCGCCTTCTCCGCCTTCGGGTACCAGGCGGAATCGGCCGTCCGCCGGGCCTGTTCCAGGTACGCCGAGCCGAGCACCGCCCACGAAGCGTCGTCGTCGGCGTGTGCGGCGACCCACTTCTCCCGGTCCGCCACCAGCGCCGTCAGGTCCACCGCCGCCGCCGGTGCGCCCATGCCCACCGCCGACGCGGCCCGTTCGCTCGGCCCCGGCGGGCGCGCGTCGTCGCCGGTACGGGCCGGGCGGATCAGCAGGGCCCCGGCGATCAGGACCACCGCGACCGCGGCCGCCACGACCGTCTTGCGTCCGGTGAAGGTCACGGGCGGCGCGGGCTGCTGGGATTGCTCGTCGAAACCGTGCATGCGCTCACTGTGCGTCAATATGAAGAGACCGACGAGGTGTCCGAAGCCGGTCGCGGCCGTGTTCACACCGATGGCCCCGGCTGCCACTGTGGCCCCATGGATGACGATCTCATGGTGCGACTCGGCGAAGGACTCCCGCCCGAGGCGCTGCTGACCGACCCTCAGGTGACGGCCTCCTACGCCCGCGACACAGCCGGTTTCTGCGCCGCCGGCACCCCCGCCGCCGTCGTCCTGCCGCGGACGGTGGAGCAGGTGCGGCACGTCATGCGCACCGCCACCGCCCTACGGGTCCCCGTGGTCCCGCAGGGCGCCCGTACGGGCCTCTCCGGGGCCGCCAACGCCACCGACGGCTGCATCGTGCTGTCCCTCGTCAGGATGGACCGGATCCTGGAGATCTCCACCGTCGACCGGATAGCCGTCGTCGAGCCGGGCGTGGTCAACGCGGTCCTCTCGCGGGCCGTGGCCGAACGGGGCCTCTCCTACCCGCCCGACCCCTCCAGCTGGGAGGAGTGCACCATCGGGGGCAACATCGGCACCGCGTCCGGCGGGCTGTGCTGCGTGAAGTACGGGGTCACCGCCGAGTACGTGCTCGGGCTGGACGTGGTCCTGGCCGACGGGCGCCTGCTGCGCACGGGCCGGCGTACCGCCAAGGGCGTCGCCGGGTACGACCTGACGCGGCTGTTCGTCGGCTCCGAGGGCACGCTCGGGGTGGTGGTCGGGGCCGTCCTCGCGCTGCGGCCGGCGCCGCCCCGGCAGCTGGCGCTCGCCGCCGAGTTCCCCTCGGTCGCGGCCGCCTGCGAGGCCGTCTGCGCCGTCATGGAGGCGGGCCTGACGCCCTCGCTGCTGGAACTGATGGACCGTACGACCGTCCGCGCCGTCAACGCCCTCGGGAAGATGGGCCTGCCCGAGAGCACGGAGGCGCTGCTGCTCGCCGCCTTCGACACCCCGGACGCGCCGGCCGACCTGGAGGCCGTCGGCAGGCTGTGCGCCGCCGCCGGGGCGGGTGCCGTCGTACCCGCCGAGGACGAGGCGGAGTCGGAACTGCTGCTCCAGGCCCGCCGGATGTCCCTCACCGCCCTGGAGGCGCTCCGGCCGGCGACGATGATCGACGACGTGTGCGTGCCGCGGTCGCGGCTCGCCGAGATGCTGGACGGGACGGCCGCCATCGCCGAGGCGCACGACCTCCTCATCGGCGTCTGCGCGCACGCCGGCGACGGCAACACCCACCCGGTCGTCTGCTTCGACCCCGCCGACGAGGACGAGACGCGGCGGGCCCGGCGGTCCTTCGACGAGATCATGGCCCTGGGGCTGTCCCTGGGCGGGACGATCACCGGGGAGCACGGGGTGGGGGTGCTGAAGAAGGAGTGGCTGGCCCGTGAACTCGGCCCGGTCGGCCTGGAGATGCAGCGCACCGTCAAGCAGGCCTTCGACCCGCTCGGGCTGCTGAACCCCGGCAAGCTCTTCTGAGGTCCCTCCGTACGGGGCGCCGGTCACAGGTCGCCGTCCGCGGACTCGTCCGAGGGCCACGGGTCGCGCAGCCACAGCTCGTCGGCGGGGGTGGGGGTGAGCAGCGCGGCCAGGGCGTCGTCCAGGCCGAGCCGCTCCGCCTCCGTCCCCGGCGGGACCACGCGCAGGGTGCGCTCCAGCCAGGCCGACACCGAGCCGGCCGGGGCCTCCAGGAGGGCGTCGCCGTCGGGGGAGCTCAAGGCCATGCACAGGACGGACTCGTTGTCGATCTTCGTGGGCCAGATCCGGACGTCTCCGTGGCCGCAGGGGCGGAAGACCCCCTCGACGAGCAGCTCGCGGGCGAAGGTCCAGTTGACCGGGGTGCTGGAGCCGGTGTGGAAGGTGACGTGGACGGCGTAGGGGTCGTCGGTGAGGTACAGCAGCTTCGCGGGGACGGGGATGCTGCGCTCGGGGGACAGGACCAGCCTCAGTTCGAGTTCGCGCTCGATGACGGGGTGGTGCATCGCGGCCTCACTTCGGTGCGTTCGTCGGCGGACGGGGGGCGGTTCTCGCCCCACACGAGGAGAGAGCTCCCTCGTGCCCGGGTATGACGCGGGTTTCCGCACCGAATGTCAGGTTGGCCGAAAACTGTCGGCTGACCGGAATTCGTCGGCTGGGGTGGGGGCGGGGCGAGGTTCGCCCGAACGCTTGGAATCTCCCGTTACCGGACCTGCCGGGCGGGGGTTCTTGGCTATGGTCCTCCCCTTGGGTCCTCCCCTGCACAAGCCTCAAGCCACGATCGGAGTTGGGGACATTGACGGCCTCCCCTGGTGACGGAGAGCACGCGGCCCGCGAGGGCTACTACCCCGACCCGTCCATCCCCGGGTACGTCCGGTACTGGAACGGCGCGTCCTGGGTTCCGGGTACGAGCCGTCCCGCCACCGCTCCCACTGCCGTTCGGGTGGAGGAGACGGGGCCGGTCTTCCTGGACGACACCTCGATGACGGAGGCCCTGCGGGACCCGGGCCCGACGCCGTTCGGCTCCACCGGCTACGGGGGTGCCGGGGCGGGCCGCCTCCGGGACCCCGGCCCGGGCCCCGCGTGGGGCTCCGCCCCGCAGGCGGGCGCTGCCCCTGCCCGGGAGTGGGGTTCCGGCGCGGGCCGGGAGCCCGGGCGCGGGGCCGATGGCCCGGAGCCGGACTACGGCCGGGCCGGGGACCCGAGCCCCGGCCCGGAGGAGGCCCGGGGCGCCGGGCCGGGGCCGGGCGACGGGGGCCGTGGCCGGCCGGCCGGGGCCGGCCCGGGTGGCGGCGGGCCCGGAGCCGGGCCCGGAGCCGAGGCGGGGCGGGGGCAGGGCGGGTGGCAGGTCGATCCCGTGCACCAGGCCGGCTTCGGCGGGCCCCGCGACGCGCGGGTCTCCTGGGGCGACCCGGTGGAGTCCGAGCCCGCCCGGCCCGCCGGGATCTCCCTGGCCCGGCCCGCAACCGCCGCCACCGCGCACCGGCTCCCGGCGCAGGCCGCCGCCGAGAGCGTCGGCATCCTGTCGGCCCGCCCGCCGGCCTGGCCCGACGCCCCCGGCGCCGGCTCCTCGGGCCTCACCTCCAGCTGGCCGGAGGCCGCCCCGGAATCCCCGGAAGCCCCGCCGCGACGGCCGCACCCCGAGCCGGCCCGACGGTCCCCGGAGCCGGAGTCCTGGGCCGCCGACCCGGCCCGACGGTCCCCGGAGTCGGAGTCCTGGGCCGCCGAGCCGGCCCGACGGGCCCCGGAGCCGGAGTCCTGGGCCGCCGACCCGGCACGCCGGTCCCCGGCCCAGGAGCGCCGAGCCGCGGAGCCCGAGCGCTGGGCCCCCGAGCCGGTACGAACCCCAGGCCCCGAGCGCCAGGCCCCTGAGCCCGAGCGCCGGGCCGCCGAGCCGGTGCGCCGAGCCGCGGAGCCCGAGCGCCGGGCCCCCGAGCCGGTACGAACCCCCGGCCCGGAGCGCCGGGCCGCCGAGCCCGAGCGCCGAGTCCCCGCACCCCCGCCGGAGGCATCGGCGCCCGCGCGGTCCCGCGCGGCCGTCCCCGCACCCCCGCCGGAGGCACCGGCACGGGAGGACGGCCGGGCCGTCTTCGAGCGGATGGCGGAGCGGGCCGTGCGGCCCGCCGGGCTGGGGCGGCGGGGGGCGGCACGGCTGCTGGACTCCCTCGTGCACGCCACCGTGGCCGCCGCCGTCGCGCTGCCCGTCGTACCCCGGGTGACGGCCCATCTGGAGGAGAAGGTCGACGCGGCCCGGGCGAGCGGGCGCACCACCACCGTGTACCTGCTCGACGCCACCACCGCCGGGCAGCTGGGCGTCGTACTCGGTGCCGTCCTGCTCTTCGGGGTCCTCTACGAGGCCCTGCCCACCGCCCGTTGGGGCCGCACCCCGGGCAAGAAGCTGCTCGGCGTGCGCGTGCTGGCCACCGCCACCCTGCGCCCGCCGACCTTCGGCGCGGCCCTGCGCCGCTGGCTGGTGTACGCCTTCCTGGGGCTGCCGGGCAGCCTGTGGTGCCTGGTGGACCGCCCCCGCAGGCGGGCCTGGCACGACCGCGCGGCCGGGACGTTCGTGACCCGCTGACCGGGCCGCGGGCGCCCCTGCGGCGGCCCGTGCCCCGGACGGACGCGGCCGCGTTGCGGGGCGGACGGAGCCGGGTTCGACTCGGGCCATGAGCACCGACCAACCGCCGCCGGGCCAGCCCCCCGAGGACGACCCGTTCCTCAAGAAGCCCCACGATCCGACGCCCCCGTCGGGCGGTTCGCCGTACGGCTCGCCGCCCCCGCCCCCCGACGGCGGCGGCTACCCCCCGCCGCCGCCCCCGCCCCCCGGTGGCGGCGGTTATCCCCCGCCCCCGTACGGCGGCGGGCCCGGAGACCCGTACGGCGGCGGTGGCGGCTACGGCATGCCCGATCCGCTCGCCGGGATGCCCCCGCTGGCCGATTTCGGAAGGCGGCTCGTCGCCCGCGTGATCGACATGCTGATCGTCGGCATTCCGCTGTTCCTCATCCAGCTTCCCTTCGGTTCCCGGCGGTACACCGTGGACACCGACAAGGGCGAGGACGTCACCGAGGTCATCACGAAGTCGTACGGCGGCACGGGTCTGGTGTGGACGCTGATCACGATCCTCGCGTACGTCGGCTACGACTGGTGGCTCACGCACAAGAACGGCCGGACCGTCGGCAAGAAGGCCATGGGCCTGCGCGTCGCGATGCTCAACGACGGCAGCGTGCCGCCGTCCGGCCCCGCGCTCGGCCGCGCCGCCGTGCTCTGGGTGCCGACGCTGGTGTGCTGCTTCTGCCTGTGGCCGCTCGCGCTGATCGTGTCGATGCTCGTCGACAAGCCGTACCGGCAGGGGCTCCACGACAAGGTGGCCAAGACGGTGGTGGTCACCTCGACCTGAGCCGGAGTCCTTCGTACGAGGACACGCGCGGGCGGCCGACCCCGGTGGGGGGCGGCCGCCCGCGCCGGTGTGCGGTCAGTGGTGGACGGGGTGGTCCGCGGAGGCGGCCCGGGGCCCGGGCACCCGGGAGGCACCCGGCCCCGCCGCCGGCCCGCCCCGCGCGGCGGAACCCCCGCCGGAATCCCCGCCGGAACCCCCGGGTGCCCCGGCGGCGGGCGCCTGCGCACCGCCGCGCCGCGCCGCGTGCCGGCCCCGCCGCCGCGGGATCGGCACGGTGAGCGCGACCAGCAGCCCGAGGGCGAGCGCGGCGGCGGAGATGACGGCGACCCCGATCCCGGTGCTCGTCTGCGAGAGCAGCAACATGGCGATCGTCGACACGACGACCGTGGCGGAGCCGTAGGCGAGCTGTGCGGCAGTCGGACGCGGCATGGCGGTTTCCGTCCTCAAGGCGTGGAGGGGGGAGTCGCATCGACAGTTCGCGCACGCGTCAAGTGACTCCCGTAGGGGATGCCCGGACGGAGCAACAGGTAAGCGTGACCTTACCCACGGTGTCGGGGCACGGAGGGGCGCACGGCGTCGCACACCCGGTCGCGGGACCCCGCAGCCGGAGGCCTTCGCCCCGGATGGGCCCGTATGGCGACGGAACGTCCGAATAGCGGAACTCGCTGACCGCATAGTGCAGTTGTAAGGAAGAAGTCAAGATCTGTCTTTTCTTTAGACTCTCCGGTCAAATGTCGTCACTTGAGACGCGCGCCGTGCGGAACCCCCCACTCCTACGGAGATGTTCCGACCTATGTCGCGGCCGCGGGAGGGGAACGACATCAAGTGACCGGAAACTCCACCAGGCGTCGCGCGCTGCGCGCCGCCGCCGTCGGCGTGACCATGGCCGCGACCGCGGCCTCGGGCGCCTTCTTCACCACGGCCCAGGCCACCACCGCTTGGGGCGACGCCCCGGCCGCGGACAGGCAGGACCCGAGCTCCCCCGCGAAGGAGCAGGTCCAGCACAACCTGGAGACCCCGTTCAGCAAGCAGAACGCGCAGGCGCGCGAGGCTGCCCTTGACCAGGTGCTGGCGGGCAAGAAGAACGTCGAGCAGCGCGGTGCCTCGAAGGTCGTCAAGCTCGACGACAAGAAGTACGTCGAGCTGGGCCGCGAGAAGACCGACAAGATCTTCACGATCCTCGTCGAGTTCGGCGACCAGGTCGACGGTACGACCATGTTCGACCCGGACGGCCCCGAGGGCCCGAAGCCGGCCGAGCCGAAGTACGGCGGCACCCCTGGTCCGCTGCACAACACGATCCAGCAGCCCGACCGCGCGAGCAACAACAGCACGGCCTGGCGCAAGGACTTCAGCCGGGACTACTTCCAGGACCTGTACTTCGGTACCGGCCAGGGCAAGGACTCGCTGAAGACCTACTACGAGAAGACCTCCTCGGGCCGCTACTCGGTCGAGGGCGAGGTCGCCGACTGGGTCAAGGTCCCGTACAACGAGGCCCGTTACGGCTCGAACTTCTGCGGCCAGACCAACTGCTCCAACGTGTGGGACACCGTCCGTGACGGCGTCACCGCGTGGACGGAGGCCCAGAAGAAGGCCGGCAAGACCGACGAGCAGATCAAGGCCCAGCTGGCGCAGTACGACCAGTGGGACCGCAACGACTTCGACGGCGACGGCAACTTCAACGAGCCCGACGGCTACATCGACCACTTCCAGATCGTCCACGCGGGCGAGGACGAGTCGGCCGGCGGCGGCGTGCAGGGCAAGACGGCGCTGTGGGCGCACCGCTGGTACGCGTACGGCACCGACGTCGGCAAGACCGGCCCGGCGAACAACAAGGCCGGCGGTACCCAGATCGGTGACACCGGCATCTGGGTCGGCGACTACACGATGCAGCCGGAGAACGGCGGCCTCGGCGTCTTCGCGCACGAGTACGGCCACGACCTCGGTCTGCCGGACCTCTACGACACCTCCGGTGGCGGCGAGAACTCGGTCGGCTTCTGGTCCCTGATGTCGGCGGGCTCCTGGCTCGGCAACGGCAAGGACTCCATAGGCGACCTCCCGGGCGACATGACCGCCTGGGACAAGCTCCAGCTGGGCTGGCTGAACTACGACCAGGCCAAGGCGGCGACCAAGTCGACGCACAAGCTGGGTGTGTCGGAGTACAACACCAAGGACAAGCAGGCGCTGGTCGTCGAGCTGCCGAAGAAGCAGGTCAAGACCGACATCGTCGCTCCCGCCGAGGGTTCCTCGCAGTGGTGGAGCCAGATGGGTGACGACCTCAAGAACACCCTGACCCGCTCGGTCGACCTGACCGGCAAGAAGTCCGCCGCCCTCTCCCTCAAGGGCTGGTGGGACATCGAGGCCGACTACGACTTCCTCTACACCGAGGTGTCCACGGACGGCGGCGCCACCTGGACCGCGCTGGCCGGCACCGCCGACGGCGCGGCCATCCCGGCCGACGCCTCCGGCAGCCCGTCGCTGACCGGTACCTCCGGCGCCTGGAAGTCCCTGAACTTCCCGCTGGACGCCTTCGCGGGCAAGAAGGTCGACCTCCGCTTCCGCTACCAGACGGACGGCGGCGCGGGCGGCAAGGGCTTCACGGCCGACGCCGTCACCCTGACCGCGGACGGCGCCGCGCTGTTCACCGACGGCGCCGAGAACGGCGACAACGGCTGGACCGGCAAGGGCTTCGAGCGCATCGGCGCGGGCTTCACCAAGGAGTACGCGCAGTACTACATCGCGGAGAACCGCCGCTACGTCTCGTACGACTCCACCCTCAAGGTGGGCCCGTACAACTTCGGCTGGGCCAACACCAAGCCGGGCTGGGTCGAGCACTACCCGTACCAGGACGGCCTGCTGATCTGGCTGTGGGACAAGTCCCAGAAGGACAACAACACCAGCCAGCACCCGGGCTCGGGCCTGATCCTGCCGGTCGACGCCAACGCCAAGCCGATGAAGTGGTCGGACGGCACCCTGCTGCGGAACAAGATCCAGCCGTACGACGCCACGTTCAGCGCGTACTCCACGGACGCGTTCACCCTGCACAACAAGGGCGAGTCGCTCTTCGTCAAGCCGAAGCCCGCGAACCTGGTCTTCGACGACCACAAGGGCAAGTACTACTACGACGAGAACCCGACCGGCTCGGTGAAGGTCACTGACACCAACACCAAGATCAAGATCGCGAAGGAGACCTACGACGGTCTCCAGATGACGATCGAGGTCGGCCCCGCCGCCAAGTAATTCGGTAAAGCCGCAGGTCAAAACATGATCGGCCGTCGCCCTCTAGCGGGCGGCGGCCGATCGCGTTTAGATGCGGGGGCGACTGTTCTTATTGACGGGGGAGCTGAAGATCATGCCCGGTGGAGGTTTCGTCAGATTGCCAGGCGGCAGCGTGGTGGTCGCGCTCACGCTGCCGAGGCCGTCCGGCGACGGCGGCGACGTACGCGTGCTGGTGCACGCCGTGAACCGGGCCCGCGCCCTGACCAGGCTGCGGAACCTCGGGATGCGGGCCGTGTACCTGCGGGGCAACGCGCAGCCCCCCACCCCGGACGAGGTCACCGCCGTCCTCCACCACCCCGACGGGCTCCTGTGGCGCGGGGCCCCGGACGTCGCG
Source organism: Streptomyces sp. NPDC033966 (assembly GCF_055575955.1). NCBI lineage: Bacteria > Bacillati > Actinomycetota > Actinomycetes > Kitasatosporales > Streptomycetaceae > Streptomyces > Streptomyces sp. NPDC033966. The sequence goes on along the minus strand of NZ_JBVIRQ010000006.1, from coordinate 466,677 downwards.
CAGGAACTCTGGCACCCGATCCGCGCCCTCCTGGGCGGCTGAGGGGGCTCAGCCGCCGACCGGGGTCACTCCCCGCCGACCAGGGTCACTCCGGCCGCCCGGAGCTCCTCCAGCGCCTTCTCGGTGGTGCGGGGGGCCACGGCGGCCGTCAGGTCCAGCAGCACGCGGGTGGTGAAGCCGGCGCGGGCGGCGTCGACGGCGGTGGCCTTCACGCAGTGGTCGGTGGCGATGCCGACCACGTCGACCTCGCTCACGTGCCGCTCGCGCAGCCACTGGGCGAGGCCCTGGCCGTTCTCGTCGGTGCCCTCGAAACCGCTGTACGCGGCCTCGTAGGCGCCCTTGTCGAAGACGGCGGCGACCGCCCCGGAGGCGACGGCGGGGGCGAAGTTCGGGTGGAACCCGACGCCCTCGGTCCCGGCGACGCAGTGCACGGGCCAGGACGTCTCGTAGTCCGGCTCGGCCGGGGGCCGCGCGAAGTGGGACCCGGGGTCGACGTGGTGGTCCCGCGTCGCCACGACGTGCCGGTAGCCGGGGGTGGTCTGCCCGATCAGCTCCGTGATCGCGGCGGCGACGTCGGCCCCGCCGGTGACCGCGAGGCTGCCGCCTTCGCAGAAGTCGTTCTGTACGTCGACGACGATCAGTGCGCGGTGCATGTCGCGTGTCCTTAGCGTTGGCGTCTGTGGTTCGGTCCGGCGGGGCCCCGCGGTGCCTTCTCCCCCGTCCGGCCCCTCGGCGAAACGGGGGAGACCCTGCCCGTTACGCGTATTCGGTCGGGAGCACGGCCTCGCCGCGGGAGAGCTGGGTCGCCGAGAGGGGCAGTCCGGCCCGGGCCGCCCGGTGGCGGTCGCGCGCGGCCTCCAGCGGCTCGCGGGCCACGACCTCGCCCGACTTCACGAGCTGCACCAGCAGCTGCGAGTCGGCCAGCGCGGCCGGCACCGGCCCGGTGCCGACGACCTCGGCCTCCGCGACCCCCTCGGCGTCCCGCCGGCGCGCCGCCCACTTGCGGCCGCCGACGGACGTCTTGCCGCCCGAGGACTTCTTCGCCACCGGCACCAGCGGCGCCTTCGGGTCGGCCGACGCCGCCCGCGCGACCAGCTTGTAGACCATCGAGCACGTCGGGTGCCCGCTGCCGGTCACCAGCTGGGTGCCCACCCCGTACGCGTCCACCGGCGCCGCCGCCAGCGAGGCGATGGCGTACTCGTCCAGGTCGGAGGTGACCACGATCCGGGTCCGCGTCGCGCCCAGCTCGTCCAGCTGCTGCCGCACCCGGTGCGCGACGAGCAGCAGGTCGCCGGAGTCGATGCGCACCGCGCCGAGGTCCGTCCCGGCGATCTCGACGGCCGTCCGTACGGCCTCCGCGACGTCGTACGTGTCCACCAGCAGGGTGGTTCCGCGGCCCAGCGAGGCCACCTGCGCGGTGAAGGCGTCCCGCTCGTCGTCGTGGACGAGGGTGAAGGCGTGCGCGCTGGTCCCGACCGTCGGGATCCCGTACCGGAAGCCGGCCGCCAGGTCGGAGGTGGAGGTGAAGCCGCCGACGTACGCGGCCCGGGAGGCCGCGACCGCCGCCAGCTCGTGCGTCCGGCGCGCCCCCATCTCGATCAGCGGGCGGTCGCCCGCCGCCGAGTCCATCCGGGAGGCGGCCGCCGCGATCGCGGAGTCGTGGTTGAGGATCGAGAGGACGACCGTCTCCAGCAGCACGCACTCGGCGAAGCTGCCCTCGACCCGCAGGACCGGCGACCCGGGGAAGTAGACCTCCCCCTCCGGGTATCCCCAGATGTCACCCGAGAAGCGGTAGGACGCCAGCCAGTCCAGCGTCCGCATGTCGACGACGGCCCGCTCCCGCAGGAATTCCAGTACCGCGCCGTCGAAACGGAAGTTCTCCACGGCGTCCAGGACGCGCCCGGTACCGGCCACCACCCCGTAGCGCCGCCCCTCGGGCAGCCGCCGGGTGAAGACCTCGAAGACCGAGCGGCGTTCGGCGGTGCCGTTCGCCAGGGCGGCCTGCAGCATCGTCAGCTCGTAGTGATCCGTGAAGAGCGCTGTCGACGGCACGTCCACCGGCAGGCCCAGGTCCGCAGGGTTCATGCCACGGATGCTAGCGCACATTTCGTCAAAGTGACGAGATGTAGGGGCCGGTTTGTGCGACCGGCCCGCCACAGTGGCAGCATGGGACAAGTGAGTGTTGCTCCTATTGAGATCGAACGCACCGAATCGGCCGAGGAGACCTTCGCGGTCCCCGAACCGGACGTCCCGTGGGTGACCCTGGTGCACAACGACCCGGTCAACCTCATGAGCTACGTGACGTACGTGTTCCAGGCGTACTTCGGATACCCCAAGGACAAGGCGACCAGGCTGATGCTCGACGTCCACAACAAGGGCAGGGCGGTCGTCTCCAGCGGCACCCGCGAGGAGATGGAGCGCGACGTGCAGGCCATGCACGGCTACGGGCTCTGGGCGACCCTCTCGCAGGACCGCAACTGATGGGCGGCGTGTTCGAGCCCCTGAAGGGCGGCGGGGCCGCGGTGGCCCTGGACGAGATCGAGATCTCCATCCTGCGCTCGCTGGCCGTGCAGCTGCTGGAGCTGATCGGCCCCGGCGAGCCGGAGCCCGCCGCGGACGCCGACCCGCTGGCGGTGCTGTTCGCCTCCGACGGCCCCACCGAGCCCCCGTCCGACCCGGCGCTCGCCCGGCTCTTCCCCGACGCCTACGGGGGCCCCGGCGGCCCGGCCTCGGGGGAGGACCCCGAGGAGCTGCGGGCCCACTCGGCGGAGTTCCGCCGCTTCACCGAGAACGACCTGCGCACCCGCAAGCGGGAGGACGCGCTGGCCGTCGTGCACAGCCTCGACTCCCTCGCCCCGGCCGGCGACGGCGCGGCGGTGCTGGAGCTGACCGGCGAGCTGCCGCTGCGCTGGCTCGGCGCGCTCAACGACCTCCGGCTGACCATCGCGGCCCGGCTCGACATCACCGAGGACGACGAGAGCGCGGTGCTGTTCCGGCTCCCGGACGACGACCCGCGCAAGCCGATGGTGATGGCGTACCTCTGGCTGGGCGGCCTCCAGGAGACGCTCATCGAGACCCTCTGACGCGGACCCGCCCGCCCGGCGGACGTCAAGCCAGGTGTGCGTTCGCTCAGCGGACGCTCAAATCCGGATAACGATCAGATCACCGCCATGCGGTGATCTGACGCGTTTCTGTTGCGATGTCCTGATATTGCCGCGCCCGGCGCCGCTTTTGCGCCCTTTTCCCGCCCGCGAGCACGTGATAGATCTTCACGACCGCCGACGGGACGCCACCCATGTTCCCCGGCCCGCTGGAACCGGCTGACCGCCGGCGTGCAACTCCATCCGTATCCGGGGGGATCGAGGAACCCGATCCGCAGCCGCTCGAGGCGCGGGTCGGCGTGGAGAAAGGCGCACCAAGACATGACCTCTGTGCAGGTCGAGCAGCACGACAGGACGCCCGGCGAGGGCGGTCAGGGCGAGGGCGACGGGGAGGGTTACCACCGGGCGCTCGGAGCCCGCCAGATCCAGATGATCGCGATCGGCGGAGCCATCGGCACCGGCCTCTTCCTGGGCGCCGGCAAGGCGATCTCGAAGGCCGGACCCAGCCTGATCCTGGCCTACGCCATCGCCGGACTGGTCATCTTCTTCATCATGCGGGCCCTGGGCGAACTGCTCATGTACCGGCCCGTCTCCGGTTCCTTCTCGGACTACGCCCGCGAGTTCCTGGGCCCGTTCTGGGGCTACGCGACCGGCTGGACCTACTGGCTGTTCTGGGTGGTCACCGGCATCACCGAGGTCACCGCCGCCGCGAAGTACATGTCGTACTGGACGAACGACAGCTTCCCGCAGTGGGCGTACGCGCTGATCTTCACCGTGATCCTCTACGCCGCCAACCTGATCTCCGTGAAGCTCTTCGGCGAGCTGGAGTTCTGGTTCTCCATGGTCAAGGTCACCGCCATCGTCGGCATGATCCTGATCTGCGCCGGCATCCTCACCATCGGCTTCTCCGACGCCGCCGCGACCGCCTCCGTCTCCAACCTGTGGAACGACCGCGGCTTCTTCCCCAACGGCATCGGCGAGACGCTGATGACCCTGCAGATCGTGATGTTCGCCTTCCTCGCGGTCGAGCTGGTCGGCGTCACCGCCGGCGAGTCCAAGGACCCCGCGAAGACCCTGCCCAAGGCCATCAACACCGTGCCGTGGCGCATCGCCGTCTTCTACGTCGGCGCGCTCATCATGATCATGTCGGTCATCCCGTGGTCCAACTTCAAGGCCGGCGAGAGCCCCTTCGTCCTCGCCTTCGAGAAGATGGGCCTCGGCATCGGCGCCGCGATCGTCAACTTCGTCGTGCTGACCGCCGCCCTGTCCTCCTGCAACTCGGGCATGTACTCCACCGGCCGCATGCTGCGCGACCTCGCGCTCAACGGCCAGGGCCCGAAGTTCTTCACCAAGCTCACGAAGAACGGCACCCCGCTCGCCGGCACCACCTTCTCCGCCGCGCTGATGCTGGTGGGCGTCTGGATCAACTACGTCGCCCCGGGCAAGGCCTTCGACTACGTCGTCTCCTTCGCCACCATCTCCGGCATGTGGGCCTGGGTCATGATCCTGGTCTGCCAGATCCGCTACCGCGCCAAGGCCGACCGCGGCGAGCTGCCCAAGTCCGCCTTCCGCGCCCCCGGCGCCCCGTGGAGCAGCTGGTTCGCCCTGCTCTTCATCGGCATGGTCATCGTGATGATGGGCGTCGACAAGGACTCCCGCGTCTCGCTGTACTGCGCCCCGCTGTGGGGCCTGATCCTGGGCGTCTCCTACCTGGTCCTGAAGGCCCGCAACCCGCAGGGGGCCGCCTTCAACAAGGTCACCCGCTGACCGGCTGAACCTGGTTCCCGGCCGCCTGCCGCGGCCGGGAACCACGGCCCCGGACCCTGCGCCCAGGGCGATGTGTCCACCATTCGGGCCCTCCCGTACCACTCCTCGGTACGGGAGGGCCCGTCTGTTTATCCTGTGGCTCATGCTGACCCTCACCCAGGCCCTGTACGACCAGATCGTCGAGCACGCCCGCAAGGACCACCCGGACGAGGCGTGCGGTGTCGTGGCCGGCCCGGAGGGCACCGGCCGCCCCGAGCGGTTCATCCCGATGCTCAACGCGGCCCGCTCGCCCACGTTCTACGAGTTCGACTCGAAGGATCTGCTCAAGCTCTACCGCGAGCTCGACGACCGGGACGAGGAGCCCGTGATCGTCTACCACTCGCACACCGCCACCGAGGCCTACCCCTCGCGCACGGACGTCACGTACGCGAACGAGCCCGGCGCGCACTACGTCCTCGTCTCCACGGCCGACCACGACGGCCTCGGCGAGTTCCAGTTCCGCTCCTACCGGATCGTCGACGGTGTGATCACGGAGGAAGAAGTGCAGGTCGTGGCCGCCTACTGACCACTATGTGAGCGGTCGGCGTCCACGATGCGGGATCACACTCCAAACACGGGACCGGGAATCGTTAACATGACCGCATGGTTTCCCACGACGTGAGCATCGAGACGCCCGGCAGGCTGCTGCTCGTGGCGCGGCTGCACGTCGACCTGTGCCGCCTCGCCAGCGCCATCTGTCCTGCCGCCTGAGCACGGGCCCCTTCCGCGCGGGGGCTGCACGAACGCGCGCCCGCACACTTCTTCGCCCCTTCACGACACTGGAGCCTGCCATGGCCATCGAGGTCCGCATCCCGACCATCCTCCGCACCTACACCGACGGCGAGAAGGCCGTGAACGGCGAGGGCGCCACCCTCTCCGAGCTGTTTGCGGACCTGGACACCCGCCACCAGGGCATCGCGGCGCGCATCGTCGAGGACGGCAAGCTGCGCCGCTTCGTGAACGTCTACCTCAACGACGAGGACGTCCGCTTCATCGACGGCATCTCCACCGCCCTCAAGGACGGCGACAGCGTCACCATCCTCCCGGCCGTGGCCGGCGGCTCGAAGTAATGCGCTACGACTCCCCGCTCGCGGCGGTCGGCAACACCCCGCTCGTGCGCCTGCCGCGGCTGTCCCCCTCGGAGGACGTCCGGATCTGGGCCAAGCTGGAGGACCGCAACCCGACCGGCTCGATCAAGGACCGCCCCGCGCTCCACATGGTCGAGCAGGCGGAGAAGGACGGCCGCCTGTACCCCGGCTGCACCATCCTGGAGCCCACCTCCGGCAACACGGGCATCTCGCTCGCGATGGCCGCGAAACTCAAGGGCTACCGGATCGTGTGCGTGATGCCGGAGAACACCTCGCAGGAGCGCCGCGACCTTCTCGCGATGTGGGGAGCCGAGATCGTCCCGTCGCCGGCCGCGGGCGGTTCCAACACCGCCGTGCGGGTGGCGAAGGAGCTGGCGGAGCAGAACCCCTCCTGGGTGATGCTCTACCAGTACGGCAACCCGGACAACGCGGGCGCCCACTACGCCACCACCGGCCCGGAGATCCTCGCCGACCTCCCGTCGATCACCCACTTCGTGGCGGGCCTGGGCACGACCGGCACCCTCATGGGCGTCGGCCGCTACCTCCGCGAGAACGTGCCCGGCGTGAAGATCGTCGCCGCCGAGCCGCGCTACGACGACCTCGTCTACGGCCTGCGCAACCTCGACGAGGGCTTCGTCCCCGAGCTGTACGACGCCTCGGTGCTCACCACCCGCTACTCGGTGGGCTCGGCCGACGCGGTGACCCGCACCCGTGAACTCCTCCAGCAGGAGGGCATCTTCGCGGGCGTCTCCACCGGAGCCGCGCTGCACGCGGCGATCGGCGTGGGCCGCAAGGCGGTCGCCGCCGGGGAGTCCGCCGACATCGTCTTCGTCGTGGCCGACGGCGGCTGGAAGTACCTGTCGACCGGCGTCTACACGGCGGCGACGACCGAAGAGGCCATCGAGGTCCTCCAGGGGCAGCTCTGGGCCTGAGGCCCGCACGCCCGGCCCGTACCGCACGGCCCGCACGCACGGCCCGTAGACCCGGCCCGTGCACACGGCACGCACCGGACGCCGCCGGACCCGCACGACGCGGGCCCGGCGGCGTTCCTGCGTCCGGGCCGCGGCCCGGCGGCCCGCGGCCCCGTTCACCCGTCCGGCCCCCGCGGGGTCGCCCGCCCGGCCCCGCGCGCGCACGCTCGGTACCGACCGGTTCCCCCCAGCAGGAAGGTGGCGACATGACCACCACCCCGGGCAGTACCACCCCCCAGGGCAGTACCACCCCCAACGCCTGGGCCACCGGCGGTTCGACCTTCGCCGGTGTCCTGATGGCCGTCAACGGCGTGTTCAGCGTCTTCGAGGGCATCGCCGCCCTCGCCAAGGACGAGGTGTACCTGCCGGTCGGCGACTACACCTTCAAGTTCGACCTCACGGCCTGGGGCTGGATCCACCTGATCCTCGGCGTCATCGTCTTCGCCGTCGGCGTCGGGATCCTCAAGGGCGCCCAGTGGGGCCGGGCCGCCGGCGTCGTCCTGGCCGCCCTCTCGGTGATCTTCCACTTCCTGTGGCTGCCCTACCAGCCCCTGTGGGCGCTCATCGCGATCGCCATCGGGGTGTTCGTCATCTGGGCCCTGTGCACGGACCGGCCCGTCGCCCACATCTGACCCCGGCCCCGCGCCGCGCCTTCCGTTCCGCCCCGCCCCTCCCCGCCGCCCGCGCGGCGGGGAGGGGCGGGGCGGAACGCGAAACGGGGAACGCGCTCATGCGCCGTCCAGCAGCTCCGCGATCACCGCCGCATGGCTGTGGTCCGGGTCCTTGACCGCCGTCAGCAGGGTCAGCGGGCCCGCCGCCGCCAGTTCCCGCAGCCGGGCCAGGCCGTCCCGCGCCTCGGGGGACGCCAGCTCCGCCTCGTACCGCAGCCGGAACTCCTCCGGCGAGCCGCCCGCGTGGAACCACTTCCGCAGCTCCGCCGACGGCGTCACCGCCCGCGGCCACTCGTCCACCGCGGCCGCCTCCTTCGACAGCCCCCGCGGCCACAGCCGGTCCACGAGTACGCGTACGCCGTCCGCCCCCGGCTCGGGGGGATCGTAGACGCGCCGCAGCCGGATCACTCCGCACCGCCTCCCAGCCCCTTGGCCTCGTCCCACAACACCGGGTCCAGTGTCCCCACCGGCGTGCGGAACTCCCACAGCGACACCTCCTCGGGCCGGTCCGCCTCCAGGAAACCGCCCCGCCCGTGCCACCCGGCCATCCCCGGCGGCAGCGGGATCACCCCGGCCCGCCGGTCGTCGTACTTCCCGGCGACCCACGCGACCCGCGCCCGCTGCTCCCGGTGCGCCCGCACGGCCAGCACCAGGCACGTCCGGCCGTCCGCCAGCCGCCACAGCTCACCCGGCCGCACCCGCGGCGGCGGCGCCTGCCCGTGGGGCGGGGGCGCCACCGCCACCGCCGTGGCCCGCCGGGGGAGCAGCACCACCACCGCCACGGCGACCGCCGCCAGTACGGCGGGCCACCACGACGTGTCCATATTCCGACCGTAGCCGCGCGCGCGGCCCCCGGCGCGGCAACGCCCGTGCCCCCCGTCGCTCCCCTGGGTGACAGCACAGGTGATTCCCCCCACAACGGCCCGCCACGGAGGAGCGACCGGAGGTTTCGCGCCTTACGCTCGACCCACGCACGGCCCGCATTCCGTCCACGGACCGTCCCCGGAGGTTCACGCTCCATGAAGCTCACCGTCGTCGGCTGTTCGGGGTCCTTCCCGGCCGCGGATTCGGCATGTTCGAGCTATCTCGTCGAGGCCGACGGCTTCCGGCTGCTCCTCGACATGGGCAACGGCTCCCTCGGTGCGCTCCAGCGCCACTGCGGTCTCTACGACCTCGACGCGATCTTCCTGAGCCACCTGCACGCCGACCACTGCATCGACATGTGCGCGTACTTCGTGGCCCGCTACTACCGGCACGAGGGCGGCCGCTGCGGAACCATCCCCGTCTACGGCCCCGAGGGCACCGAGCAGCGCCTGACCACGGCGTACGAGGACGTCCCGGACGAGCGCTCGATGAGCGAGGTCTTCGACTTCCGGACCCTGAAGTCCGCCGTCTTCGAGATCGGCCCGTTCACGGTCCGCACGGAGAAGGTCTGCCACCCGGTCGAGTCGTACGGCATCCGCGTCGAGCACGGCGGGCGCGTGCTGGCGTACTCCGGTGACACCGGGGTCTGCCCCGAGCTGGAGATGCTGGCGGAGGGCGCCGACCTGTTCCTGTGCGAGGCCTCCTTCACGCACGGCAAGGAGGACATCCCGGACCTCCACCTCAACGGCCGCGAGGCCGGCGAGTACGCGCGCGACGGCCGGGTCGGACGGCTCGTGCTGACGCACATCCCGCCGTGGACGGACGCCGCGCAGAACCTGGCGGACGCCCGCGCGGTCTACGACGGCCGGGTCGACCTCGCGCACGCGGGCGCGGTGTACGAGGTCTGAGGTCCCGGGTCCCCGTGGGCACAACGACGGAGCCCCCGCCTCCCTTCCGGGAGAGCGGGGGCTCCGTCGCGTAGTTGCCGCCTACGAAAACTGCGGGGCCGGCGGACCGGCGGGGCCTTACTTGGCCTCGGCCTTCGCCAGCTCGGCGAGCTCCTCGTCGGACTCGCGGCCCGGCGTGGGGAGGTTCCACTTGGTGATCGCGAAGCGGAAGATCACGTAGTAGAGGGCCGCGAAGCACAGGCCGACCAGGACGAGCATCCACGGCTTGGTCGCGATACCGAGGTTGAGGAAGAAGTCGATCGCGCCGGCGGAGAAGCCGAAGCCGTCCTTCATGCCGAGCGCCCAGGTCAGGGCCATGGACACGCCGGTCAGGACCGCGTGGACCGCGTACAGCGCCGGGGCGATGAACATGAAGGTGAACTCGATCGGCTCGGTGACACCGGTGACGAACGCGGTGAGCGCGAGGGAGAACATCATGCCGCCGACGACCTTGCGGCGCTCGGGGCGGGCACAGTGGACGATCGCGAGGCAGGCCGCCGGGAGGGCGAACATCATGATCGGGAAGAAGCCGGTCATGAACTGTCCGGCGCTCGGGTCGCCGGCGAGGAAGCGGCCGATGTCGCCGCTCTTGCCGTTGTACTCGCCCGCCTGGAACCACGGGAAGGAGTTGAGCAGGTGGTGCATGCCGACCGGGATCAGCGCGCGGTTGGCGACACCGAAGATGCCCGCGCCGACGGCGCCGGAGCCGACCAGCCACTCGCCGAAGCCGTGGATGCCCTTGCCGAGGACCGGCCAGATCAGACCGAAGACGATGCCGATGAACAGGCCCGCGAAGGCGGAGAGGATCGGGACCAGACGGCGGCCGCCGAAGAAGCCCGCCCAGTCCGGCAGCTTGGTCCGGTAGAACTTCTGGTAGAGCAGGGCGACGACGATGCCCATGACGACACCGCCGAGGACCTTGGCGTCCACGGGCGCCTCGACCATAGCGATCTTGCCGTCGACCACCTTGGCGACCTTCGGCAGGCTCGGGTCGGTGAACGTGGCGAGCACCTTCTGGAAGACCAGGTAACCGGTGACGGCGGCCAGGGCCGTCGAGCCGTCGGACTTCTTGGCGAAGCCGATCGCGATGCCGACGGCGAACAGCAGCGCCATGTTGCCGATGATCGCGTCACCACCGGCCGCCATGTAGGTGGCGATCTTGTTGATGAAGTCCGGCAGCGACGCCTTGCCGAGCATGTCGTCCTGGCCGAGGCGGATGAGCAGAGCGCCGGCCGGAAGCACGGCAACGGGGAGCATGAGGCTCCGGCCGATGCGCTGCATGACGGCCATCACGCCAGCGCCCTTCTTCTTCTCCGCAGCGGTCGCTGTGGACATGGGTTCCTCCAGAGGACAAGGCGCTGCCTGGGGACATGGAAAATGGGGGTGGCGGCGTCTCGGAAGTGGGGGACCAATGGCTGCTCGGCAGCTGCATGGTCTACACCATTGGGTGGTGTAGACCAGTTGTAGCACGGTCGGGGTTAGATAAGGAACCTTCGATTTTGTGTGGCCTACGCCACAGGACGAAGGGCCTCCGGATCGCTGGATCCGAAGGCCCTGGCCTTGTGTCACACGGGGTACTACGCCTTGGTGTTCTCCGCCTGCATCGCGGCGATCTCCTCGTCCGACTCCCGCCCCGGCGTCGGGATGTCCCACCTGGTGATCGCGAAGCGGAACACCGCGTAGTAGACGACCGCGAACCCCAGCCCGATCGGAATGATCAGCCACGGCCTGGTCGCCAGCCCCCAGTTGATGACGTAGTCGATCAGACCGGCCGAGAAGCTGAACCCGTCGTGCACCCCCAGCGCCCACGTCACCGCCATCGACACACCCGTCAGCACCGCGTGGACCACGTACAGCGCCGGCGCCACGAACAGGAACGAGTACTCCAGCGGCTCCGTGATCCCCGTGACGAACGAGGTCAGGCCCACCGACAGCATCAGCCCGCCCACCTCCTTGCGCCGCTGCGGCTTCGCGCAGTGCGTGATCGCCAGCGCCGCCGCAGGCAGCGCGAACATCATGATGGGGAAGAAGCCCGAGAGGAACAGCCCCGCCTCCGGGTCGCCCGCCAGGAACATGTTGATGTCGCCGTGCACCGTCGCCCCGTCCGGCTTCGTGTAGCTGCCGAACTGGAACCACACCGGCACGTTCAGGAACTGGTGCAGACCGATCACCAGCAGCGCCCGGTTCGCGACGCCGAAGATGCCCGCACCCCAGGCGCCCAGCCCCACCAGCCAGTCCGAGAAGCTCTCCAGCGCATCACCGACCGGCGGCCAGATCCACAGGCACAGCGCCGCGAACGCGATCGCCACGAACGACATGATGATCGGCACCAGCCGCCGCCCGTTGAAGAAGCCCAGCCAGTCCACCAGCCTCACCCGGTGATAGCGCTGCCAGAACCAGGCCGCCAGCAGACCCATCACGATGCCGCCGAACACCCCCGGGTTCTGGTACGCGTACCCCGCGAACGTGTCGGTCGGCGTCAGACAGCCGCCCCCCACGTCCTTCGTCCCCGACGGGCACGGCTTCGGGAACGCGTGCAGCACCCCCCGGTACACGAGGAACCCCGCCACCGCCGCCAGCGCCGTCGAACCGTCCGCCTTCTTCGCCATGCCGATCGCGACGCCCACGCAGAACAGCAGCGGCAGGCCGAGGTCCGCGTCCAGCAGCGCCCCGCCCGCACCGGCCATCACCTTCGCGACCGCGCTCCAGTCCAGACCGTCCTTGCCGAACACGTCCGGCTGCCCGAGCCGGTTCAGGATGCCCGCGGCCGGCAGCACCGCGATCGGCAGCTGGAGACTGCGCCCCATCTTCTGCAAACCCTGGAACAGGCCGTTCCACCACTGCCTGCGCGGCACCTCCGCTGCGCTGCTCGCGCTCATCCGCGTCCTCCTCGGCCCGGCCCGTTTTGGCGGTGGCAGCACGTGCGGCACACTGGTGTAGACCAGTTGTGGGCAGGCTGCTGCTGATCGTCATCCTTCGGCAGGGGCCGGGCTCGCGCTCGCGCAGATAGGCCAACCGTGAGCGACGTGAGCTACCGTGACAAAGCGGACGCAGCGGGTAGCCGGACACGGCCGCAGAGACTCGTTCTTCGAACCACTCAGGGAGAAACACATGGCCACCAAGGCTGAGAAGATCGTCGCCGGGCTCGGGGGCATCGACAACATCGAAGAGGTCGAGGGCTGCATCACCCGCCTGCGCACCGAGGTCGCCGACCCCTCCCTCGTCGACGAAGCCGCCCTCAAGGCCGCCGGCGCCCACGGCGTCGTCAAGATGGGCACCGCCATCCAGGTCGTCATCGGCACCGACGCCGACCCGATCGCCGGCGAGATCGAAGACATGATGTGAGCTGAGCCCACCGCTCGGCAGGCACCACCAGGCAGTACGAGGACCCCGTACCGGGAACACCGGACGGGGTCCACGCGTACCCCCGCACCGACTAGGCTCACAGCCATGTCTCGCATCGACGGCCGCACGCCCGAACAGCTCCGCCCGGTCACCATCGAACGCGGATGGAGCAAGCACGCCGAGGGCTCCGTCCTCATCTCCTTCGGAGACACCAAGGTCTTCTGCACCGCCTCCTTCACCGAAGGCGTCCCGCGCTGGCGCAAGGGCAGCGGCGAAGGCTGGGTCACCTCCGAATACTCGATGCTGCCCCGCTCCACCAACACCCGCGGCGACCGCGAATCCGTCCGCGGCAAGATCGGCGGCCGCACCCACGAGATCTCCCGCCTCATCGGCCGCTCGCTGCGCGCCGTCATCGACTACAAGGCCCTCGGCGAGAACACCATCGTCCTGGACTGCGACGTCCTCCAGGCCGACGGCGGCACCCGCACCGCCGCCATCACCGGCGCCTACATCGCCCTCGCCGACGCCATCGCCTGGGGCCAGCGGAAGAAGCTCATCAAGGCCGGCCGCAAGCCCCTCACCGGCACCGTCGCCGCCGTCTCCGTCGGCATCGTCGACGGCGTCCCGCTCCTCGACCTCTGCTACGAGGAGGACGTGCGCGCCGAGACCGACATGAACGTCGTCTGCACCGGCGACGGCCGCTTCGTCGAAGTCCAGGGCACCGCCGAGGGCGAGCCCTTCGACCGCAAGGAACTCAACGCCCTCCTCGACCTCGCCGCCGGCGGCTGCGCCGACCTGGAGGCCCTCCAGCTCGGCGCCCTGGACCTCCAGGTCCCGTAGGGGGTGTCGTGTCCGGCAACCGCCGGGCGCGGGCGCGCGTCTAGTCGGGTACGGGCGCACGGTGTCACCACCGTGCGCCCGTCCACGCATCCGAGCCTTTCCCGGGGGGACCCGAATGAAGCCGAGCAAGCCGAAACTCCGCATCGCCGCCGTCGCCCTGGCGGCCGCCCTCACCGTCCCGGCGCTGACCGCCTGCGACGCCGTCGCCACCGCCATGGACTGCGCCAACACCGCCGTCGCCATCGCGGACAGCGTCAACGACCTCCAGCAGGCCGTCTCCAACGCGGGCAACAGCATCCAGGACACCCAGAACGCGCTCGACCGGATCGACACCAACCTCAAGAAGATCAAGGACACGACGGGCAACGCCGACCTCGGCAAGGCCGTCGACTCCATGAGCACGGCCGTCAAGAACGTCCGCACCGCCGTCAACAACGGCGACACCACCCCCGACGTCAAGCCCGTCGCCGACGCCGCCGCGGAGATCTCCAAGGTCTGCACCCCGGGATAATGGGGAGCATGACCCGCCTGATCCTCGCGACCCGCAACGCGGGCAAAGTCAGCGAGCTCCGCGCCATCCTGTCCGCCGCCGGCCTGCCGCACGAGCTGGTCGGCGCGGACGCGTACCCCGAGATCCCCGACGTCAAGGAAACCGGCGTCACCTTCGCCGAGAACGCCCTCCTCAAGGCCCACGCCCTGGCGCAGGCCACCGGCCACCCCGCCATCGCGGACGACTCCGGCCTGTGCGTCGACGTCCTGAACGGCGCCCCCGGCATCTTCTCCGCCCGCTGGGCGGGCGCCCACGGCGACGACCGCGCCAACCTCGAACTGCTGCTGGCCCAGCTGGGCGACATCGCCGACGAGCACCGCGGCGCCCACTTCTTCTGCGCCGCCGCCCTGGCCCTCCCGGACGGCACCGAACGCGTCGTCGAGGGCCGCCTCCTGGGCACCCTCCGCCACACCCCGGTCGGCGGCGGCGGCTTCGGCTACGACCCGATCCTCCAGCCCCTGGGCGAGACCCGCACCTGCGCGGAACTGACGGCGGACGAGAAGAACGCCATCTCCCACCGCGGCCAGGCCTTCCGCGGCCTGATCCCGGTCCTGCGGGAGCTGCTGGGCTGAGGTCCTCGGGACGCGCCGAAGGCCCCGTACGCGGATGCGTGTACGGGGCCTTCTGGCAGGTGCGGCCGGGGGGATTCGAACCCCCACGGGATTTCTCCCACGGCGTTCTAAGCGCCGCTCGGCTGCCTGTTACGACACGGCCGCGAGGTGCTGCCATGGTAGCGGCCAAGTATCAGCTGCGGCGAAGGACGCCTCATTCACTGCGGCGGCGACCTCCTCGGCACCACGTGCTGGTGATTGCGTGGCAGTTGGGGCATAGCAGCCGGAGGTTTCCGATCCTGTCGTCACTCCGGTCGCCATTGACGTGGTCGACCTCCAAGGTCATGGGAACCCCGAGCCATTCGGGTGGAGCGCCGCACTCGGCGCATCGTTCGGGCACACCCACTTCGCGGAGGGCGCGGCGCAGCTGCGCGGTCTTCGTGCGCCGCCCGTCGTCCCGCCTGACGAGGATCTTGTCAGCGGATCGCGGCAGGCAGAAGCCGGGTTTGCCGCGCTGATGGGCCTGCCCCAGGAAGTGCGCTGTCGAGAGCCCCTCCTCGCGTATCCAGCGCTTCAGCCTCTCGTTGAGCGTTCCGTTCGCCGGAAGGCCGAGCAGGCTCAGGGTTCCGGACAGCGAGACCGATGCGGCCACGGCCTCGAGCAGCGCCGTACTTGAGGGCCTCGGATGATACGTGCGAGTACTCACCGCCGCCGCCTCTTTGCGCGTCCCCGGTAGGTGTCCGTGGTGGAGTGGCAGTTCGGGCAGAGGAAGCGCAGGTTTTCGCGGCGGTTGTCACGCCAGTTGCCGTCGATGTGGTCCACCTCCAGAGGGAGCGGCCGTCCCGACCAGGTGCCCTCGTTGCCGCACAGTGCGCACCGTTGGGGTACCCCGAGCGTGGTCAGTGCGTGTCGGAGGCGGTCGCCGGGGATCCGTCGGGCGCTGTCGCCGCGTTGCTCGACCAGAACCGTCTCGGGCGTCCGGCGCGTACGGGTTCTTCCTGCCGGAGACGGCAGGAAGAAGTGTGAGGTGTCGATTCCGTAGGCCTTCACTTTGCGGCTGATGTGCGTGTGGTGGCCGCCCACCACTTCCAGTCCCAGGTGCCTCAGTACCTCGCACATGTTCGTCGAGGTCGCGACTGCCTCCGCCAGTACCTCCTTGGTCCACTTCACCCCCTCCTTCGTGAAGTGGGAGACGTCCACGCCGAGCCTGCGCATCCTGTCGTGAACGTACCGGCGGGATCCGCCCTGAGGATCCATCCCCAGCTTTTCCAGTGCCTCGGACAGCGTTCTCGACGTGCTCGCCGCTTCCGTCAGGCGTTCCTTCGTGTACGGACTGGCCGGCATCCCGCCCCCGTTCTCCGCCCCGCGTTCGCGAGGCCTCGTACGGGCTAACTGATCAGCATCACGGGAGGTTACGTGCGATAAACGGAAAGTCCCGCACCACTTCTGGTGCGGGACTTTCGGGGGGTGCGGGGCCGAGCGGGGGTCAGATGGCCAGGTCCTTGATGATCTTCGCAACGTGACCGGTGGCCTTGACGTTGTAGAAGGCGTGCTCGACCTTGCCCTCCTCGTCCACGACCACCGTGGAGCGGATGACCCCGGTGACCGTCTTGCCGTACAGCTTCTTCTCGCCGAAGGCGCCGTACGCCGTCAGGGTCTCCTTCTCCGGGTCCCCGACCAGGGTGACCTTCAGGTGCTCCTGCTCGCGGAACTTCGCGAGCTTCTCCGGCTTGTCCGGGGAGACGCCGATGACGTCGTAGCCGGCCGTGGCCAGGACGTCCAGGTTGTCCGTGAAGTCGCAGGCCTGCTTGGTGCAGCCCGGCGTCAGGGCCGCCGGGTAGAAGTACACGATCACCTTCCGGCCCTTGTGGTCGGCCAGCGAGACCTCGTTGCCGTCCGCGTCGGGCAGGGTGAAGGCGGGGGCGATGTCGCCCGGCTGGAGTCGCTCGCTCATGTCAGTGCTCTCCTCGGGAGGGGATCCGTACGGCATGAGCCTAAGCTGACTTAGCTGACAGACTGTCCATGACGGATCAAGCCCACAGACGACGAAACGACGACGGAGGCAGCGCGGTGCCGGAAGCCAGGACCCCCGCACAGATCGAGGCGGACATCGTCCGCCGCCGTGAGCAGCTCGCCGAGACGCTCGACGAGATCGGCGTGCGCATGCACCCGCAGACGATCATCGGGGACGCGAAGGCCCGGGTCGCCTCGGCGGTGGACCACACCGCCGGCCGCGCCTTCGTCGCCGTGAACCGGCTCGTCACCGACGTGAAGGACGGTCTGCGCCACGAGGACGGCGCCCCGCGCTTCGAGCGGATCGTGCCGGTCGCGCTCCTCGCGGTCGGCGTGGTGGGGCTGCTCGTGGCCTCCGCGCGCCGCAAGCGGTGACGACGCGGTGACGACCCTCCGGCATACAGGGTGGACGGCGGCAGGTAGGTTCAGGTCGTGAGCGAGAACACCACCCACGACAAGCTGCCCATCCGCATGCTCCACGACCGCGTGCTCGTGAAGTCCGACACGCCCGAGGGAGAGCGGCGCTCCGGCGGCGGCATCCTGATTCCGGCGACGGCCGCGGTGGGCAAGCGGCTCGCCTGGGCCGAGGTGGTCGCGGTCGGGCAGAACGTGCGCAGCGTCGAGCCCGGCGACCGCGTGCTGTACGACCCGGAGGACCGTGCCGAGGTCGAGGTGCGCGGGGCGACGTACGTGCTGATGCGCGAGCGGGACCTGCACGCCGTGGCCGCGGAGCGGCTGGAGGGGTCCAAGGACTCCACCGGGCTGTACCTCTGAGGTTCGGATCTGCGAAAGGGTCGGTGACCGGCGTCACCGGCCCTTTCGTGTGCCCTTTGCCGCCCTTTGCTACGGTGGGGCGGAACCCCCGACGAGACGCGCCGTACCGGGTAGCAGGACGCAAAGACGACGCACCCCCGTTTCCGTCTCGTCCCGGAGGTGCCTGTCATGGCCTGGGTTCTTCTTCTCGCCGCCGGTCTGCTCGAGGTCGGCTGGTCGATCGGCATGAAGTTCACGGAGGGCTTCACCCGGCTGTGGCCGTCGGTGTTCACCGGTGCCGGCATCGTCGCCAGCATGGTGCTGCTGTCGTACGCGGCGAAGACCCTGCCCATCGGTACGGCGTACGGCGTGTGGGTGGGCATCGGCGCGGCCGGGGCGGCCGTGCTCGGGATGGCGGTGCTGGGGGAGCCCGTCACCGCCGCCCGGATCTTCTTCATCTGTCTGCTGCTGGTCGCGGTGGTGGGTCTGAAGGCCACCTCCGGGCACTGATCACCCTCATTCGAGGAAGTGTGACGGCGGGCGGCGGCCCTGGGTGGTGCCGCCGTTCGTCTGGCCTCCGGTGGTCTCGCCTCCGGTGGTCTGGCCGCCCGTCGTCTCGCCTCCGGTGGTCTGGCCGCCGTTCGTCTGGCCCCCGTTGGTCTGGCCGCCCGTCGTCTCGCTCCCCGTGGTCTGGCCCCCGTTGGTCTGGCCGCCCGTCGTCTCGCCCCCGGTGGTCTGGCCCCCGTCGGTCTGGCCGCCGTTCGGCGGGGTCGGCGGGGTGGGCGGTCCCGGCGGGGTCGGCCGGTCGGGGCGCTGCCACGGCGGGCGGCTGCCCTCGGGCTGCTGGGGGGTGGTGGGCTGGACCGGCGGGGGCGGCGGGAGCTGGGCCGCGCCCGGCTGGAGCTCCAGGTCGAAGTCCTCGGGGTCCGCGGCCTCCAGGGCCGTCTTGGTGTAGGCGGCCCAGATCCGGGCGGGGTAGCCGCCGCCGCCGAGGCGGGCCTCGCCGAGCGCCCCGTACAGGGACTGGAGGGTGCCGGTGTCGGGGTCCTGGCCCATCACCGAGACCACCGTGACGAGGTCCGGGGTGTACGCCGCGAACCAGGCCGCGCGGTCCAGCTCGGCGGTGCCGGTCTTGCCGGCGGCCGGGTGGCCGGCGGCCAGGGCCTCCGTGCCGGTGCCGTTGTCGACGACGCTGATCAGCATGGACGTGGTCGTGTCGGCGGCCTCGCGGGGGACGGCCTGGCGGGGGGTGCGGTCGGGGAGGTGGACGTCGTCGCCGTCCTTGGAGATCTTCTCCAGGAAGGTGTAGGGGGTGTACCGGCCGTGGTCGGCGAGGGTCGCGTAGGCCTGGGTCATGTCCACGACGCTGGCCTGCATGGTGCCGAGGGCCATGGCCGGGCCGACGACGAAGTTCGGGGTGTTCTCGGGGATGCCGAGGTCGATGGCGGTCCGCTTGACCTTCTCGGTGCCGACGTCCACGACCATCTGGGCGAAGACCGTGTTGACGGAGAGGTCGGTGGCGGTGTTGACGGTGATGTCCCCGTACGACTGCTGGCCCTCGTTCTCCGGGGCGTAGGTGCCGCGGGTGCCGATGACGCGGCGCTTGTTGTCGCCGTTGTAGATGGTGTTCGGGGTGATCCGGCGGCCGTCCTGGGTGCGGGAGGCGTTCTGGACGGCCGAGGCGAAGACGAACGGCTTGAAGGTGGAGGCGACCTGGTAGTCGTGCCGGGTCGCGTTGTTCACGTACTGCTTGGTGTAGTCGATGCCGCCGTAGAGGGCGACGACCTTGCCGGTGGCAGGGTCGATGGAGGCCCCGCCGGCCCGGACCACGCGGTCCGCGGGGCGGCCCTCGGGGTCGAGCTTGTCCATCAGCTGCTTCTGGACGGCGTCGACGAAGGCGGTCTGGCGGCGCTTGTCGATGGTGGTGGTGATCCGGTAGCCGCCCTCGGCGAGGGTCTTGTCGTCGAGGATCTTGTGTTCGGAGATGTAGTCCTTGACGGCTTCGACGAGGTAGCCGCGCTGCCCGGACAGGCCGGCGGCCGCGCGGACCTTGCCGGGCTCGGGGAACTGCACGGCGGAGCGTTCCCCGGGCGTCATCCACTTCTTCTTGACCATGCCGTCGAGCACGTAGTTCCAGCGGGCGACGGCGCGGGCGCGGCTCTGGGGGTGGGAGACGACGTCGAAGGCGCTGGGGGAGTTGAGGAGGGTGGCGAGGTAGGCGCCCTCGGCGGTGGTCAGCTTGTTGGCGTCCTTGCCGTAGTAGGCCTGGGAGGCGGCCTGGATGCCGTAGGCGTTGCGGCCGAAGTAGCTGGTGTTCAGGTACCCCTCGAGGATGTAGTCCTTCGACTTCTCGCGACCGAGTTTGATCGCGATGAAGAACTCCTTGACCTTCCGGTTGATCGTCTGTTCCTGGCCCAGGTAGTAGTTCTTGACGTACTGCTGGGTGATGGTCGAACCGGACTGCGTGCCCTTGCCGGTCGCCGTGTTCCAGGCGGCGCGGACCATCGCCTTGGGGTCCACCGCCCGTTCGGAGTAGAAGTCCCGGTCCTCGGCGGCCAGTACGGCCTCCTGGACGCCCCGGGGGACCTGTGACAGCGGGACGTTGACGCGGTTGACCTCGCCGTCGCGGGCGAGCTGGGAGCCGTCGGCGTAGAGGTACACGTTGGACTGGGCGGTGGCGGCGGCGTTGGCCGGGGGGATGTCGACCAGCAGGTAGCCGGCGACGAGCGCGCCGCCGATCAGCAGGGCGACCAGCAGCAGGGTGCCGACGACCATGCGCCAGGTGGGCAGGAAGCGGCGCCACCCGGTGCGCCGGGGGCCGGGCCGGGAGTTGGGCCGGGAGTTGGGCCGGGAGGTGGGCCGGGAGTTGGGGCCCGGACTCCTGGCGGGGGGTCGGTCCGGGGTGTCCGGGTCACGAGGGGTCCAGCCCGGTGGTGGTGACTGGTCGCTCATCGCCGGGGCTCCTCGGGGCCGTCAGAAATATCCACATCCGTACCTCATGGTGTCTACCCGATGGCCGGTGATTTGGCTCCGGACGGGCATAAAACGGTCGCGTGGCTCGCCCCTCCGCACTAAGCTCGCGCGCTTTGGCCGACGTAGGCCGACGGCTCCGGCCGACGTAGGCCGATGACTCCGGCCGACGTAAGGCCGATGGCTCTGGCCGACCTGGGAACGATGTGGGAAACGGGGGGATGCGGTGCGTCTGTACATGGCCGTCGCGGCCGGCGGATTCCGGCGGTACGCCACGTACGGGACGGCGACGGCCGCCGGGGTGTTCACCAACACCGTCTTCGGCTTCATCGTCGCGTACACGTACGTCGCCCTGTGGGACGAGCGCCCCCGACTCGGCGGCTACGACCAGGCCCAGGCCCTCACCTTCGTCTGGGTCAGCCAGTCCCTGCTGGCCGCCGGCTCGCTCATCGGCGGCGGCTTCCAGGAGGAACTCCAGGAGCGCATCCGTACGGGTGACATCGCCGTCGACCTGTACCGCCCGGCCGACCTCCAGGCGTGGTGGCTCGCGGCCGACCTCGGCAGGGCGGCCTTCCAGCTGGTGGGGCGCGGGGTGGTGCCCCTGGTCGCCGGAGCGTGCGCCTTCACCCTGGCACTGCCGTCCGATCCGCTGCGCTGGCTGCTGTTCCTGGTGTCGGTCTGCCTCGGGCTGGTCGTCGGGTTCGGGGTGCGGTACCTGCTGGGGCTGGCGGCGTTCTGGCTGCTGGACGGCGCGGGCGTCAACCTGATGGCCACCGTCGTGACCATCTTCTGCTCGGGGATGCTGCTGCCGCTGACCGTCTTCCCGGGCGGTTTCGGCGAACTGGTGCGGCTGCTGCCGTGGGCCGCGATGCTCCAGGTCCCGCTGGACGTGCTGCTCGGCACCCACACCGGGGCAGGGGGAGCCGTACGGGCGCTCGGCTTCCAGGCCGCGTGGGCGCTGGCCCTGCTGGGCGCGGGGCGGCTGGTCCAGTCGGCGGCGACGCGGAAGGTGGTGGTCCAGGGTGGCTGAGGCGGCGGCGGTGACCCGGGGGGAGGGGCGGAGTCCCCGGGAAACGGGGGCGGAGGGGGAAGCCGGGGAAGGGGGGAAGGCGGGAGAAGCGGGGTCGGCGGGAGAAGCGGGGAAGGCGGGAGAAACGGGGAAGGCGGGAGAAGCGGGGAAGGCGGGGCCCGGCGGGCGGTTCCGGGAGGGGTTGCGCGGGTACGGGCTGATCGCCGGGATGTGGATCCGCTCGACGATGACGTACCGGATGTCGTTCCTGCTGGCCACCTTCGGGAACGCGGCGATCACGGCCCTCGACTTCGTCGCGATCGCCGTCATGTTCTCCCACGTGAACGCGCTGGGCGGCTTCACCCTGCCCGAGATCGCGCTGCTGTACGGGGCCTGCTCGGCCTCCCTGGGCCTCGCCGACCTGCTCCTCGGCAACACCGACCGGGTCGGCGCCCGGATCCGCGACGGCTCCCTCGACACCATGCTCGTACGCCCCGTCCCGCTGCTCGCCCAGGTCGCCGCGGACCGGTTCGCGCTGCGCCGGCTCGGGCGGATCGTGCAGGGGCTGGGGGTGCTGGGCTGGGCGGTCTCGGTGCTGGACGTGCACTGGAGCCCGGCGAAGGTGCTGCTGGTGCCGGTCATGGTGGTGGCCGGGGCGGGGATCTTCGGCGGGGTGCTGGTGGCCGGCGCGGCCTTCCAGTTCCTCGCCGGGGACGCGGCGGAGGTGCAGAACTCCTTCACGTACGGGGGCTGCACGATGCTCCAGTACCCGCCGACGGTGTTCGCGAAGGAGCTGCTGCGCGGGGCGACGTTCGTGGTCCCGCTGGCCTTCGTCAACTGGCTGCCCGCGCTGTACGTGCTGGGCCGGCCCGATCCGCTGGGACTGCCGGGGTGGGTGGCGTTCCTGAGCCCGCTGGTGGCCTTCGCGGTGTTCCTGCCCGCGTCGCTGGCGTGGCGCGCGGGCGTGCGTTCGTACCGGAGTACGGGGAGTTAGGGGCGGTGGCTTCTGTGGGCCGTGATGCGCTGATTTCTTTGGACGGGGTCGAGAAGGTCTTCGACGTGCGCCGTCGGGTGGGGCTGATGCGCCGGGAGAAACGGCAGGTAAGGGCCGTGGACGGGATCAGCTTCGAGATCGCGCGCGGGGAGGTGGTCGGCTACATCGGGCCCAACGGTGCCGGGAAATCCACCACCATCAAGATGCTGACCGGCATCCTCACCCCGAGCGGCGGCCGGCTGCGCGTCGCGGGCATCGACCCGGCGCGGGAGCGGATGCGGCTCGCGCACCGGATCGGGGTGGTGTTCGGGCAGCGCACGACGCTGTGGTGGGACCTGCCGCTGAAGGACTCGTACGGGCTGATGCGCCGGATGTACCGGATCCCGGCCGCCCGCTTCGCGGAGAACCTGGAGCGGTGCGTCGAGCGGCTGGACCTGGCCGAGCTGCTCGACGTACCGGTACGGCAGCTGTCGCTGGGGCAGCGGATGCGGGGGGACATCGCGGCGGCGCTGCTGCACGATCCGGAGGTGCTGTACCTGGACGAGCCGACGATCGGGCTGGACGTGGTCAGCAAGGCGAAGGTACGGGGCTTCCTGCGGCAGTTGAACGAGGAGCTGGGGACCACGGTGCTGCTCACCACGCACGACCTCCAGGACATCGAGCAGCTGTGCGAGCGGGTGATGGTGATCGACCACGGCCGGCTGATGTACGACGGGGCGCTCGGCGGACTGCACGCCCTGGGGGAGGGCAGCGAGCGGACGCTGGTGGTCGACCTGGAGCGGGAGCTCCCGCCGGTGGAGGTGGCGGGGGCCCGGGTGGTGAGGGTGGAGGGGCCGCGGCAGTGGCTGGCGTTCCCGGCGGGGGAGTCGGCGGCGCCGCTGGTGGCGGCGGTGGCGGCCCGGTACCCGCTGCTGGACCTGTCGGTGCGGGATCCGGACATCGAGGAGGTGATCGCGCGGATGTACGCGGGGCGGGGATGAGGGATGGAGGTGAGGGATGGGGGTGAGGGTGGGGGGTGAGGGATGGGGGTTTGAGGTAGGGGGGAAATCAGGGTTCGCCCCGGGGTGGGGCGTCGGGTCTCTGCATAGGGTGGGCCATATGAGTGACGAGCGGCCGGAGAAGCCGTTGCCGGAGAAGACCTCGCTTGAGAAGACCTCTTTGGAGAAGACCTCTTCGGAGGAGGCGGCAGCGGAGCCGCCCGCGCTGAGGGCGTCGGACGCCGACCGCGAGCGGGTCGTGGACCGGCTGCGGGACGCCGTCGCCGAGGGCCGGCTCGACATGGACGAGTTCGAGGAGCGGCTGGAGGCGGCGTACAAGTCCCGTACGTACGCGGAGCTGGAACCCCTGACCCGCGACCTGCCGGGGGCGGGGCCCGACCCCTCTCCTGTTCCTTCTTCTGCTCAGGCGCCCTCGTCGGCATGGCCGGAGCGGATCGGCGGTACGGGGACCTCCGCCACCGCCGTCGCCGTCATGTCGGGCTTCCAGCGCAAGGGCCGCTGGACCGTGCCCGCCCGGTTCAACGCCGTGGCGATCTGGGGCGGAGGTGAGCTGGACCTGCGGGAGGCGGACTTCGCGGAGCGCGAGGTCGTCATCACCTGCGTCGCCGTCATGGGCGGCATCGAGATCACCGTCCCGCCGGGCGTCGAGGTCGACGTGCGCGGCATCGGCATCATGGGCGCCTTCGACCAGGGCAAGTCCCAGGACAACCGGCCGGAGCCGGGCGCCCCGCGCGTCGTCGTGAACGGCCTCGCCTTCTGGGGCGGGGTCGCGGTCAAGGTCAAGGAGCCGAAGGGGGCGAAGGGGCTGGGCGGGAGTACGCCCCGCAAGGAGCTCTAGGAGGGCGGTCACAGCGCCTCCGGCGGCGCGCCGGGAACTCCCCGGACCTCCCGGGAGTCGGATGCTATGCAGACAAAACCGGCCATCGGGGGAAGGGCAGGAGCAGCACGTGAACAGCAGCACGGGTGAGCGTACGAGGGGCCCGTCGGCCCCGCCACGGGGCGGGTTCGTCTTCAACACGGCGGACGAGGAGCGGCAGCGCGGCGTCCGCCGGATGAAGGCGACCGCGACGGGTCTGCTGATCCTGGTCGCGCTGGTCTACGTACTGGCCAAGTGCGCGCAGAACGCCTGGGGAGCCGGCGCCTGGGCCGGGTACGTGGCCGCCGCGGCGGAGGCCGGCATGGTCGGCGCGCTCGCGGACTGGTTCGCGGTGACGGCCCTCTTCCGGCGGCCGCTGGGCCTGCCCATCCCGCACACCGCGATCATCCCCACCAAGAAGGACCAGCTGGGAATCTCCCTCGGTGAGTTCGTCGGCGAGAACTTCCTGTCGGCGGACGTGGTGCGCGCACGGCTGCACTCCCTCGGCATCGGCGGCCGGCTCGGCGCCTGGCTGGCCGAGCCCGCGCACGCCGACCGGGTCACGGCGGAGCTGGCCACCGCGCTGCGCGGCGCCCTGACCGTGCTGCGGGACTCCGACGTACAGGCCGTGGTGGGCGAGGCGATCACGCGGCGGGCGGAGGCGGCGGAGATCGCCCCGGGCATCGGCAAGACCCTGGAGCGGGTCGTCGCCGACGGGGGCCACCACCGCGCCGTGGACCTCGTGTGCGCCAAGGCCCACGACTGGCTGGTCACCCACGGGGACTCGGTCATGGACGCCGTCCAGGGCGGAGCCCCGGGCTGGACCCCGCGCTTCGTCGACCGCAAGGTCGGCGACCGGGTGTACAAGGAACTGCTGCGCTTCGTCACGGAGATGCGCGACATGCCCGGCCACCCGGCGCGCGGGGCGGTGGACCGCTTCCTGCGCGACTTCGCGGCGGACCTCCAGTCGGACACGGAGACGCGGGCGCGGGTGGAGCGGATGAAGTCCGAGGTCCTGGCGCGGGACGAGATCCAGGACGTGATCGCCTCGGCGTGGTCCGCGATCCGCACGATGATCATCTCGGCGGCGGAGGACGAGCACAGCGAGCTGCGGCTGAGGGTCCGGTCCTCGTTGATGTCCCTGGGCGCCCGGCTCGCCACGGACGGCCGCCTGCAGGAGAAGGTGGAGGGCTGGATCGAGGGCGCGGTGGTGTACGTGGTCACAACGTACCGCCGGGAGATCACCTCGCTGATCACGGACACGGTGGCGGCCTGGGACGCCGAACACACCTCCCGCAAGATCGAGGCCCACATCGGCCGCGACCTCCAGTTCATCCGCATCAACGGCACGGTGGTGGGCGCGCTGGCGGGGCTGCTGATCTATACCGTGTCGCGGGTGTTGGGGGGGTAGGGGGAGGAGGGGGCGGGGCGGGGGGCTTGCGGCGCGGGCCCGCTATCTCCCCCTCGAGGGGTGGGGGTCGGGCGGTGGCTGCCCACCCGCCTCCCCGGGTGCGGGCGGGTGGGGCGGGGGCCCGGGGAGCGGCACCCCCTCGGGCGGTCTCAGGGAGGCTTGGGGGTTTCCCGTCAGTCCCATCGTCCTTCCGGTTCGGGCCGGTCCCTCAAGAGCGCTCCCTTCGGTCGCGTCGCTACGCGATGGCCTTCGGCCACCCTTGACCGACCGACCCGCCCCGGAAAGCCGAAAGACTGCCGGGAAACCCCCAAAAGAACGGCACGGTCCATGGTGGGAGGGACGGCCGTGTCAGGGACCAGGCGAGGGGCCGGGCGCCGGCCCGCCAGGCATCCGGGCCCTCAAGAGCCGAGATTCCGGGCCGGGGCGCGACTAAGCGCACGAGAGGCTGATGAAAGCGACCTCCGGTGCCCCCAGGCGCGTCAGATCGCTACGCGCTCCTCATTTCTCAGCGTCCGGCGACCGCCTGTGGCTGATACCCGTCAGCTACAGCAACTCCAGCCTCGCCGGCGTTTGAGGCGCGGGTCCGGGCGGAGACCGGGGAACGGTGGAAGGGCGGGTAGGGGACAGCTCCGTGCAGCGGCCCCACCCGCACCCCCGGCCAGGGGAACGGCTCCGGCCAGGGGAACGGGATGCCCGTACACCCCGCCAGGGGAGCGGCCCCCCACCCCGGAGGGACCGGTCAGGCGGTGCGGTCCGCGACGGCCCAGGCGGTCGCGGCGACGACACCGGCGGCCCCGACAACGGCCGGCCACGCCCCGACCTTCTTCGCCAGCGGATGCGCCCCCGCGAAGCCCGCGAGGTACAGCGCACCCAGCCCGGCCGCCGCGGGCACTCCGCCGCGCTTGTGCCACTCCCGCCCGGCCACGAGCCCGGCGGCGCCGAGCACGACACCGCCCAGCGGCCGCTTCTTCGTCCAGCGGGCCACGGCGTAACCGCCGACCAGCCCTGCCGCCGCCACCGCGGAACTCGGTACCCGAGCCATCTCGAACTCCCTCACACGTCGTGTCTTCCCATGAACTGCTCTGCACACGGCCGGCACCGCCACTGCCACGCCACCGGCGCCGCACCCGCTCCGTCAAACCTAACGCGGGCGCCTCGACGCCCGCCGGACCCCCACCGCCCCGAGCACGAGCACCGCCCCGCCCACCACGGCGTCCGGCACCGCCTCCCGCACCGCGCGCGGCAACAGCGCGACGATCCCGAGGACGAGGAGGAAGGCGAGCGCGCACCGGCCCGCCGCCAGCAGCAGTCTGTCCGTGTTCACGGGTTGCTCAACGCCCCACCCCGGTCCGCGACACGGACGCCGCGGAGGCGATTTGTCGCACACTCGCCGGTTCTGCGCATCGCCGGGCGCGGGAACCTGTTGGGCGTAAATTCGGTCTTCCAGCAGGAATACGCCCAATCAACCCAGGAGTCGACACAGTGATCTCCTATGGACGCACCGTCCTGGACCTTGAGGCCGAACTGGTCGACGCCTACGCCGACGTCTTCTCCGCCGCGCCCTGGAACGAATGCGAAGAAACCATTCGTCAGTTCTCCACCCGCCTCCAGACGGACGTCCGGCGCCCGGGGTTCCGTATGGCCTTCGCCCAGTCCCAGACCGGCGTGGACGGCTTCGCCACCGCCTGGGTGACCCCGCATCCCTTCCCCCAGCACCGCGCGTACCCCCAGGTCGCGGCCCAGCTCGGACCCGACCGGGTACGGGAGTTGCTCGTCGGGGCGCTGGAGATCGACGAGCTCGCCGTACGGGCCTACGCGCGCGGCCGCGGCACCGGGCGGGCCCTGCTCGCGGAGATCACCGAGGACGCGCCGCAGCAGCGGGCCTGGCTCCTCACCTCCCGACTGGCCACGGACACGGTGGCCACGTACCGCCGCCTGGGCTGGCACGAGGTGCAGGCCCTGCCCGGCACCCAGACCGGCGTGGTCGTCTTCCTCTCCCCCTCCCACCCGGGCCGCCCCGGCTAGACCGGATGCGGAACGGGCATACCCGGGCCATGATCACGCCCGGAACCGCCAAAGTGGCCCGCCGCCAGCTCGGCCTCGCCACCCGCCACCAGCTCACCACCACCGCCGGGGTCCCCGGCGGCACCATCACCTCCCGCACCCGCCCCGGCGGCCCCTGGCAACGCCTGCTGCCCCGCGTCTACCTCCTCCAGACGGGCCCGCCCGACCACCGGCAACGGGCTCTGGCCGCGGTCCTCTACGCCGCCGAACCGGCCGCGGACCCGCTCTCCGGCGCGACCGCCGCACTCACCGGCGCAGCCGCCCTCTCCCTCCTGGGCATCCGCGACACCCCGCCCGCCCCCGCCGACGTACTGATCCGCGCCCGGCGCCGGCTCACCGGCACCCCGGAGGTCCGGCCCCTGACCACCTCCCGCTGGCCACGCACCATCACCGTCGCGGGCGTCCCCAGCGCCCGACCGGTCCGGGCCGCCGCCGACTTCGCCGCCCGCCCGGGACCCGAGGCGCACCCCGACCGGATCCGCTCGGTCCTGGCCCAGGTCGTCCAGGCCGGCTGGTGCCACCCGCACGACCTCCACGCCGAACTCCGCGCTTCCCGCCTCCTGGCCCGCCCCGCCGTCCGCGCCGCTGCGGCGGAACTCCTGGCCGGGGTCCGCTCGGTGGCCGAGGCCCGCGCCCGCGACGCCCTCACCGGCACCGACCTCCCGACCCCCCTGTGGAATGCCCGCCTCCACACCCCGGACGGCACCTTCCTGGCCAGCCCGGACGCCTACTGGCCCGACGAGGGCGTGGCCCTGGAGGTCGACTCGGCGGAGTACCACTACACGCGGGACGCCTGGCAGGCCACCCTCCGCCGGCGCCTGCGCCTGGAGGCCCACGGGATCCTGGTGGTCAGCGCGACCCCGTCGATGATCCGCGACACCCCGACGCAAGTCATCGAAGCCCTCCGCACCCTCCTCACCCTGGCCGCCACCCGCCCCACCCCACCCACGGCCCTGGCCAGGGGCCACCAGCAGCTGTTGCTCCCGTTCAGCTAGCGGTCCGGGCAGCGGCCAGCAGGAAGGCCACGTCGTCTGGCCGTCCGGCGTGCTGGAACGCGGCCGCGATGTTCAAGACGGCCTGCTTGTCTGTGCGTTCGCTCACGCTGGTCAGGACGGCTTCGGCGGCATCGGTCTGTCCCGCGGTCCGGCAGGCGCCGACTGCTTGCAGGAGTTCTGCCGCGGAGAGGGTCCGCCCGGCCCGCCACAGCAGCAGTCCCGCGTCGCGGTAGCGGCCATCGGTGAGAAAGGCCGTCAAGGTTTCCAGCTCGGTCCAGTCTGCCTCCGCTGGCAGTTGGGGGCGCGGCCGGTCCCCCTCCGTGAGGGGGACCGGCACCTGACCCCTGGCCAATGCCCTCTGCAGGGTGCGGCGGGTAGCGGCCCTTCCCTGTGAGGGCTGGCGCCTTACGCGGCGTGGTTGCCGGACCGTGAAATCCGCGGGAGGGCGGGAATCCGAGGGAGCCGGCGATGTGTCAGCTGCTTCGTTTCCCGCCTCCGTGGTGTGGGGGACGCAAGCGCAGTGCTGGACACGGGCCAGTCGCCTCATCTCCAGCAGCTCATCGAGCGAACAGGGCAGCTCCGTCCCACCTCCGTCATGCCCCGTGCACTCACTCAGAATCTCCTTGAAGAAGGCGGTGACCTGCGACTCTTCCGGGATCCGTCCGCCGTTGAGGTGGTTGGAGAGACTGCTCGGCACCAGGTAGCCCGACTTGGCGATCTCGGCCTGGGTCCTGCGGCTGCAGTCGCGCAGCCTGCGCAGCATCTGTACGAGCTCCCGGTGTGCCGCCGACAGTTCCGCGGGCAGTTCCTTCCACTTACGAGTCCGCCGCGGCATCACCACTCCATTCGTCCCAGCCTCATTTCCTCACCGAAGTCTTCCGGCAGAAGGGCGTGAGGTGAACCGGCTGGAGTTTTCATCTGCCCTCGATATCCCGTCAACACTGGCTTTGCCGCGTGCTGCTGAGCAACAGTTATGGCGTTCGCTGAGGTGCCGGTGGGGGGTTCCTCGAGCTGCCTGAGGAGACAGCCGGACAGTTCCACCCTGACCAGAAATTAGGAGATGGGCATGACTCTTCCGTCCTGGACGGATGCGAAGTTCGGCACGATGAAGCGCGCGGCGCTGTGGCTCGTCACGGTGGTGGGGGAGGGGAACGTCTTCACGAAGGAAGACGTGAAGCAGGCCTTCCCGGGCGTGAGCCAGGCGGACCGCCGGGTGCGTGATCTGCGTGACTTCGGGTGGAGGATCGACACCAACCGTGAGGACCTGGGGCTGAATCAGCACGAACAGCGCTTTGTTTCCCAGGGTGAGCCCGTATGGGAACCGGGTAAGGGCACCCGGCCGGCCTCGACGATCACGGATACGCGGCGCCGGGAGATCCTGGCGCGTGACGGGCACCACTGCCGGTCGTGTGGAATCACCGCGGGGGAGACCTACGCCGGCACCTTCGTGTCGGCCCAGCTCGACATCGCCAGGCGGCCGGTCACCCAGCCGGACGGCGGCACCAAGGTGGAACAGGTGGCTGAGTGCAACCGTTGCCGCGTGGGCGGAAAGGGTCTGACGGCTGATCTGGAAGCGGTCCTTGCCCGCCTGAGCCGCCTCGGCGGGCTGGACCGGAAGACCTTGACGGAGTGGGTTACGGCCGACGCGCGGGAGTTCGCCGAGGTGGAGCGCCTCTGGGCGGACTTCCGTACCCTGCCGGCCGAAGCCAGGAACAGGATCCGTGCGGCCCTCTCGCTGCCGCCGGTCTGACAATAGGTAGGCGTGGGGGCCGTGTGGCGCCGCGGCCCCCACCGCCCCGCCCAACTACGTACCCATGAACATGCAGTCAGAGGAGAAACGCACCGTGAGCATGGACTTCGGCCGGCCGCCCCGTGCCGCTGAGAACCAGGAACTGGTCGAGAAGCGGCTCAAGGAAGCCAGCGCGGGCGACGGCCTCCAGGAGACGCTGACGGTCGAATGGCGGACGAAGCCGGAGGTGGTGCAGGTCATCGACATGCCGGTCGACCAGCTGTACTTCAACCCCTCCACACACCGGATCCGCGCTCAGCGTAGCTTCGATATGGAGCAAGACCGCCTGCTCACCGCGAATCCCTGGGCGCCGGAGAGCCAGGAATACCTCCGGTTCTTGCTTCAGGCGCTCCCCTCGAACCCGGCCAAGCGTGACGGAGACTTCGACGAGCTCAAGGCGAGCCTCAAGGAATACCGCCAGAACGAGCCCGGACTCATCACGCGTGATGGGATCCTCGTCAACGGCAACACGCGCGTCGCGGCCCTGCGTGAACTCGGGGTTCCCAGCGTCCGGGTCGGCGTGCTGCCGGAATCGTGCACATGGTCCGACATCAATGCGGTCGAGCTGTCGCTGCAGCTCCGTCATGACACGCGTCGGCCGTACTCGTACATCAACCGGCTGCTCACCATCGAGGAGCAGGCCACGGCGGGCCGGCCGCTCGCCGACATCGCAAAGGACTTCCGTATCCGGACGGAGACCGCTGAGCAGGACCGCTGGGTGCTGTCCACCCTCAATGACCTCGTCTCACGGTCCAAGACGGCGTCGGCCCAGCTCAAGCTGATGGACTTCGAGGACCAGCAGGAGAAGCTGCGCGAGCTGCACCGTGCCTTCGCCAAGGCGTCCCGGCAGAATCCCGGGCAGGCTGACCTGCTGAAGGAGAACCGGCTCGCACTCATCGTTCTGGAGTTCTCCAAGACGGATGTCCGCCTCGCGGACGTGGACTTCCGCAGCCGGTACCTCCAGCGGCACCTTCCGGAGCAGCTCAAGCAGGCGCCCGCCCAGCCCGCAGCGGCACGCGTCATCCCGGGCCTCAACCGGTCCCTCCCAGCAGACAACCCGCACGTGGCGGTTGCGAAGGCTTTCACCAACTCGCTGCTTCAGGCGAAGGCGGTGGAGCGGGCGCCCGGGGCGGTGAACCAGCAGGAGTCCGAGGAGGCGGCCGAGCTGTGGCGCCTGGCCAGGGAGGCGGTGGAAGAGGCCCTTGTTCCGGCGGGCAAGGACGCACGTGTGCGCAAGCGCAAGCAGGCTGCCCCTGACCGGCTGCACGACGCCGTTCAGGACATCGATCAGTGCGTCACTGACATGACCCTCGCCAGGGCTTCCCGCAACCTGGACGAGGAGACGCTCGACGAGGCGATTCTGGCGCTCAAGGCCAGCCTCACGAAGCTCGCCCGCGAGGCGGCGCGTATCCAGGAACCCGGTGATGGCGTGGTGTGGCTGCTCGGTGCCATGCAGGAGAAGGAGCAGGCGTGACCGAGCCCTCGCTGCACTTGGCCTTCGACGTATCCCGGACGAAGGCTGTACTGCGGGCTGCGGAGCCGTTCGGTGCTGACCTGACACATGTGGCCACTGGCTTCCCGGTCGGCGGACAGCGCGGTCCGCACATGCTTGAGGTCCCGCTCGACGACTTCCTGGCGGGTCTGCAGGTACTCTCCGACTGGCCGGCTCCCGACTCCGTCGAGTGGGAGCAAGACCTGCTCGCACTCGTCAACGACGTCTTCGACGACGCGGACCAGGCGGCTGCCTGCCTGGACGAGGCTCCGCAGGCCGACGGCTCCGGCGGAGCCGGTCCAGTGGATGCCGACGCGGTTCCCGGTCTTCTCGGTGAGGACTGGCGCGCAGACTTGACCGGCTTCCAGCGGCGGGACATCTCCCGACTGCTCGCGATGCGGCACGGCGCCAACTTCAGTGTTCCCGGGGCCGGCAAGACGAGAGTCGGGCTGGCGGTCTACGCGGCGATGAAGGAACGCGGGACAGCCAGGCGGCTGCTCGTGGTGAGCCCGAAGTCGGCCTACGAGTCCTGGATCTCCGAGAGCCGGGAGTGCTTCGGGAACCCGCCTGTGACCGCGGTCATGGGCAGAACCCCTGATCCGCACGCCGAAATCCTGGTGGTCAACTACGAGCGTCTCGACCGCTCGTTGACGGGACTCGCCGGATGGCTGCGGGCTGTCCCGTCGATGGTGATCCTTGACGAGGCGCACCGGATGAAGCTGGGGGCCGAAGGCACATACGGGAGTGCCTGTATGGCGCTGGGCCCGCTGAGCAGGCGCCGCCTGATCCTTACAGGTACGCCAGCCCCCAACGGAGCCCGCGATCTCGAGAACCTGCTGTCGTTCGTCTGGCCTGGTCACGGACGCCGGGTAGTCACGCAGGCGGTGGCGGGCGGCGATCTGGCCCACGCGAGTTCGGTGCTCCGTCCCCTGTTCACCCGCACGACGAAGAAGGAGCTGGGGCTGCCGCCCTTTCAGCCGGTCATCCGGACGGTACCGCTGGAGGGGCTGCACCGGGAGATCTACGATGCCCTCGTCGGCCGGTTCACCGCGCGCGCCGAGTTGTCGAGGGAGGACTTTGACGCGCTCGGGAAGGCGATGCTCAGGCTGCTGATGGCTGCCACCAGCCCCGCACTGCTGGTGGAGGGAAGCAGCAGGCACGAGGCCCTCAATTTCCAGGTACCGCCGCTGGACATTCCAGCGGACGAGCCGCTCTACAACCTGTTGCAAAGGCTTCCTCAGTATGAGATGCCGCCCAAGTACAGGGAGCTCAGGGAAATCGTTTCCAGGAACGCGGCAGCAGGCCGGAAAACCCTGGTGTGGTCGACCTTCGTCCGTAATATTACGAGCCTGGAGCTGCTGCTGGGTGAGTTCCACCCTGCCGTGGTGCACGGCGGCACGCAGGACCGGGAGGAGCAGATCAGCCGGTTCCGTAACGATCCCGACTGCCTCGTACTGATCTCCAACCCGGCCACGCTGGGCGAGGGCATCAGTCTGCACCGTCACTGTCACGACGCGGTTTACGTGGACCGTGACTTCATGGCGGGACGGTTCCTGCAGAGCCTGGACCGCATCCACCGCCTGGGCCTCGCTCCCGATACCGAGACCCGCGTCACGGTGCTCGCGTCGGAGGGCACCATAGACGAGGTGGTCGCCCTGCGTCTCGCCGAGAAACTGGAGTTCATGGGAGCCATCCTGGATGACCCCTCGGTGCGGCAGCTGGGCGATCTGCAGACGGAACAGCCGGTGACCGCCGGTATGGACGAAGCGGACATGCGAGCCCTGCTGGAGCACGTGCGAGTCGCGGGCGCCCGCTGAAACGAATGGCGACGGGTGTGCCGGATGAGGGCTGGCACACCCTCGCGGACTGAGGTGGCCCCAGCTGTCAGTGGCAGATGCGACACTTGCCTGTCTGCATCTGCTACACCCCTGGAGGACTCGATGGGCGCCCGCGACGACGCGCTGACCTCGATTGAGATTTGTGCTGGCGCCGGTGGGCAGGCCATCGGCCTCCATCAGGCTGGATTCAAGCACCTCGCACTCGTTGAGATCGACCCGCATGCCGCGGCAACCCTCCGGCGCAACATCACCCACCGGGAGGGCTGGGGTTTCGAGCGGGATTTCTGTGACGTCGTCGAGGGTGATGTCAATGATTTCAAGCCGATGGTGCAGCTGGAAAAGGCCCTGAAGTTCCTTAAGCGTCCACTGAGGCAGAAGGAGCTGGATCTCCTCGCCGGCGGCGTTCCGTGTCCTCCTTTTTCGCACGCGGGAAAGCAGCTAGGGAAGGACGATGAGCGTGATCTCTTCCCGCGGATGCTGGATCTCGTAGACGAACTGCTCCCCAAAGCAGTAATGATTGAGAATGTCCGCGGTATCAAGGACGAAAAATTCAGCGAATACCGGGAATGGGTCCAAGCGCGTCTCGAAGGCGGCATGGCCACTGATCCCGTGACGGGCGTCCGGAAAGAATATGACGGCGCCGGGTATGAGGTATGCGGCTGGAGGGTCCTGGAAGCGAGCGATTTCGGCGTGCCGCAGCTGCGGCCCCGAGCGATCCTGGTTGCCATCCGCACCGAGTTCCTTGACGGCCAGAAGTTCGAGTGGCCTGCACCGAACGACAAGGTCACCACGGTGGGTGAAGCCCTCGAGGCCACGATGACCGAGAGGTACGCGCCGTTCATCGCAAAGGGCGGCAAGACGGGCGACGAGGCTGCAACGAAGCTCAGGAAGTGGCGCGAAGCGGCGACCGGCATCGCGCCCACCCTTGTCGGAGGATCCAAGAAGCACGGCGGTGCCGACCTCGGGCCGAGCCGGGCCAAGGCCGCCTGGGCGAAGCTGGGGGTGAACGCCCTCGGCGTCGCAAACTCACCCAAGGACGTTGAGGAAAAGGACAGCGCAGAGCGAGATCTTTTCCGCGCCGGCCCCATGCTCACGGTCACGCAGGCCGCGATCATCCAGGGCTTCCCGCCGGAGTGGGACTTCGAGGGCGACCGGTCCGAGGGCAGGCTCCCCGGCAAGACCGCGCAGTACCGCCAGGTCGGCAACGCCTTCCCGCCGCCCGTGGCCCACAAGGTCGGCGAGGCCATCGCCCAGGTGCTGCGCGGCGCAGCTGCGGCCAAGCCGTCCGGGAACTAACGTCGGCGCTCCTGCACGGCGGCGGCGATCGCCGCCGCGCAGGCTTCGGATCCCTCGTGCTCCCAGAACCGGAGCACGAGCCACCCGGCTTCCGCTAGCTGCTGGTCGGTATCGCGGTCCCTCGCGATGTTCCGGGCGACCTTCTCCGACCAGTAGCCCTGATTGGTCTTGGGCGGTACATAGTGCTCGGGGCATCCGTGCCAGTAGCAGCCGTCGACGAAGACCGCCACTTTCGCTGGTCCGAAGACAAGATCAGCCGTCCTCCGGAGCTGGGGCAGCGGCCGGGCAGCGACCCGGTAGCGCAGTCCGCGCGCGTGAACGAGACGCCTGATGACCCACTCCGGCTTGGTGTCACGGCTGCGGATCGCCTGCATGTTGCGCCGCCGGGCAGCCGAGGAGGCCCAGGAACCCTCGGGAGGCTGCCACGGGCTCTCACCCGTCATGGGTTCGCCCTTCCTCCAGCCGCAGCGCCACCCAGTCCTCCGGGCCCAGTGTGATCTTGTGCGCGGCAGCCAGATCCTGCTGGTCCCGCCACTTCCCGCACAGCAGCGTAAGACCATCCCGCGCGAGATGCTTTCTGATGTTCCGGGCCCGGCGCAGCGGATCAAGGTTGCCGGCGCCGACCGTGGAGATGACGCTGCGCGGGATTACGTGGCCTTCCAGGTAGCGGAACATCATGGCGAACCGGTGTTCCTGCCCGGGTCGCTTCGCGAGGACACGGCCAGCCTGTTCCGCGGTGAGCAGTGTCAGCGGATTGACCGGAAGCGGAGTCCAGTCGTAGAGCGGAATGCTCCACAGGTTGCGGGCGTCTACGGCAAGTCCCCGCTTGCCGTCCTTGTTGCCCTTGCCCCGGTAGAGCCATGAGCGGTGGGCGCGTACCAGCCATGAGCGGTGCCGGCTCCGCCCGAGCTGTATCTGAGTGCAGATGCAGAGCTGGCAATGGGCCTCGGACGGTATCGCCCAGTTCGAACCGACGGTCGCCTTGATGTCGACCGGCACCTTCCCGATGAGCGTGTCGAGTGGAGGCTCCTTCGGAAGGCCGAACGACCGAAGGACTTCGTACTCGAGCTTCGCTCCCACCGAGGCCCTCTCGCCCGGGTGGACCTCGCGGGAGAGCAGGTCGTAACGGCCGGTGCGTGCTCCGTCCAGCACGTAGTCGATCGCGTTGGCGATGGCTCCCGTGTACACGCTGGCCACATCGAAGGACTGCAGCCAGTTCAGGACGGTCTGAGCGTCGGTGTCATCACCTGGAGCGAGCAGTACGTGCTCGCTCGGGTCCGTGTTCGTACAGATCTCGCCCGGCTTCTGGAGGACGAGACGTCCCTTGCTCATGCGCGCGCGGCCCCCGTGCTCTCGCCGTGGCACTCCGCGTACGGCTTGCCCGAGGTGCACCAGCAGGGGGCCGTGGGGGTGGGGGGCCAGGGGGTGGCTTTGCCTCGGGCGGCCAGGGTGGTGGCGTATTCCGGGAGGAGGGCCGGGGAGGCCGGGGAGGTTTTCTCCGAGGCCGCGAAGGCTTCGTACGAGGGGACGCTGCCCGTCACGATGCCGAGGTTCGTGGTGCCCGAGGCGGCCAGGGCGCGGAGGGAGGATTCCACTGCCGTGAGGTGGGCGTCGTGGGAGGGGTACTCCGTCGAGAGGGTGGGGTACGAGGTGAGGAGCTCGGACAGTTCGCGGGCCGGCCAGTGGAGGATGGCCACCGGGAAGGGGCGGGACAGGGCGGCGCGGCGGTCGCCGAGTTCGGCGCGGAGGCGGGCGATCTCGGCGCGGAGTTCGGCCGGGTCGTTGGAGCCCAGGGCCCAGATGCGCTTCGGGTCGTGGAGTTCGTCCAGCGGGATCGGGCCGATGTGGCGGGTGTCGGCCACCATGTCCCAGTCGTCGTGGGGGAGGGCCAGGAGCCGGCGGACGCGGTGGCGGCCCGTCAGGAGCGCGGTGGTGGCGCGGGTGAGGGGGGTCGCCTCCGAGGTGAGGAGGGTGGCCGCCTCGGTGAAGCACTCGTGGGAGGCCTCGAGTTCGTCGTGGGATTCGAGGGCTTCCGCGATGACCTCCCAGGGCGCCGGGTCCGTCGGGGCGGCGGCGCGGATGCCGGAGATCAGGGCGCGGGCCTCGGCCTCGTGGCCGTACTCCCACAGGTTCGCGGCCTGGCGGGCCTTGATCAGGTGGGGGTTGGCGGGGGAGGCGGAGAGGAGTTGGTCGTAGAGGGCGCTCGCACGCTCCCGGGCGTCGGCCAGTTCGAGGTGGGCCGCGGCCTGGAGGAGCAACGGTTCCTGGTCCTCGGGGTAGCGGGTCGCCGTGCGGATCAGACGCTCGGCTTCGGCGGTGTGCTCGGCAGGCGTGTCGGGGCGCATGGTTCATACCGTACTGCCGCTGGTCAGTTGAGGGGGGAGGTCTTAGGGTGCCCGGCGTGCGCGATCGGGTGCGGGTGGTGGTGCAGGGGGGCGGCCGGCGGGTGGAGCGGGCCGGCTTCGCGCGGCTGTTGTGGGTGGGTGCCGAGGTGATCACCACCCTGGGTCTGGTGGTGGCGCTGCTGGTCGTGCACCAGGTGTGGTGGACCAACCGGCAGGCCGCGGCCGCCGCGCAGGAGCAGGTTCAGGCCTTGGAGGAGGGGTGGGAGCGGGATGAGGGGGGCTTGCCGGCGCCGCCTGTGGTGAGTGGCGGTGAGGGTGCGGGTGGGGGTTTGGGTGGGGGTTTGGGTGGGGGTGGGGATCCGGTTGTTGTTGAGGGGGAGTCGAGTGGTGCTCCCTCGCCCGGTGTGTCGGCGGTGCCCGGTGCGGGGGCTTCCGTTGCGGCGCCTGCTGCGCGGCCCCCTGCGAAGCCCGCGCCGGCGCGCGACCAGGCGTACGCGGTGCTGCGGATTCCGCGGCTCGGGCTCGCCGTGCCCGTCGCGGAGGGGGTCGACAAGCGGGCCGTGCTGGACAAGGGGTACGCCGGCCACTACCCGGGGACGGCGCAGCCCGGGGCGCGGGGGAACTTCGCGCTGGCCGGGCACCGGAACACGCACGGGGAGCCGTTCCGGTACCTGAACCGGCTGCGGGAGGGCGACGAGGTGTTCGTCGACGTGCGGGGGCGGCGGTACGTGTACGTGGTGGGGAAGGTGCTGGCGGAGACGAGCCCGGGGGACGTGGGGGTCATCGCGCCGGTGCCGCGGAGCGGGGTGAAGCCCGGGTACGGGTACGAGGTGGCGGGGTCGTACATCACGTTGACCACGTGCACGCCCGAGTACACCTCCAAGTACCGGCTGGTGGTGTGGGGGGCTCTCAAGGCCGTTGTCAGTGCGGACCGTTAGTATCGGTCGTGAGTTCGTTCATTCGATGAGGGTTCGAGGAGGGGTGGGGATGGTGTTCGAGCGGGTCGTTCGTGCGCGGTCTGCCGTCGTCTCTTGCGCCTTGTCGTCCTCGCGAGTGGCGCAGCTGCTCGTCGCCCTGCTCCTGCTCGGCGGGTTCCTCGGGATGGTGTCCGGGGAGGCGGGGCTGGCCGCCGGTGTGGTCGTGCTGGCCGCTGCCGTCGCCGTCGGGGCCGCCGTGCTGGCCGCGTGCCTCGTACGGCCCGTGCCGCCGCACCGAATACGTACCGCGATCCGTGATCGCGAGCAGCGCACGGCGTTCCTGCCGCAGCGCGATCCCGACGCCTCGGGCCGGTCGCGGCCCAGGGCACCCGGCCGTCTGGTCCTGACGGCCGCGTAGGGGCGCGCAGTGCCTCCTGCCTCCTGCTGATCCATCGCTGTTGTCGCCCCTCGCGGGTCGTCACGCCGAAGCGCATTTCCTTCGACGTTCGACGAGACCCCTGGAGGGCCCGCGTGTCCGTTTTCACTGATCTTGTTGTCGAGCTGGGCCGGCTCTTGGAGCCGGTGCTGGCCGAGTCCGCGACCGCTGCCGCGATCGTGTTGTTCACCGTCCTTGTGAGGCTCGCCCTGTTTCCGCTGGGGCGTGCCGCGTTCCGTGCGGCGACGCCGGCGGCCGGC
The DNA here is from genome assembly GCF_055575955.1 of Streptomyces sp. NPDC033966. Lineage (NCBI taxonomy): Bacteria > Bacillati > Actinomycetota > Actinomycetes > Kitasatosporales > Streptomycetaceae > Streptomyces > Streptomyces sp. NPDC033966. Next base: position 427,507 of record NZ_JBVIRQ010000006.1, on the reverse strand, counting down.
TGCCTGCCCATGCTGTTGCAGCTGCCGGTGTTCTACCTGATGTACCAGTCCTTCTCCTCGGGCGGTGAGCTGCTCGGGCACCGGCTGTTCGCCGCGCCGCTCGGCGCCCGGTGGACGGGGGCGCTGGAGGAGGGCGGCCCGTTCGGGGCGCAGGGGCTGGTGTTCCTCGGGCTGTTCGCGGCGATCGCGGTGGTGGCCGCCTGGAGCGCGGTGCGGGGGCGGCGTGCCGCTGCGGCTGCGCCGGTGCCCGTCCTGCCTGCCGGGAAGGGCAAGGGGGCGCAGCCCGCGCTGAGTGCCGAGCAGGCGGCGGCGATGCGGAAGCTGGGCGGCGTACTGCCCCTGCTGTCGTTCGGGACGCTGGTCACGGCGGCCGTGGTCCCGCTGGCCGCCGGGCTCTACCTGCTGACCACCACCGCCTGGTCGGTCGGGGAGCGGGCCTGGCTCCAGTACCGCAAGGACGGTGCGGTGCGTTCCAGTCCGTGAACGGGGTCTTGCGGATTGGTCGGACATCTTGGAGGATCGACCAATCCTCCGATGGCCGCAACCCATCGGCCGGCCCGTGCCGTGCCCGTTCCACCGGCATGCCCATGGGCCGACCACCCACGACCACGGGAGAATGATCATGAAGCTGCTGCGTGTCGGACCCGTCGGGTCGGAGCGCCCTGCGCTGCTCGACCAGGACGGGACCCTGCGGGACCTGTCCGGCCTGATCACGGATGTGGACGGCGCCCTGCTGTCCGACGAGTCCGTGCTGTCCCGGGTACGGGAGGCCGCGGCGGGCGGTGAGCTGCCGGTCCTGGACGCCGAAGGGCTGCGGATCGGCTCCGCGGTCGGCCGGATCGGCAAGGTCGTGGGCATCGGGCTGAACTACTTCGGGCACGCGGCCGAGATCGGTGCCGAGCCGCCGGCCGAGCCGATCCTGTTCCTGAAGGCCGCGGACACCGTGGTCGGCCCGGACGACACCGTGCTCATCCCGCGCGGCAGCGTGAAGACCGACTGGGAGGCCGAGCTCGGCGTCGTCATCGGCAGCACCGCCCGCTACCTGGCCTCCGCCGAGGAGGGCCTCGCGCACGTCGGCGGCTACACGCTGGTCAACGACGTCTCGGAGCGGGAGTTCCAGATCGAGCGCGGCGGCACCTGGGACAAGGGCAAGAACTGCGAGACCTTCACCCCGCTCGGCCCGTGGCTGGTCACGGCCGACGAGATCCCGGACCCGCAGGTCCTGGACGTCAAGCTGTGGGTCAACGGCGAGCTCAAGCAGGACGGCAACACCGCCGACCAGATCTTCCCGGTCGGCGAGGTCGTGCGGTACCTGAGCCAGTTCATGACCCTGTACCCGGGCGACGTCATCGTCACCGGCACCCCGGCCGGCGTGGCCATGGGCCAGCCGGAGCCGAAGCCGTACCTGCGGGCCGGCGACGTGGTGGAGCTGGAGATCGAGAAGCTCGGCCGGCAGCGCCAGGAGTTCAAGAGCGCGTAGGGCGTAGGGCGTGAGTGCGGGGAGGGGCGGGCTGCCGGGGGCAGCCCGCCCCTCCCCGTGTGCGTGACGGTGCCGGTCAGCCCTCGGCCGAGGCGCGGCGTCGGCGGTTGGCGACGACCAGGCCGGCACCCGCGGCGAGCGTGGCGGCGCCGGTGCCGGCGATCCACGTCTCCGAGCCGGCGCCCGTGCTGGCGAGCGGGCCGGAGCCGGAGTTGCCGGCGGGGGTGACGCTGGTGTTGCCGTTGCCGCTCGTGCCCTTGGCGACGGCCGGCTGGACGCCGCCGGTGGTGCCGGTGCCGGTGCCGGTGCCGGTGCCCGTGGTGCCGGTGGTGCCCGTGCCGCCGGTGTGGCCGCCGGCCTGGTCCTTGGCGCGTGCCACGTGCTGGCCGGTCTTCAGGAACGCGGCGCGGTCCTCGGCGGTGCCCTTGAACGCGGCGAGGGCGGCCTTCTTCAGCTCCGGGCCGGCGCCGTTGACCATCCTCGCGATGTCGACCCTGTTGTCGTCGTCGCGCAGCGCGTGCTGCTCGTGCGTGACGAACTCGCGCAGCTGTGCCGGGGTCGGGTTGCCTTCGAGGAGCTTGATGATCCCCTCCTTCAGGCCCGGCCCCGCGTCCTTCAGCATGCCGAGCAGGGCGACCCGGTCGTCCTCGGCGCGGATCTTGTGCTGGCCGGTGGCGACGAACTCGCGGATCTGCTCGCGCGTGCCGTTGCTCATCAGGTCGTTGACGGCCTGGGTGATGCCCCGGCCGGCGCCCTTCAGCATGCGCAGCATTTCGGCGCGGTCGTCCTCGAGGCGGGCCACGTGCTGGCCCTCCTTCAGGAACGCGTCGAAGGCTTCCTGGGTGTTCTTGCGCAGTGCCTCGACCGCGGCGGCCTTCACGGCCTTCCCGCCGAAGTTGTGGATCCGCGAGATCCGGACCTCGTCGTCGGTGTGCCGCTCCACTGCCCACCCGACCGTCAGGAAGGTGCGCATTTCGGCGGCCGTTCCCTTGAGCGCCTTCGCGGCCGCCTCGCGGACGCCGGGGCCGCTCGCCGGGTCGTTCAGGATCCGCTGGATCTCGGCCCGGTCCTGGGCTGCCGGGTCCTCGGCCGGGGTCTTCGCCGGCGTCGTCGCGGGCTTCGCGCCGCCCTGCGGGTCCTGGTCGGGCGCGGTCGGCGACGGCGGGGCGGCCGGGGCCGGCGCCGATGCGGCGTCAGCGGCGAAGGCGGGCGAGGAGAGCAGGACAGCCGGGGCGATCGCGGCGGTGGCCACGACGGACGCGATCCGGGGCAGCTTCACAGGCAGGGTTTCCATTCTTCACACGTGTGATGATCGGCAGCCTGTGCAGGATAGATCGCAATTCGGTGCTCAATGCATCGATTTTCCGACAAAGGGCGACCGGAACAGGCAGCGGATCACATCTCCACGGCCACCCCCTCGCGGGAGGACCTGCGGGCCGCCTCCAGCACCGCCAGGCAGCGCGCCGCCTCCTCGGCCGTGACCGGTGCCGGGCCGCCCGTGCGCAGGGCCTCCGCGACGGCGGCGTAGTACGCGGGGTAGTCGCCCGGGGCGGTGGGAACCGGGATTCCGCCGCCGGTCAAGGGGGACTCGCCGGAACCCAGCCGGCCCCACAGGTGCTCGGGCTCCTCGCCCCAGGGTTGGCCGTCGGGGCCGCCCGGACGGAAGCCCTCGCGCAGGGCGGCCTCCTGCGGGTCCAGGCCGTACTTGACGTAGCCGGCGCGCGAGCCGAGCACGCGGAACCGCGGGCCGAGCTGGGCGGCGGTCGCGCTGACGTAGAGGTGGGAGCGGACGCCGTTCGCATGCGTGATCGCGATGAACGTGTCGTCGTCGGCCTCGGCGGCCGGACGGCGCACGTCGGTCTCCGCGTAGACGCGTACCGCCGGGCCGAAGAGCACGAGCGCCTGGTCCACGACGTGGCTGCCGAGGTCGTACAGCAGGCCGCCGATCTCCTCCGGGGCTCCGGACTCCCGCCAGCCGCCCTTGAGCTGCGGGCGCCAGCGCTCGTAGCGGGACTCGAAGCGCTGTACCTCGCCGAGCTCGCCCTCGGCGAGGAGGCGGCGCAGGGTGAGGAAGTCGTTGTCCCAGCGGCGGTTCTGGAAGACGGAGAGGAAGGTCCCGGTGCGCTCCGCGAGTGCGGCCAGTCCGTACGCCTCGGCGGCGGTGGCGGCCAGCGGCTTGTCCACGACCACGGGGATGCCGGCGGTGAGGGCGGCGGTGGCGAAGGGGACGTGGGTCTTGTTGGGGGAGGCGACGACGACCAGGTCGGGGGCGTCCGGCCGCTGCCACAGCTCGTCGGCGGAGGCGGCGATGCGGACGTCGGGGTGGGCCTCGCGGGCCTGGGCCTGCCGGCCGGGGTCGGAGGTGACGACGGTGTCGAGGACGAGGCCCTCGGTCGCGGACACCAGCGGGGCGTGGAAGACGGAGCCGGCGAGTCCGTAGCCGATGAGCGCGACGCGCAGGGGGGTGGTGGGGGAGGTGGCGGTGGGGGAGGCGTTCATGGGACCACTTTGGCAACAGTGTTGCGTAAGTGCAAGGAGGGTGGACAATGGGCTGGTGAACAGGGGCAACGGGGATGGTGAGGGCGGTGGCGGTGGCGGTGGCGGTGGCGGCCGCGGTGTCGGGGTGAACCTGCCGGCGCTGCGCGGGCACAACGAGGCGCTGCTGCTCGACCTGCTGCGCGCCGCTGGTGCGCCGGGGCTGGGCCGCGCGGAGCTCGCCGCGCGTACGGGACTCACCCCGCAGGCCGTCAGCAAGATCACCGCCAGGCTCGCGGCGGAGGGGCTGGTGGCCGAGGCCGGCCGCGGCGCCTCCACCGGCGGCAAGCCGCGCACGCTGCTGCGGCTGGTGCCCGGGGCCCGGCACGCGGTCGGGGTGCACCTGGACCGCGACGAGCTGAGCGCGGTCCGCGTCGACCTGGCGGGCGGTGTCGTCGCGCGCTGGAGCGGGCCGCTGGACTTCGGGGCCGGTCCCGAACCGGTGGTGGAGTCGGTTGTACGAGCGGTCGCGCGGGTTTCCGCCGAAGCGGGGGCGGGGCCGCCGCTGCTCGGAGTGGGCGCCGCAGCGCCGGGCCCGCTGGACTGGCGCAGCGGGGTGCTCGGGAGGGTGACCGGGTTCCCGGACTGGGCGGGATACCCGTTGCGGGAGGTGCTGGCGGGGCGGCTGGGGCTGCCGGTGGTGCTGGACAAGGACACCAACGCCGGGGTCGCGGCGGGCGCCCCGGGCGGGCCCGGCTCGGGCACGACGGTGTACCTCCACGTCGGCACCGGACTCGGGGCCGGGCTGCGGCTCGACGGGGCGGTGCACCGCGGGGCGCGCTCGGCGGCGGGGGAGTTCGGCCACCAGGTGCTCCGGCTGGACGGGCCGCCGTGCCGGTGCGGGGGGCGCGGCTGCCTGGAGGCGCTCTGCCTGGCGGCGGTGGCCCGGGGCGACCTGGCGGAGGCGGCGCGGATCCTGGGGGAGGGGGCGGCGAACCTGGCCGCGCTGCTGGACGTGGACCGGATCCTGCTCGGTGGCCGGGTGGTGGACGCGGACCCGGAGCCCTTCGTGGCCGGGGTCCGCTCGGCGCTGGCGTCCCGCGTGCTGCTGGAGCACCCGCCGTCGGTCACACGTTCCCCGGCCGGGGTCGCGGAGGGCGCGGCGGCCCTGGTCCGGGGGCGGGTGTTCGGCTGGCGCTGACCCTTGCCCTTGCCCTTGCCCTGGCCGGGCGGGGTCGGGGGCGGGGCGTCCGGTGGTGCCCCGCGTCCCCCCGGGCCGTGTCGCGCCGGGCGCGTCGTGCCGGCCGTGCCGGGCCGTACCGCGCCGGGCGGGGCCGGTGCGGTGCGGCGGGGTGGGGGCCGCTGCGCGGGGCGAGGTCCCCTACCCGCCCTTCCACCGTTCCTCGGGGCTCCGCCCCGAACCCCGCGCCTCAAGCGCCGGCGGGGCTGGTTCGGGGGGCTCCGCCCCCAACCCCGTGCCCTAAGTGCTGGTGGGGGTGGGTCGGGGGCTGACCGGCCCCGTCCGGAGGAGGGCGGCTCGACTGGGCCCTGACCCGGCCCCGTTTGACCCCGGCCGCCGTTTGGGCGTAAACCGGCAGGGCTCGGGCGTGGGCTGCGGGCCCCGGGGTGGGGGGCCGTGGCAGGGTGCGAGCACGGGGGCGGGGTGATTGTCGCCTCGTCCGAACATCGTGCCGTCCGTTCATCGTTCCGCTCCTGGTTCCGTCCGTTCACCGTTCCGTCCGGCGAGCAGCAAAGGGTCTTCCATGCGACTGCGCAACGCCCGCAACGCCCTTGCCCTCGCCGCCCTGCTGCTCGCGCTCGGCGCGCCCACCGCCACCACCGCCACCGCGGTCACCGCCGACATCGGCAACGGCGGCGGCGCCCGCCCCGCCCCCGCGCTGCCCTCCCGCGCGCACGCCACCTGCGGCGACGGCAAGGCCACCGCGTTCCCCATCGGGGCGCGGATCCGGGGCGGTCCGGCGGTCTACCGGGCCGGTGCCGGGCCGCAGAGCTGGCTGCTGGACCTGACCAACACCACGAGCGGGACGTGCACCGCCATCCACCCCGTGGTCGTCTTCACCGACGCCGCCCGGGCCCTGCGCCCCGCCCACCTCCGAATGGAGTTCGAGGCGCCCGGCGGCCCCTACCCCGTCACCCTGGAGCGCTCCGACCGCGACGAGATCATCGCCGTGTTCGACGGCGGGAGCCGGTTCTGCGGCTTCTCCGTCCCGGCCGGGGGTTCGGCCACCGTCAAGGTGCGGCTGGCCTTCGCCCCCGACGCCCCCCTCGGCGAGGTCGTCGCCGACGCCGCGCTGGTCCAGCGCCAGGCCGACGACGGCGAGTGGGTCGGCGAAGCCGGCGGGTACCGCTTCTCGGTACAGGGGCCGCAGGACCCGGCCGAGGCGGGCTCGCTCGCGCACACCGGCCCCCGCGAGTGGGCCTACGGCGGCGCGGCCGTCGCCGCCCTCGCCGCCGGGGGCGGGCTGCTGCTCGGGGCCCGGCGGATCAAGGCGTCGGCCTAGGGTCCAGGCGTAGGGGTCTCCGCTGGGGAGTCGGCTTGGGAGTCTCCGCGAAGTGTCCCCCCCCGCGCTTCCCCCTGGCCGCCGCCGGGAGGTGCGCCCGGCCCGTCCACCTGCCCCGCGTACAGTCCGAGCGTGGAAGACCAGAACCCGCAGCCGCCCCACCGCCCCGGCTCGCCCGTCCGCTCCGGCATCCCCGAGCACGGCCGCATCCCCAAGTACTACGCCGTCAAGGCCCGCATCGCCGACCTCCTCGACGAGCTCGGCGAAGGCGGCCTGCTGCCCACCGAACGCGATCTCGCCGAGCGGTACGAGGTGGCCCGCGAGACCGTACGCCAGGCCCTGCGCGAGCTGCTGCTCGAAGGCCGGCTGCGCCGGTCCGGGCGCGGCACCGTGGTCGCCGGACCCAAGCTGGAGCAGCCCCTCTCCCTCGCCAGCTACACCGAGGGGGTGCGCCGCCAGGGCCGCCGCCCCGGCCGCAACCTCATCGGCCTGGAGCGCTTCCCCTGCCCGCCCGACCTCGCGCCCGGCATCGGCGCCGAAGCCGGCGAGCCCGTCTGGCACCTGGAGCGGGTGCTGCTCGCCGACGACGAGCGCGTCGGGCTGGAGAGCACGTACATCCGGGTCGCCCGCGTCCCCCACCTCGACGTCGATTTCCAGCCGGACTCCTCCTTCTACGGCTACCTCCACGACAGCCTCGGCATCTCCTTCGGTGACGCGGACGAGAAGCTGGAGACCGTCCTCGCCACCCCCCGCGAGGCCTTGCTGATCGGCACCCCGCCCGCGCTCCCGATGCTGCTCATCCACCGCTTCTCGCGGGACCGGGACGGCCGGCCGCTCGAACGGGTGCGTTCGCTCTACCGTGGCGACCGGTTCAGCTTCACGACCCACCTGCGGCCCGAGTAGCCCCCAGAGGTCCGGGCGAATCGCCGCCAACCGAACAAACCGAAACCATCAAAAATCACAGAACTGTAACGGGTCTAGTCCAAGTGTCGAGGGCTGTTCACTGCCCCGTCGCCCCCGCGATCCCCCCGGGTCACGGACCGTGCCGACCGTGGACGCCGTGAGAGTCATAGTCGTCGGAGGCGGCGTGGTCGGCACCATGCACGCCTGGCAAGCAGTCCAACGCGGCCACGAGGTCGTCCAGATCGAGCGCGAGGCCGAGGCGCGCGGCGCCTCACTGCGCAATTTCGGCCAGATCTGGGTCAGCGGCCGGGCCGGGGGCGAGGAGCTCGACACCGCCCTGCGCGCCCGCGAGCTCTGGGAGCGGATCGGCGCGGAGGTGCCCGGCCTGGGCTTCCGCGCGATCGGCTCCCTCACCCCCGTACGCAACGCCCGCGAGTACGCGGTCGCCGAGGCGGCCGCCGCCCGCCCCGACGCCGCCGCCCGCGGCTACGAACTGGTCACCGCCGCCCGGGCCCGCAAGCTCAACCCGGCCCTGCGCGGAGCCTTCGAGGCCGCCCTGTGGTGCGAGCGCGACGCGGCCGTCGAACCGCGCACCGCCCAGCTCCACCTCCGCGAGGCCCTCCACGCCTCCGGCCGCTACACCTTCGTCCCCGGCCGCGAGGTCCGCGACCTGGCCGGCCCCGGCGCCGTCCGCGACGACCACGGCGACGTCCACCGCGGCGACGCCGTCGTCCTCGCCACCGGCGCCTGGCTGTCCGGCCTGGTCCGCGAACTCGCCCCCGAACTGCCCGTCCGCCGCGTCCGGCTCCAGATGATGCAGACCGCCCCGCTCGGCGAGGCGCTCACCACCTCCGTCGCCGACGCCGACAGCTTCCGCTACTACCCCGCCTACCAGGGCGACGCCCTGGACGAGCTCAACGCCGCCCAGGCGCAGACCCCCGTCGCCGCCGCCCACAAGATGCAGCTGCTGATGGTCCAGCGCCAGGACGGCGGACTGACCATCGGCGACACCCACGAGTACGAGCACCCCTTCGCGTTCGACACCCTCGAAGACCCCTACGACCACCTCACCCAGGTCGTCGAGTCCTTCCTGGGCCGCCCCCTGCCGAAGATCAGGCACCGCTGGGCGGGCGTGTACGCGCAGTGCACCGACACCACCCGCGTCGTCCACCGCCAGCAGGTGGCCGACGGCGTCTGGCTGGTGACCGGACCCGGCGGCCGCGGGATGACCTGCTCGCCCGCCATAGCCGAGACCACCGCGAACGAACTGGGCTGGTGAGCCACATGACCGCGACCCCCGCCGAAACCCCTGCCGCGACCCCCGCCGAAACCTCCGCCGACACCCCTGCCACGACCCCCGCCGACACCGGCCGCCGGCTGGTCGTCCTCGACATGGCCGGCACCACCGTCGCCGACGGCGGCCTCGTCGAGCGCGCCTTCGAGCACGCCGCCGCCCGCCTCGGCGTCGAACCGGGCACCCCCGTCCACGCCGAGAAGCTCCAGTACGTCCGCGACACGATGGGCGAGTCGAAGATCTCCGTCTTCCGCCACCTCTTCCGCACGGAGGAACGCGCCCGGCTCGCCAACTCCGCCTTCGAGGAGGCGTACGCGGAACTCGTCGACGGCGGCCTCGTCGCCCCCCTCCCCGGCGCCCGCGCCGCCATCGAGGAGCTCCGCGCCGCCGGCCACACCGTCGCCCTGACCACCGGCTTCGCCCGCGTCACCCAGGACGCCATCCTCGACGCCCTCGGCTGGCGGGACCTCGCCGACCTCACCCTGTGCCCCGCCGACGCGGGCGGCCGCGGCCGCCCCTACCCGGACATGGTGCTGGCGGCGTTCCTGCGCACCGGCGCCGTGGCCGACGTACGCGAGACCGTCGTCGCCGGCGACACGGCGTACGACATGCTCAGCGGCCGCCGCGCCGGCGCCGGCACCGTCGCCGGGGTCCTCACCGGCGCCCACGACGGCGCCACCCTGACCGGGCACGGCGCGACCCACGTCCTCGCCTCCGTCGCCGAACTCCCCGCGCTCCTCACGGGGTCGTCGTGAGCGGCATCCGCTTCGACTCCGTCTCGGTCGCCTACCACGGCACCACCGTCCTGGACTCCCTCGACCTGACCGTCGAACCCGGCGAGGTCATGGCCCTCCTCGGCCCCTCCGGTTCCGGCAAGACCACGGCCCTGCGGGCGGTCGCCGGCTTCGTCCGGCCCGCCTCCGGGCGGGTGCTGATCGGCGGCCGGGACGTCACCGCGCTCCCGCCGCACAAGCGCGGCATCGGAATGGTCGTCCAGCAGTACGCCCTCTTCCCGCACATGCGCGTCGAGGACAACGTCGCCTTCGGGCTCAGGGCGCAGAAGGCCCCCAGGGCCGAGATCCCCGCCCGTGTCGCCGAGGCCCTGGAGATGACGGGGATGGCCGCCTACGCCCGCCGCTACCCCCGCGAACTGTCCGGCGGCCAGCAGCAGCGCGTGGCCATCGCCCGGGCGCTCGCCATCCGTCCCGGCGTCCTCCTCCTGGACGAGCCCCTCTCCGCCCTCGACGCCCAGCTGCGCTCCGGGATGCTGGCGGAACTGGCCCGGCTGCACCGCGAACTGCCCGAGGTCTCCATCCTGTACGTCACCCACGACCAGGTCGAGGCGCTGACCCTGGCCGACCGGATCGCCGTCATGGACCGGGCCCGCCTCCAGGACTGCGGCACCCCGCAGCAGCTGTACCGGGCGCCGCGCACCGAGTTCACGGCTTCCTTCGTCGGCAACGCCAACCTGCTGCCGGTCACGGTGGCCGACGGCGGAGCGGTCTTCGCGGGCCGCCCGCTGGCCCTCGACGCCGGACGCGCGGCACCGGGCTCCACGGCCACCCTGTGCGTACGCCCGCACCTGCTCGGCCTCGGGGAGGGCCCGAACGCCCTGCGGGGGACGATCGCCGAGGTGCAGTGGCGCGGCTCGACGCACCGGCTGTACGTGGACGTGGGCGGGCACCGCGTGAAGGCGGACCTGCCCGAGCTGAGGGAGACCCCGGCGCTGGGCGACGAGGTGACCCTGCACTTCGAGCCGCGCGACGCGGTGCTCCTGGCGGCGGGGGTGTCCGATGGCTGAGACCGCCCCGCCAGTGCCGGCCGCCCCGGTGCGCGCCGTCGTACCGGAGCCGGTACCGGAGCCGGTGCCGGTGCCGGTGCCGCCCGGCTCCGGTGCCCGCCCCGCGACCCCGCGCGCCGTCTGGGCGCTGCCCCCGGTGGCGGTGCTCGCGCTGGTGTTCCTGTACCCCCTCGCGCTGGTCGTCCGGCAGTCCTTCACCCCCGAGAACGGCGGCGGCCCCCTGGACGCCTACTCCGCCGTCTTCGCCTCGAACGCCTTCCGCGAGGCCCTCGGCACCAGCGTCTGGCTGGCCGTCGGAGCCACCGCCGGCTGCCTCCTCCTCGGCTTCACCCTCGCCCTGGTCATCGCCTTCGTGCCGTTCCCCGGGGCCAGGGCCGTCGCCAAGTTCATCGACGTCTTCCTCTCCTTCCCCTCCTTCCTGATCACCCTCGCCCTGCTCTTCATCTACGGCACGGTCGGCATGGCCAACGGCGTCTGGACCGACGTCCTCGGCGTAGCCGACGGCCCCTTCCACTTCCTCACCACCCCCTGGGGCGTCCTCCTCGCGGAGATCACGTACTTCACCCCCTTCGTGATGCGCCCGCTGCTCGCCGCCTTCTCCCAGCTGGACACCGCTCAGCTGGAGGTCGCCGCGGGGCTCGGCGCCCGCCCCGCCCGGATCGTCCGGCAGGTGATCCTCCCCGAGGCCCTGCCCGCCCTGGCGGCCGGCGGCAGCCTCGTCCTCGTCATGTGCCTCAACGAGTTCGGGATCGTCCTGTTCACCGGGGCCAAGGACGTCACGACCCTGCCGATGCTCGTCTACGGCAAGGCGATCCTCGAATCCGACTACGCGGCCGCCTGCGTGGTCGCCGTCGTCAACATCGCTGTCTCCGTCGGCCTGTTCGGCCTCTACCGGGTGGTGGGCAAGCGTGCTGGTGCATAGCAAGGGCGGCCGCTGGGCCGCCTGGGGCCTGTTCGGCGTCCTCTTCCTGCCCCTCTTCGCCCTGCCCCTCCTCGTGGTGGTGGCCGCCTCCTTCGCCACCCACTGGTCCGGCGCCTTCCCCTCCGGCCCGACCACCGAGAACTACGCCGCCGCCGTCCGCGGGGAGTCCCTCCAGGCCCTGACCACCTCCCTGGTCACCGCCCTGGCCGCGAGCCTGCTCGCGCTCACCGTCGGCACCTGGGCCGCGCTGGCGGCCGCGTCCCTGGGCAGGCGCGGGAAGCGGTGCCTGGACGCCCTGTTCGTGCTGCCGGTCGCCGTGCCGTCCGTGGTCGTCGGCCTCGCCGTGCTCGTCGCCTTCAGCCGGCCGCCCGTCCTCCTCAACGGCACCGGTTCCATCGTCGTCCTGGCGCACGCGGTTCTCGTCACCGCGTTCGCCTATCAGTCGGTCTCCGCCGCCATCGTCCGTCTCGACCCCGCGTACGAGCAGGCCGCGGCCTCCCTCGGCGCCCGTCCCGGCTACGTGCTGTGGCGGGTCCGCCTCCCGCTCCTGCTGCCGTCCCTCACCGCGGCCGCGGGGCTCTGCTTCGCCCTGTCCATGGGCGAGCTGAGCGCCACGATGATGCTCTACCCCCCGGACTGGATGCCCCTGCCGGTCCGGATCTTCACCGCCACCGACCGCGGTTCGCTCTTCGGCGGCTCCGCCGTCGCCGTGGTCCTGATGGCCACCACCCTGCTGGTGCTGCTGGCGGTCTCCCGCGTCCGCACCCGCGCGTCCTACCGCTGATCACCCCCGGCTCTCCCCGTCCCCGCAGACTCCCTTTCCCCGTAAGGAAGTTCCATGACCGGCAAGCTCCCGCTCCGCACCGCCGCCGCCCTCACCGGCGGCCTCGCCCTCGCCGCCTCCCTGACCGCCTGCGGCGGCGGCTCCACCACGGCCGCCGACTCCAAGGACGGCGGTGGCGAGAAGGTGGTGACGGTCTACAGCGCCGACGGCCTCAAGAGCGACAAGGGCGACGGCTGGTACGACAAGGTCTTCGCCGAGTTCACCAGGAAGACCGGCATCGAGGTCAAGTACGTGGAGGGCGGCTCCGGCGAGATGGTGCAGCGCGCCGTCCGCGAGAAGACCAACACCCAGGCCGACGTGCTGATCACGCTGCCCCCCTTCATCCAGCAGGCCGACGGCAAGGGGCTGCTGCAGGCGTACGCCCCGCAGGGTTCCGACAAGGTCAACGGGGCCGACAAGGCCGCCGACGGCACGTGGACCTCCGTCGTCAACAACTACTTCGGCTTCGTCTACAACAAGAAGGAGCTCGGCCAGGCCCCCAGGACCTGGGAGGAGCTGCTCGACGCCAAGTACAAGGGCAAGCTCCAGTACTCCACCCCCGGCGTCGCGGGCGACGGCACGGCCGTCCTCATCAAGTCGATGCACGACTTCGGCGGCAAGGAGCCGGCGATGGAGTACCTGAAGAAGCTCCAGGCCAACAACGTCGGCCCGTCCTCCTCCACCAGCAAGCTGGCCCCGAAGACCGACAAGGGCGAGCTGCTCGTCGCCAACGGCGACGTGCAGATGAACTTCGCGCAGTCCAAGTCCATGCCCAACCTCGGCATCTGGTTCCCCGCCAAGGACGGCGGCAAGCCCACCACCTTCGCCCTGCCCTACGCCGCGGGCCTGGTCGCCAAGGCCCCGCACGCCGAAAACGGCAGGAAGCTCCTCGACTTCATGCTCGGCGAGGAGGCGCAGAAGCAGGTCAGCGAGATCGGCGGCGGCTTCCCGGCGCGCTCCGACGTCAAGCCGGCCGACGCCAACGCCATCGAACTCACCAAGCTGATGGCCGGGGTCGAGGTCTTCCAGCCGGACTGGTCCGACATCGACAAGAACCTCACCGCCCACGTCGACGCGTGGAAGTCCGCGACCGGAAGCTGAGCCTTAACCCCGCGGCCACCCGTGGCAGCAATAGTCACCAGTGCATAACGGGTCTGGACCGAAGGCCCTCCCTCCGGTCCGGACCCGCCGCACGTCCGCGTGCGGCCCCGCACGCCCCCGCTCGATCAGCCGCGCCTTCCCCGACGCTCCTGGAGGAGCACGTGTCCACTGTCCTGTCCGGACGCACCCTCGCCGTGGCCGCCACCGCCACCGCCCTGCTCGCCACCACCCTCGGCCTCGCCGCCACGGCCGCCGCCACCCCCAACCCCACCGACCCGGCCAAGGCGGCGGCCGAGGCCGCGGCCAAGGCGGCCGCCTCCGCCCCCGCCGCGGCGCAGACCGGCACCGACAAGGTCCTCGTCATCGGCCTCGACGGCGTCGTCCTCGACCGCGTCAAGGCCGCCAACGCACCCCACCTCAACGGCCTGATGGCCGAAGGCCTCACCGCCCGCAGCACCCTGTACGCGAACCCGATGGCCGCCACCTCCTCCGGTCCCGGCTGGTCCACCATCGCCACCGGTGTCTGGCCCGACAAGCACGGCGTGAAGGACAACTCCTTCACCGGCAAGAACTACGGCACCCACCCCGACTTCCTCACCCGTGCCGAGAACGCCAAGCCGTCCCTCAACACCTACGCGGCCGCCGACTGGGAGCCCCTCACCTCCACCGACCAGAACGGCCCGGTCTTCTCCGCCAAGGTCGACAAGCGGCTCTCCCTCAAGGGCGACCGCGACGGCTACGGCAACGAGGACCCGAAGATCGCCACCGCGGCCGCCGCCGAACTCCGCGACCAGAACCCGGACGCCGCCTTCGTCTACCTCGGCCAGGTCGACTCCGCAGGCCACTCCTACGGCGCCGCCAGCCAGCAGTACCTCGACGCCATCGGCCGCGTCGACACCCTGGTCGGGCAGCTCCTCACCGCCGTCAGGAACCGCCCCTCCTACGCCCAGGAGAACTGGAAGATCCTGGTCACCACCGACCACGGCCACACCGACGGCGGCGGCCACGGCGGCTCCACCATCCAGGAGCGCGGCACCTTCGTCATCGCCAAGGGCGCCGGCATCCCGGCCGGCTCCGTACGCGAGGACGTACGCCTCGTCGACGTCGCCGCGATCGCGCTCGCCCAGGTCGGCGTCGGCGTCACCGCGGCCGCCCTGGACGGCGTACCGCTGGACACCCCCGACAGCGACCCCTTCGACACCCTGCGCCCGAACCTCCAGGCCCGCGTGGACGAGACCGGGATCCCCGCCGCCACCAAGGGCTTCACGCACACCCCGCCCGCCGGCTGGTCCGTCGACAACTCGAAGATGGGCACCGGCGGAGTCACCGAATGGGCCGGCTGGGCCTTCGCCACCGACGAGTTCTGGAGCCAGGCGCAGCGCGACCAGTGGCGCGAGCTGAACGTCCGCTCCCGCGACGTGTTCGCCGTCGCCGACTCCGACGAGTGGGACGACAAGACCCACACCGGCACCTTCGACTCCACCCTGATCACCCCCAAGTGGGCGGTCACCGGAGGCACCACGCGCACCCTGGACTTCCAGACGCACTACCGCCACGAGGCCGGCCAGACCGCCCAGGTCCTCGTCTCGTACAACGGCGGCGCCCCGACGGTGGTCAAGACGTACACCGCCGACGCCGTCGCCAGGGCGGAGTCCCTCCAGCTCCAGATCCCATTGGGCGCCACCGACGTCCAGGTCCGCTTCCGCTACAGCGGAAGCAACAACTGGTACTGGACCGTGGACAACGTCCGCCTCGGCTAGGCCCTGTCCGGGCGATCTTCGCGGGCCCACGCCGCCCGGCACGGCACCTCGCCGCGTTGTCGGTCCGCGCAAGTACGTCCAGTACGAGCCGCGGCCCTCCGCCTTGCGATGCACCGCGCCGGACGACGTGTGCTGATCCACGAAGATCGCCCGGACAGGGCCTAGGGCCTGTCCGGCGGATCAGGGCCGGGGCCCTGGGCCGTCCGGGCCGTGGACGCCCCCGGCGTCCGCGGCCCGCGCCCGCTAGGGTGGTGGTACAGACCACAGACCCACAGGTCAGAGGCCACCAGAGCGGAGAGAAGTCAGTGGCGGAGCGCAAGCCGATCGAATCCTGGCTCACCGACATGGACGGGGTCCTCATCCACGAGGGCACCCCGATCCCCGGCGCGGACGCCTTCATCAAGCGGCTGCGCGAGTCCGGCAAGCCGTTCCTGGTGCTGACCAACAACTCCATCTACACGCCGCGCGACCTCCAGGCCCGGCTGAGCCGGATGGGTCTGGACGTGCCCGTCGAGAACATCTGGACCTCGGCGCTCGCCACCGCGAAGTTCCTCGACGACCAGCGCCCGGGCGGCACCGCGTACGTCATCGGCGAGGCGGGTCTGACCACCGCCCTGCACGACATCGGCTACATCCTGACGGACCACGAGCCCGACTACGTGGTCCTGGGCGAGACGCGGACCTACTCCTTCGAGGCCATGACCAAGGCCGTCCGGCTGATCAACGGCGGCGCCCGGTTCATCTGCACCAACCCCGACGAGACCGGCCCCTCCACCGAGGGCCCGCTCCCGGCGACGGGCGCGGTCGCCGCGCTGATCACCAAGGCGACCGGCAAGAAGCCGTACTTCGCCGGCAAGCCCAACCCGCTGATGATGCGTACGGGCCTCAACGCCATCGGCGCCCACTCCGAGACCAGCGCGATGATCGGCGACCGCATGGACACCGACGTGCTGGCCGGCCTGGAGGCGGGCATGCAGACCTTCCTCGTGCTGACCGGCCTGACCACGGTCGAAGACACCGAGAAGTTCCCGTACCGCCCCACCAAGACCGTCGACTCCATCGCCGATCTGGTCGACCTGGTCTAGGGGAGCCTCGCCGCGCGTTAGCGCGTACGGCTGACACGTACGGGCCAAGAGAGCGCCGCTCCGGATGCGGAGCGGCGCGCCGCGCGTGAATCTCCTTGTTGAGGAGGTTCACCATGCGCTGTTCTCTGATCGCTCTCCGTGTCGCAGGGGCCGCCGTCGCCCTGACGGCGTTCACCGCCGTGACCGCCCCCACCGCCCTCGCGAACGAGTGGGACCGCGGCGGCGTCTCGGCGGAACCGAACCCGGCCGGACCGGGAACCCACGTCAAGATCCGCGTCCGGGGCTGTGACGGTGACTGGGGTGTGGCCCGCTCGCCGGTCTTCGTGTCGGACGCCCGCCTCTCCTCGGGGCGCGGCGACGGCCGCACCCTCCACGGCGAGGCGAAGATCCACTCGCACGCCGACCCGGGCTGGCACGAGATCCGGATCAAGTGCGAGGGCGCCGACGGCCTGCGCGGCTCCATCGAGATCCGCCGCGACCACCACCGCCCCGATCCGCACCACTCACCGGTCTGGCCGGTCCACGCGGGCGGCGGCGGGATGTCCGCCGAGGTCGCCGGGGCGACCCGGCCGGCGGCGGCCGCGAAGAAGAACCACGGCGGCGACGGCCCCGGGCTGCCCCACACCGTGATCGGCGCCGTCCTCGCCGCCGCGGCCACCCTGGCGGTCGCCGGCCGGGCCATCACCCTGCGCCGCCGCCGCAACGGCGGATGAGCGAGCCCAGGGCCTCCGCCGGCGGCCGGCTGCTGACCTTCGCCGCCTGGACGGTGCTGGTGATGGGGCTGTGGCTGTGGGGCAAGGAGATCACCGGGGTCCCGCCCGCTCCGCCCGCCGGGCAGGCCGGCGGGCAGCTGGGGCCGGCCCTCCCGGCCGCGCGGGCCCCGCTGTCCGGGGCGATGCCCGCGCGGGTCGACGTACCGGACCTGGGCGTCCGGGCGCCGGTGATCGCGCGCGGCCTGGACGCGCAGGGGGCGATCGACCCGCCGCCGTACGAGCTCCCCGGCACGGTGGGCTGGTGGGGCGCGGGTCCGGCACCCGGTGCGGCGGGGGCCGCGCTGATGGTGGGACACGTGGACACGAAGTCCAAGCCGGCCGTGTTCTACGGCCTGAGCACGCTCAAGCCGGGCCACAAGATCCGCGTGGCGCGGGCGGACGCGACGGTCGCCGAGTTCACCGTGGAGGACGTACGCGTCTACGAGCGCGCGGGCTTCGACCCGCACAAGGCGTACGGGCCCCGGGTCGAGGGCCGCGCCGAACTGCGGCTCGTGACCTGCGGCGGGAACTACGACAAGGCGGCCGGGCAGTACTCGGCGAACGTCGTGGTCTCCGCCTACCTGACGGGGGTGGGCGAGGCCGCGGCCGCGGGCGCGGGCGCGACGGCAGCCTAGGCCGTCCGGGTCGTTCGGTCCGTCCGGGCCGGGAACGAAGAAGTCCCCCGCAGCTTTCGCTGCGGGGGACTTCTCCCGTCTGTGCGCCGCCAGGGACTCGAACCCCGGACCCGCTGATTAAGAGTCAGCTGCTCTAACCAACTGAGCTAGCGGCGCTTGCTGACAGGGAAAACTCTACCCCACCTGCCGTGGTGCTCGTGACCAGCCGCGCCCGCGTTGTCCGATTAACCCATGTTTGGGGGGTTTATCGTGCACGATATGTCTGGTCGAGCCGAATCTGATGCCCCGACAGATGCGTGCCCGGCCGACCAGTGGACGAGCAGGGGAGTGGACGGAACCGCATGACGATGCAGCCTCCGGTGCATGTGCAGATGCCGACGCCGATGACGATGCCGGTCTTCGAGGAGTTCGAGCCCGCCGGCGACTGCGTGTGCCTGGGGTGCGCGCAGCGGCGCCGCACCCTCGCGCGCGGGCGGGCCATAGCGCTCCGGGACGGCGGGCACCCGGCCGCGCGCGGGGCCCGCCGGGCGCTGGTGCTGGCGACCGCGGCCGGTGTGGTGCTGGGCGGCGGCGGGTCGGCGGCGCTGGCCGCGGCCGGGCCGGTGCCGGGCCCGGGGCCGGTGGCGCTGGACGACCGGAACGGTTCGGACGGTCCGGGCACCCCGCAGGGCGGCCGGGCCCCGCTGCACGGCCGCCCGGCCCCGGGGCCGCGTCCGCCGTCCTCGGCGCCGGGCCGGCCGGGCGCGCCGCCCGCGGTGCGGGCCGTCGACCGGGCCACGATCATCAACCGGGCGAAGATCTGGCTGGACGCCCAGGTCCCCTACAGCATGTCCGAGTACTGGTCGGACGGCTACCGGCAGGACTGCTCGGGGTACGTCTCCATGGTCTGGAACCTCGGTACGAACGAGTGGACCGGCAGCCTCGACACCTTCGCCACGAAGATCACGAAGGAGGAGCTGCTGCCGGGGGACATGCTGCTCTTCCACAACCCGGCGGACCCCAACAACGGCTCGCACGTCGTCATCTTCGGCGGCTGGGCCGACGAGACGCGCACGCACTACGTCGCGTACGAGCAGACCCGCCCGTACACGCGGAAGCTCGCCACGCCGTACGGGTACTGGAAGAACTCCGAGAAGTACATCCCGTACCGCTACAACGGCGTGACCACCGGGGTCCTCCCGGACGTGCCGGTGCCGGGCGCCCCGGCGGCGGGCACGGCGGTCTTCCCGGGAGCGGCGAAGTTCGGCCCGGGCGCGGACAACGAGTACGTCACCGAGCTGGCCAAGATGCTGATCGGGCGGGGCGCCCTGCGGTTCTACCCCAAGGGGCCGAGCTCGAAGTGGAGCGACGCCGACCGGCAGGCCACGCAGGCCTTCCAGCAGGCACAGGGCTGGACGGGCGCCGACGCCGACGGCATCCCCGGCGAGCACACCTGGCGGCTGCTGGTCCAGCGCCAGGGCAAGGACATCCCGCCGACGGGCCGGACGGGGCCGGGCGCGGCGAAACCGCCGAAGGCTCCGCCGGGGGCCCTGCCGGGTTCCGTAGGGGTGCCCGCCTATCCGGGGCTGCGGGTCTTCCGCCCGGGGCAGTCCCATCAGGCCGTACTCGCCCTCGGCCGCCGGCTGGTGCAGAAGGGCTTCGGCAAGCACTACACGTCCGGGCCGGGCACCCGCTGGAGCGAGGCCGACCGCCGCAGCGTCGAGGCCTTCCAGCGCGCCCAGGGCTGGCGCGGTTCCTCGGCCGACGGCTACCCGGGCCCGGAAACCTGGCGCCGGCTGTTCGCATGACGGAGGCAACGATGTACCCCACCCACACCACCTTCACCACGGGAACCTGCCGGATCCCCGCCTTCCCGCCTGCGGCGACGCTTCCGGACCCGGTCGCGGTGTACCGGGGCGCGTGGGCCCCGCCCCCCGCCCCGGCGCTGCCCGCCGCGCCCGCCCCGGCCGCGTCCGCCGCGTCCGCCCCGGCGGTGCCTGCCCCGGCGGTGCCCGCCGCGTCCGCCCCGGCGGTGCCTGCCCCGGCGGTGCCCGCCGCGTCCGCCCCGGCGGTGCCTGCCCCGGCCGCGCCTGTCTCGGCCGCGCCCGCCGCGCCTGTCTCGGCCGCGCCCGCCGAGCCTGTCCCGGTCGCGCCCGCCGAGCCTGTCCCGGCCGCGTCCGCCCCGGCGGTGCCCGTCCCGGCCGCGTCCGCCCCGACCGCGGCGCCGCGGGTGGCGGCCGCGGAGCCGGCCGGGCCGCGGCCCGTCGCCCCGGTGCGGCCGGCTCCGCGCCCGGCCGACCCCGTGCCGCAGGCGCAGCAGGCCCCCGCCGCCCGGGCGGGGGAGCCCACCGCCCCGGCGCCGGCCCCGGTTCCGGCCGCCACCGCCGTCCGGGCGTGGGCGCCGCAGCCGGCTCCCGCCGGGCACCCCGCCGACCCGGTGGGCCCGGCGTCCGCCGCCTGGGCGGCGCACCCGGCGCCGGGAGCGGGCCGGGCGGCAGCGCCCGCCGGGCACCCCGCGCCCGGACCGCAGCCGCTGACGGCGGCCCGGCCCGCGGCCCCTGCACCGGCCCCGGCCCCGGTGCGGGAGGCCGCGCCCGCCCGGGCGTGGGCGCCGGAGCCGGCCCCCGCCGGACACCCCGCCGGCCCGGCCGGGCCGGCGCCGGAGCCGGCCGCGCGGGACGCGCACCCCGCCGAGGCGGCGGCGGCCCAGCCGTTCGGAGCCACCCGGTTCGGGTCGGGGGTCGCAGCCGCCCACCCGGTCCGCCCGGAGCCGGCGGCCCCCGCCGTCTGCGCCCCGGCCCCGCGCGCCGCCGAGCGGGCCGGGGCGGCCCCGGCCCCCGTGGGGGCCTCGGCGTACCCGGCCCACCCGTACCCCGCCGCCCCGGAACCGCCCGCGCCGCCCGCCGAACCGGCCGTGCCCGTACCGGCCCCCGCCCGGGTGCCGGAGCCGGAGGCGGCCACCCCGGAACCGGCCCCGGCCCCCGCCGCGGGAGACCCGCCCGCCTGGGGTGACGTGCCCGCCGCCCGGAGCCAGGCCGACGCCGAGGCCCCGGCCGGGATCCCGCACCCCGCCCACGAGCCCCCGTCCGGCGTGCCCGGACCCGGGCCCGCCGAGATTGCCGCGCGGGCCGTCGCGCGCGGGATGCGCACCGAGGACCCCGCCCCGCGCGACGGCCTCCCCCGCCCCCCGCGCGGCAGCGGCAGCGCCGTCACGGACGTACCGCTGCACATCCCGTTCCGCCCGCAGCCCCAGCAGCGGCCCCCCGCCGCCCCGGCTCCCGCCGCCCGCGCCCCGAAGAAGCCGCCGGCCGGCCGCCGCGTCCCCCGCGGTGACGACCGGCTCCGGGAGCACCGCGGGCCCGTGCTGCCCGGCTGGATCGCGGTGGCGGTCGGCGGCCTCGCCCTCCTCGGCTGCGCGTCCGTGCTGTGGCGGGCCGGGGCGGTCCCCGCCACCGTGGTCGCCGCCTTCGGGGCCCCGCCCCGCGCCTATCACGGGCTGCGCGCCGCGCACTGGCCCCCGCTCGCCCTCCTCGGCATCGTCACCCTCCTCGCGCTCGGCGGCCTCGGCCGGGCCAAGGCGGGCCACGCCTGGGTGCTCACCCTCTTCGGCCGCTACCGCGGCACGGTCCGGCGTACCGGCCTGACCTGGATCAGCCCCCTCCTGCTGCGCCAGCGGGTCGACGTACGGCTGCGCCACTGGCGCAGCGAGCCGATGGCCGCCGTGGACTCCGGCGGGCTCGCCCTCCAGGTGGTCGTGCAGGTCGTCTGGCAGGTCAAGGACACGGCCAGGGCCACCCTCGCCGTCGAGGACCACATCGACTACCTGGCCGAGCAGGTCGAGTCGGCCATGGCCAGGGTGCTGTCCCAGCTGCCCGCCGACGCCTTCCACGAGGACGCCCCGACCCTGCGCGACGCCGAGGCCGTCGGTGACGCGCTGACCCGGATGGTGGCGGCCGAAACCGAGGCGGTGGGGATCGAGGTGTTCTCGGCCCAGCCGACCCGGATCGAGTACGCCCCGGAGGTCGCGGAGGCCATGCGCCGCCGACGGGTCGCGGCGATCGACGCCAAGCACCGGGACACGGTGCTGACCTCGGTGGTCGACGCCGTGGACGACACCGTCCACCGGCTGACCTCGCGCGGGATCGTGGAGCTGGACGACTACGAGCGCAAGGCCCTGGTGAAGGACCTCACCGTCGCCTTCTACACCGGGCGGTCCGACCAGTAGCGGTGGTCACGGGGGTTCCACGCGCGGACGGGTGGCCGGTAATGACCGGACCACCCGTTTTCGCATTGGTATAGACATGGCCAACTCCCGTCAATACTGTGGGACTTGGTCTAGACCTAGTACCTGCTGCTTCGAGTCGTCACCCCACCGATCCGCCAGGGTCGATCCCCACGCGCGCGCACGCCCTCGCCAGCATCCCCCCCCACGCCCAAGGAGCACCATGCGTTCCTTCCGCATGCCCCCGTGGCCCTCGCGCCCCGCACGCCCCGCACGCCCCTCCCGCACCTCGCGCCCCGTGCGCGTCGGCGCGGCCGCGACGGTCGGCCTCGGTCTCCTCGCCGGTGCCACCCTGCTCGGCGCCCCCAACGCCAGCGGCCACGGCTACACCGACACCCCCATCAGCCGGCAGAAGCTCTGCGCCAACAGGACGGTCTCCGACTGCGGCCCCATCCAGTGGGAGCCGCAGAGCGTCGAGGGCTACAAGGGCTTCCCCGCGGCCGGCCCCGCCGACGGCAGGATATGCGCCGGCGGCCACGCCGAGTTCGCCCAGCTCGACGACCCGCGCGGCGGCAACTGGCCCGCCACCAGGGTGAACTCCGGCCAGCCCTTCGACTTCCGCTGGCAGTTCACCGCCAACCACTCCACCACCGACTTCAAGTACTACGTCACCAAGGACGGCTGGGACCCGGCCAAGCCCCTCACCCGGGCCTCCCTCGACCCGCAGCCCTTCCTCGTCGTGCCCTACAACGGCGGCCGCCCGGACATGACCACCGTCCACCGCGGCTCCATGCCGGCCGGCAAGACGGGGCGGCACATGATCCTGGCCGTCTGGACCGTCAACGACACCCCGATGGCCTTCTACGCCTGCTCCGACGTTCAGTTCTGACGGAACGTCAGCTAACCTCCGGCGGCATGCGGACCACGACAGCACCCGATGCCGCCGAGACCGTCGCGGAGCTCATCACCCGCCAGTGGGGCGACCACCGGCCGGGGCTGATGTACGGGGCCGGCGCGGCCGACAGCGCCGGGCCCACCGTCCTCAGCCGCCACCGGACCGCACGGGAGGCCGCCGCCCGCGCCGCGCTCCTCACCGACCTGCTGCCACCGGGCGCGGAGCCGCACCTGGGGGTGCTGCTCGACAACATCCCCGAGTTCCCCTTCTGGCTCGGCGCGGCGGCCCTCGCGGGGGCCGCCGTCGCCGGGATCAACCCCACCCGGCGCGGCCCCGAGCTGGCCCGCGACATCCTGCACACCGACTGCCGCCTCCTGGTCACCGAGCCCGCCCACCTGCCGCTGCTGCGCGGCCTCGACCTGCCCGGCGTACGCATACTCGTCACCGGCACGGAGGAGTACGGGGCCCTGCTCGCCCCGTACGCCGCCGCGAAGCCCGGCGAGGCCCGCGTCCGCCCCGGCGGCCCCCGGCCGGACACCCGAATGCTGCTCTACTTCACCTCCGGATCCACCGGGGCCCCCAAGGCCGCCGTCTGCAGCCAGGGCCGCCTCGCCGCCGCCGGGGGGTCGCTCGCCCGGCACCTCTCGGTCACCCCCGACGACGTCCACTACATCTGCATGCCGCTCTTCCACGGCAACGCCGTCATCGCCGACTGGCTGCCCGCCCTCTCCGCCGGCGCCCCGGTCGCGCTGCGCCGCCGCTTCTCGGCCTCCGCTTTCCTGGACGACGTACGGGCCTACGGGGCGACGTACTTCACCTACGTCGGCCGGGCCGTCCAGTACCTGCTGGCCACCGAGCCCCGCCCCGACGACCGCGAGCACCGGCTGCGCCTCGGCTTCGGCACCGAGGCGGGCGCGGTCGACGCGGCCCGCTTCGCCGACCGCTTCGGGGTCCGGCTCGTCGAGGGGTACGGGGCCACGGAGGGCGGCGCCTCCGTCCAGCGCGGCCCCGGCACCCCGGCGGGCGCGCTGGGCCGGGCCGCCCCGGGGGACGACCTGGCCGTCGTCGACCCGGAGACGGGCCGCGAGTGCCCGCCGGCACGGCTGGACGCGGGGGGCCGGCTGCTCAACGGGGAGGAGGCCATCGGCGAGCTCGTCAACCGGGGCCGCAGCCTCTTCGAGGGCTACTGGCGCAACCCCGGCGCCGAGGCGGCCCGCACCCGGGGAGGCTGGTACTGGACCGGCGACCTGTTCTTCCGCGATCCCGAGGGCTTCCTCTACTTCGCCGGCCGCACCGACGACCGGCTGCGCGTCGACAGCGAGAACCTGGCCGCCGCGGTGATCGAGAACGTCCTGGCCCGCTGGGATGCGGCGGCCGCGGTCGCCGTGTACGCGGTGCCGGACGAGGTGGCGGGGGACCAGGTGATGGCCGCCGTGGCCCTGCGGGAGGGCGCCGCCTTCGACCCGGAGGCCTTCGCCGCCTTCCTGGCGGCGCAGCCGGACCTCGGTACGAAGATGGCCCCGCGCTACGTCCGGATCCTGGACGAGCTGCCCGTCACGGCCACGAACAAGATCCACCGGGTGGCCCTGCGCAGGGCCGGCTTCCGCGGGCCGGGCCCGGTCTGGCACCGGACCCGCGGCGCCTACCGCCCGCTCGGCGGGGAGGACCTGGCCGCGCTGCTGTCCGTGTACGAGGCGCAGGGCCGCAAGGAGCTGCTGGACCGCTGATGGGGCCGCCGAGGGGACGCCGGGCGGCGCCCCGGTAATGGTTTGGAGCACCCCTGGGGAGCGGGTAGTATTTTCTCTGTCAGCAGGCGCCGCTAGCTCAGTTGGTTAGAGCAGCTGACTCTTAATCAGCGGGTCCGGGGTTCGAGTCCCTGGCGGCGCACCTGTCCTTCGGGCGGTTTCCGGTTCACCGGGAACCGCCCGAAGTGTTTTCCGGGCCCTCCCGCCCGGGCCGTGGCGCCCGCTCCCGCCCGCTCCGGGCGTTCCGCGCGGGCCGTCAGAGCGTGAGCGACAGCAGCAGCGGCGCGGCCTTGCGGTTCAGGGTGTCGGCGGCGGCGCGCAGCCGGTGGGCGTGCTCGACCGGCATGGACAGGGCGAGACAGCCCACCGCGGCGCCGGCCGTGATCGGGACGGCCGCGCAGACGGTGCCCACCGCGTACTCCTGGAGGTCCAGGACGGGGACGGTGGCCGGCTGGGCGTCCAGCTTGGAGAACAGGATCCGCTCGTTCACGATCGTCTTCGACGTCAGGCGGGCGATCTTGTGCCGGGACAGGTGGTCGCGCCGCCCGTTCAGGTCGAGCTGGGTCAGCAGGCACTTGCCGACCGCGCTGGCGTGGGCCGCCGAGCGGAAGTCGACCCACTCGTGGACCTTGGGCGTGCGCGGGCTGTCCGCGAACTGGGTGATACGGACCTCGCCGTCCACGTAGCGGCTGATGTAGACGGCCGCGCCGACCGAGTCCCGCAGTTTGTCGAGGGTGTCCTGGAGCTTCTCCTGGAGGGCCTGCTGCCGGTCCGTGCCGGAGCCGAGCAGGACGAGGGAGTCCCCTATGGCGTAGGCGCCGTCGGAGACCTGGAGCACGTAGCCCTCGCGCCGCAGCATGAGGAGCATCGGGGCGAGATGGACCGCGGGCAGGCCGGTTTCACGCGCGATCTGCACGTCGGTCACACCGCCGGTGTGCCGCGAGATCGTTTCGAGTACGCGCAGGGCGTACTGCACCGAGTGGAACGGCGCGGTCGGCTCGGGCTTCAGCGCCACGGTTTCCCCCTACCAGGTTGTTACCGCTTGCTCTACCACGATAGCCATCAAGAGGCCCACGTGGAGCGTGTGTTGAGGAGATTGATGGCTTAATCAAGTCTCCCTGCCTGGGCCTACTCGGCTGGCATATGCCACAGGCATGGGCATGCCCCGGTCTGCCGGGAATGCCCGGCGAGCACATCCCGTTCGACTTCTTCGTACGAACGCCGTACGAGGCGTACGGGGCGCCACGGGCGCACGAGCGGAACGGGACGGGAGCGACGATGAGCGACACCGGGGACACGGGCCGGCGCACGGGCGGGCAGCCGGAGGATGCCCCTCCGCAAGGGGGGCCGGTCCAGGACCCGATCCGCGGGACCGCCCGCGGCGAGGCACCCGTGCCGCTGTCGGTGCTCGACCTGGTCACCGTCGGCAGCGGCTCCACCGCCCACGAGTCCCTGCGCACCAGCGTGAAGATCGCCCGGCAGGCCGAGTCCCGCGGCTACCACCGCCACTGGGTCGCCGAGCACCACTCCATGCCCGGGGTCGCGAGCTCCTCCCCGGCCGTGATCCTCGCGCACCTCGCCGCGTACACCTCCCGACTCCGCCTCGGCTCGGGCGGGGTGATGCTGCCCAACCACGCCCCGCTGGCCGTGGCCGAGCAGTTCGGCACCCTGGAGGCCCTGGCCCCGGGCCGGATCGACCTCGGGCTCGGCCGGGCACCGGGCACCGACCCCCGGACGGCGGCCGCGCTGCGCGGCCCCGGGCGGCTGGACGAGGCGGCGGACGAGTTCCCCCGGCGGCTCGCGGAGCTGACCCGCTTCCTCGACGACGACTTCCCCGACGGGCACCCGTACTCCCGCGTGCACGCCGTGCCCGGCCCGGTGCAGGGGCCCGCCGCCCGCCCGCCGCTCTGGCTGCTGGGCTCCTCCGGCTTCAGCGCCCGGCTCGCGGGGGAGCTGGGCCTGCCCTTCGCGTACGCCCACCACTTCTCCGCGGCCGGCACCCTGCCCGCGCTGGAGCTGTACCGCGAGAGCTTCCGCCCCTCCGCGGTGCTGGACGCCCCGTACGCCCTCATCGGGGTGTCGGCGCTGGCCGCCGACACCGGGGCCGAGGCCCGCGCGCAGGCGCTCACCGGCGCGCTGTCGATGCTCCGGCTCCGCAGCGGCCGGCCCGGGCTGGTCCCGACACCCGAGGAGGCGGCGGCGTACGACTTCTCGCCCCTGGAGCGGGAGTTCGTGGACAGCTGGTTGTCCAACATCGTCCACGGCACCGCCGACGAGGTCCGCGCCGGGCTCGACGCCCTGGTGGCGCGGACGGGCGCCGACGAGCTGATGCTGACCGCGAGCGCCCACGGCGGAGCCGCCCGCATCCGCTCCTACGGGCTCGTTGCCAATGCGTACGGGATGCCGACGGAGCCCTTGACCGTGAACTGAGCGGGGCCGGATCCGCGAAGAACGGCGTTTGGCTGGTTTGTTGCCGAAAGCTTGCCGGAGCATGACCTAACGGAGCCTTAAACCGCTCGTCACCCGGGGTGGCGGGCGGTTCTTCGTGTGCGCCCAGGTCTCTGACTAGGGCATTTGGGCGCTGAATGGTCTAGTCCTTCTTTGGTCCAAACCATTGACTGGGGCGGCGGGTGATCGCTATCACTTCTCTCACCTACAGCTGATGCCCTCCCCTCCCACCCCCACGGAGGCAGTTCATGCACATCCGTAAACCCCTCATCGCGGCCGCCGCCACGGCCGCGCTGGCAGCCGGAGCGCTGGCCACCTTCGCGGGACTCGGCACCGCGCAGGCCGCCGACGCCTCCACCACCGCCGCGGCCGGCGGCGTCCGGATCGCCTATTACGACCAGTGGAGCGTGTACGGCAACGCGTTCTACCCCAAGCACCTCGACACCCGGGGCATAGCGGGGAAGCTGGACGTCATCAACTACTCGTTCGGCAACATCCACCCCACCGACCTCACCTGTTTCGAGGCGAACAAGGCGGCGGGCGACGACAACAACCCCAACGCGGGTGACGGCGCGGGCGACTCGTACGCCGATTACCAGAAGTCCTTCAGCGCGGCCGACAGCGTCAGCGGCGTCGCCGACAAGTGGGACCAGCCGATCGTGGGCGTCTTCAACCAGTTCAAGCAGCTGAAGGCCAAGTACCCCCACCTGAAGATCAACATCTCGCTCGGCGGCTGGACGTACTCGAAGTACTTCAGCGACGCGGCCAAGACCGACGCCTCCCGCAAGAAGCTGGTCTCCTCCTGCATCGACCAGTACATCAAGGGCAACCTGCCCAAGGCCGACGGCTACGGCGGCCCCGGCGCGGCGGCCGGGATCTTCGACGGCATCGACATCGACTGGGAGTACCCGGGCTCGTCCGGCGGCCACCTCGGCAACCACTACGCCCCCGAGGACAAGCAGAACTTCACCCTCCTGCTCAAGGAGTTCCGCGAGCAGCTCGACGCCTACGGCCAGGCCAACGGCGGCAAGAAGTACCTGCTGACCTCGGCCCTCCCGGCCGGCCAGGACAAGATCAAGTACATCGAGACGGACAAGATCGGCGCGTACCTCGACTACGCGAACATCATGACGTACGACATGCACGGCGCCTGGGACGGCGACGGGCCGACGTACCACCAGTCCCCGCTGTACTCCGGCACCGACGACCCGACCGACCCGATCGCCCCGGGCACCCAGAAGTACAGCATCGACAACGCCATCGACTCCTGGATCGACGGCAACCCCGCCTACGGCATCACCGGCGGCTTCCCCGCCAACAAGCTGACCCTGGGCTACGAGTTCTACTACCGCGGCTGGAAGGGCGTCCCCGCCGGTACGGCGGGCGGCCTCGCCCAGCCCGCCACCGGCGCCTCCGGCGCCCGGCCCACCAGCCAGCAGGCCGGCATCGCCAACTACAAGGAGCTCGGCGGCATCGTCGACAACCCGGCGACGACCTACTGGGACGACCAGGCCAAGGCCTCCTACTTCTACAAGGACGGCGAGTTCTTCACCGGCCTGAACCAGAAGTCGATCCAGGCCCGGGTCGACTACGGCAAGCAGCGCGGCCTGGCCGGCGCGATGATGTACTCCCTGCTCGGCCTGGACAACAACACCACGCTGCTGAACCAGATCTCGGACGCCCTCGGCGGGACCACCGTGCCGCCGACCACCCCGCCGACGACGCCTCCCACCACTCCGCCCACGACGCCGCCGACGACGCCCCCGACCACAGGCTGCGGCAACGTCCCGGCCTACGTCGCGGGCACGGTCTACACCGCCGGCAACGAGGTCTCGCACAACGGCCGCAAGTACAGGGCCCAGTGGTGGACGCAGAACGAGGTGCCCGGCACCACCGGTGAATGGGGTGTCTGGAAGGACCTCGGCGCCTGCTGATCTCCCCCCACCCCGCGCCGAGCGCCGGACCGCCCCGCCCCTCCTCCCGAGGGGCGGGGCGGTTCCGGTTCCCGCGGTCCGGGGCTCAGGCCTGCGGGGTCCCCGTGGCGAACCGGGCCCCCGGCGGCGGCGCGATCATCTCCGCGATCCGCTCCGGGGCCACCGCGCGGGAGTACAGCCAGCCCTGCCCGGTGTCGCAGCCGACCCGCCGCAGCCGGGCCGCCTGCCCGGCGGTCTCCACGCACTCGGCGGTGACGGTCAGGCCGAGCCGGTGCGCCAGCTGCACCAGGGCCTCCACGATGGTCTCGTCCGCCGGGTTCGGGTGGGTGCCCTCCTCGTAGCGGAAGCCGCGGACGAAGGAGCCGTCCAGCTTCAGCACCGACACCGGGAGCCGGCTCAGGTAGGCCAGGTTCGAGTAGCCGGTCCCGAAGTCGTCGATGGCGATCCGCACGCCCATGTCGCTCAGCGCCTGGAGGGCCTGCAGGGGCCGGCCCGCCGACCCCATCACCGCGGACTCCGTCAGCTCCAGCTGGAGCAGCTGCGGGGCGAGGCCGGTCTCGGCGAGGATCTCCGCGACGTCCCCCACCAGGTCCGAGTCCCACACCTGGCGCACCGCCACGTTCACCGAGACGAACACCGGCGAATCACTGGGCTGTTCGATCTGCCAGCGCCGTGCCTGCCGGCACGCCGTGCGCAGCACCCACTGGCCCAGCTGCACGATCGAGCCGTCCTCCTCGGCGATCCCGATGAACCGATTCGGCGTCAGCATGCCGAACTGGGGGTGGTTCCAGCGGACCAGGGCCTCCACCCCGCGCACCACCCCGCTCTCCAGATCCACCAGCGGCTGGTACTCCAGCTCGAACTCCCCGCGCTCCACGGCCGGGCGCAGGCTGGATGAAAGGGCCTGCCGGGTCATCCGGTGCGCGTTGCGCTCGGGGTCGAAGAGGGTCCAGCGGGCCTTGCCGTCCGCCTTCGCCCAGTACAGCGTGGTGTCCGCGGCCTGCATCAGACCCGTCGCGGAGGTGCCGGCCGCGTCCCGCTCGACCACGCCGATCGACGCGGACACCGACAGCCGCTGCCCGGCCAGGTCGAAGGGCTCCTGTACGGCGGCCAGTACGCTGCGCGCCAGCTCCGCGAGCTGCTCGGTGCCGGTGGAGTCCTCGACCAGCAGCGCGAACTCGTCGCCGCCGAGCCGGGCGACGAGGTGCCCGCCCGAGCGGCCGTAGCCGGACTGGTCGGCGCACTGGGTGAGCCGGGCCGCCACGGCGGTCAGCAGCCGGTCGCCGACGCGGTGGCCCAGGGTGTCGTTGACCGCCTTGAAGCCGTCGAGGTCCAGATAGCACAGGCCGATCCGGCCGGTGCCGCCCGTGCCGTAGGCGGAGGCCTCCAGGGCGGCCGAGAGCCGCTCGAAGAACAGCGCCCGGTTGGGCAGCCGGGTGACCGGGTCGTGCATCTGGAGGTGCCGCAGCCGGGCCTGGAGGTCGCGCCGGTCGCTGATGTCGGCGACGGACAGCAGGACGTCCTGGGTGCCGGTCACCGGGCCCAGGGTGACCTCGGTCCACAGCGAGTGCCCGTCGGGGTGCTTGAGGCGGCGGGTGCACCGCAGCCGGGCCTGCCGGCCGCGCAGCACCTCCTGGTAGGCCTGCCAGGTACGGGCCTCCGCCGCCAGGTCCACCAGGTCGGCGGCGCACTGCCCGGCGAGGGCGTGCGGCTCGGCGCCCAGCAGGGCGGCCAGGGCCCGGTTGGCGGCGATCACCTCGCCGCTCCGGCCGACGACGGCCATGGCGAGGTGGGCCGCGTCGAAGGCGGCGCGGTAGTCGCGGGGTTCGGGCACGACAGGCACTGCAGGGTGACGCTCCGTAAGGGCCGGTCGGGTGCTCTCGGCCGCCGAACCGGTCTCCTCTGAGGTTCCGCTCACCGTTCGCTCCCGCTGTGTTCGTGAGTGTCCGCGCAGGAAAGTGTGCCGATCATAGAGGCTGCCGGGAGGCCCTATCCAGCGGCGTCGCCGTGCGGGGCCGGGTCCGTCGCCATGCTGACGCCTTCGGGGGGAGCTGCTGACGGGGTGTCGGACAACGGCCCGGCGACCGTTTGCGCACACCTGTGAGCACCTGGTGACGGCGGCTGTCCTCACGTGATCGATCGTGACGTTCTGTAGCACCGGGCGTTAACTCCGGGGGTCACCGGCTTGCCGCATCGCTCACTCATGTGGGGCACCGGAACAGGACATTAGTCAGACAATCGCCTCAAGGTGGATGGGACGGGACGAATCCACCACCGGGAGGTCGACGTGCGGCGAGAGCAGACACCCGGGGGAGTGGAACGCTCCCGCATGCGAAGTACGGCGGCCGCGCTCACCTCAATGACGGCGCTCGCCTCCATGACGCTCGTCGCGGGGCCGGCGGTGGCCGACACCGCCACCGCGGGGCCCTGCGCGCTGACGCGGACGGCCGCCCACCACTCCCTCGGCGTGGACACCTGGAACGGCGCCTACCCCAAGCCCGAGCGCACCCTCCACGCCGTCATGGTCTTCCTCTCCTTCCCCGGCCACCGCGCCGCCGTGACGCCCCGGGAGCTGACGGCCGACTACTTCCCGGCGACCAGCGACTTCTTCGAGCGGGCCTCCTACGGGCGGTTCCGGCTGGTCCCGCACCCGCAGGAGCGGTGGATCCGGATGCCCCGGCCCGCGACCGCGTACGGGATACAGCGCGACTGGGCCCCCGAGGACCGGGCGGCCTACCTGCGGGACGCGGTCGCGGCCGCCGATCCGCTGGTGGACTTCAGCGCGTACGACGTCGTGTACTTCGTCGCCGATCCGGGCGCCCCCGGCGTGGACTCCGACGCCACCAAGGTCGTCAACTTCGACCGCCCGATCGTGGCGGACGGCGCCGAGCTGCGGCGGATCGTGACCGTCTTCGAGCAGCACCCGCCGGACCGCAACGTGCTGGCGCACGAGACCGGGCACGTCTTCGACCTGCCCGACCTCTACCACCGCCCGACGGACGGCAAGGGCGACTGGGACACCTACGTCGGCGACTGGGACGTCATGGGCAGCCAGTTCGGGATGTCCCCGGACCTGTTCGCCTGGCACAAGTGGAAGCTGGGCTGGCTGGACCCCGCCCAGGTGGACTGCGTACGGTCCGGCGCCTCGCTGCACACCCTCCAGCCGCTGTCGCAGGCCCCGCCCCCGGGCGGCACGGGCGGCACCCGGCTCGCGGTGATCCGTACGGGCCCCGGCAGCGCGATCGCGGTCGAGGCGCGGGGCTCCGCCGGCAACGACGGGGACACCTGCACGGAGGGGGTCCTGGTCTACCGGGTCCGCAACGAGGCGGCCTCGGGCGGCGGGCCGATCGAGGTGCTCGACGGCCACCCCCGTACGGAGGCCTGCTGGGACCGCTCGGTGTACCCGCCGCTGGCGGACGCGCCGCTGGAGGTCGGGGAGACCTTCACGGTGCCGGGGGAGCGGATCACGATCGAGGTGGCGGACCGGACCCAGTCGGGCGCCTACACGGTGAAGATCACGACCTGAGGGGCGGTTTCCGGCCAGGGGGAGACGTACGAAGAAAGCCCCCGCTCCGAAGAGCGGGGGCTTTCTTCCGTCTGTGCGCCGCCAGGGACTCGAACCCCGGACCCGCTGATTAAGAGTCAGCTGCTCTAACCAACTGAGCTAGCGGCGCCTGCTGACGTCGTAGACATTAGCATCCGTTTCGGCCGAACCAAAAATCGATACCGGGCCGCGGGCCGCGTGCAGGAACGCCCAGAGCAGGGAGTCCGGCCCCGGGAGCCAGGGCCGCCGGGTGTCCGGGGCCACCAGCCACCGCGACGGGCCCGGTGCGGCGGCCAGCGGCGGCACGGTGACGGCGTCCCCGTGGCCGTGGCACAGCGGGGCCGGGGCGGCCGGACCCCACTCCTCCCACGCGAGCAGCGCCGGGAGCCGCTGGGCGGTGCCGGGGGCGGCGAAGAGCAGCATCCGGCCGCGGTGGACGGCGGCCGGCCCCGAGCCGGGCCCCCGCTCCCAGAGCAGGTCGAGCATCCGCCGCCCGAGCACGAGCGGAACGTTGACGACGTCGAACGCGGTCCCGCAGGGCAGCACGGCGGGCGAGGCGGGCCGCGCCTCCCAGGCCGCGAGGGTCTCCTGCGGGTGCGCCGAAGCGGAGGCCAGCCAGGCGGCGCCCTGTGCGGTGACCTGGGTCGCGGGCGCGGTGCGTGCGTCGGGGTCGTCGAGGGCGGGGCAGCCGGCGGCCGTCGTCAGGGTCGTCATATGCCAGGTGTACCCGGCGTAGTGCGTCAGTTCCGCGGAGTTACCGAAAACCGGGACAGGGCGGGCGGTCCTGGGGTATGTTGCGCCGCGCATATGCCACTGCGCTCCGGCGTTCCCCCGGGTTCCGCCCGCCCTGTGCTGCCGGCCGGGGCCGGTCAGACCGTGTCGGGGGTGGTGCCGCGCTGGAGGTCCTCGCCGAACTCGATCATCTTGCGGGCATAGTCCTCGGTCCACTCCGCGATCGCCGCGATGGCCTCCGGCGGGAGCCGGTCGAAGCGCCGGGGGTCCGCCAGCTGGGCCGCCGCCAGGGCCTGGAACTCCACCGCCCGGTCCTGTGCGGCCCGGAACGCCAGCGTCAGTTCGGTGGCCCGGGCCAGCAGCTCGCGCGGGTCCTCGATCGACTCCAGGTCGAAGAAGTGCTCCGGGTCCGTGGCGGCCTCCGAGGGCTCGAAGAGCAGCGGCGCCGGCCGCTGCCTCCGCTCGGTCCGCTCGGGCTCTGCCATGCGTGTCCTCCTGCGCTCCGGATCCTGGGCCACCCTCCATTGTCCAGCGTCGCGCAAGGGTGCGGGCCGTCAGGCCGCGACGGGCTCCTTCACCAGCGCCGCGACGTCGTCCAGTACGCCCGCCAGCTCGCCGGCCAGACCCTCGGGCGCCTCGAAGCCCCCGTCCCCGACGAGGCCGTTGATGCCCGCGATCGCCACCGAGCGCTCGGCGGGCAGCATGCCGAGCTGGGTGAGCACCGGCAGCAGCATCCGGGCGGCCGGGGCGCCGCCGGAGCCGCCGGCGCTGTAGCTGACCAGGCCGACCGGCTTGTCCTGCCACTCGCGGTAGAGGAAGTCGACGGCGTTCTTGAACGGGGCGGTGAAACCGCCGTTGTACATCGGCAGGACGAACACGACCGCGTCGGCGGAGTCGACGAGCGCGCTCCAGTCGCGGGTGTGCTGGTGGGCGTAGTTGCCGGTGGAGGCGTACTCCGGCTCGTCCAGGAAGGGGAGGGCGAGCTCCGCGAGGTCCACCGGGGTGACCTCGAAGGCGCCGTGGTCGCGGGCCTGGCCGGCGACCCACTCGGCGACGGGGCGTCCGGAGGAGGTGGGGCGGGTGGCGGCGGAGATGACGAGCAGGCGGGTCATGGCGTGAACTCCCGTTCGGGTCGGGTGCGGTGTGCGGATCGTAGTCTGGTTGTTGACGTGTCACCTAGGGAAATCGGTGGCGTGTGATATGTCAACTACATTGTTGATGTGTCACTGAACTGGGTAGGGTTCCCTCATGACCGACGCGCCCGAGCCGGCCCACCCCCGCTGGCTCACCGAGTCCGAGCAGCACGCCTGGTACGCGTGGCGCCGGATGTTCCCCCTCGTCGACGCGGAGATCGCGCGTGACCTCACCCTGGACAGCGCGCTCTCCGAAGCCGACTACGACGTCCTGTCGGCGCTCGGCTCGACCGAAGGCCACCGCATGCGGATCAGCGCCCTCGCCATGCTGATGCAGTGGTCGCGCAGCCGCCTCTCCCACCAGATCAGCCGGATGCAGCAGCGCGGCCTCGTCCGCCGCGAGGAGGTCGCCGGCGACGGCCGCGGCGCCGAGGTGGTGCTCACCGGCCAGGGGGTGGACACCATCACCGCGGCGGCCCCGCTGCACGTGGAATCCGTACGGCGGCACCTGATCGACGTACTCACCCCCCAGCAGCTGCACGCCCTCGCCGACGCAGGCGAGACCCTCCGCCGCCACTTCGGCATCGCCCGCAAGGACCACACCGGCTAGGGGCCGCGGCCGCCCCCGTACGCGCGCCCGTACGCGCGCCGCACGCACCGATCCGCCGCCCGGCCGGGGCGGCGGCCGCTCCGGCTGATATCCGCTGGCCCGGCCGCGGTGGACGCTGTTGGATGGCCCGATGGACGGCTACGAGATCTCCACGGACCCCGACCGGCTCGACAACGAGCGGGTCCACCGCTGGCTGTCGCAGGACGCCTACTGGGCCCTCGGGCGCAGCCGCGAGAGCCACGACCGGGCCGTCGCTTCGTCGCTGAACTTCGGCGCGTACGACAGCGCTTCGGGCGCCCAGCTCGGCTACGCGCGGATCGTCAGCGACCTGGCCACCTTCGCCTGGCTCTGCGACGTGTACGTCGACCCCGGCGCGCGCGGCAAGGGCCTCGGCGGCGCCCTCGTCGAGGCGGTGAAGGCCCACCTGGCCCCGTACGGCCTGCGCCGCATCATGCTGGCCACCGCCGACGCGCACGGGGTCTACGCCCGGGCCGGCTTCGCCCCGCTGGAGACCGTGGACAAGTGGATGCTGTTCGGGGAGCAGTAGCCGGCCCGGGCGGCCGGTCCTCAGCCGGCCCAGGTCTGCGCGAACTCGCGGAAGCCCTCGGAATGCGGACCTGGAGCCGACTGGTCGACCGGCCGGCCGTTCAGCCAGCACACCCGTGAGGTCTCGCTCTCGGTGTCGAGCAGGCAGCACACGCCGCCGGAGGCGGCGGTGAGGCCGGTGAACACTTCCCTGACGCTCGCCGAGCGTTCGAACAGCCGGCTCATCTCGGAGGTGGCCGCGGTGAAGTCCAGCAGGGCGTGGCGGGGGTGGAGCGGGGACTCGAAGCAGCCCATGAGGTAGACGTACCCGACCGCGACCCTCCCGAGTCGGTCGGGCACGAAAGCGTGGCTGTCGGCGTAGGCGCGCAGCGCGTCGTCGGCACCGAACATGATCGAGGTGTCGAGGTCGAGCGGCCCGCCCGCGGAGCAGTCGACCGGCTCGCTCTTGAAGCCGGACGTGAACGGCACGGCGACCTGCTCACCGCCGGGCAGGGTGACCGTGAGCGGCGACACCGTACGGTCGGGCGGCGCCAGGCGGGCAAGCTCGGACAGCGCCCGGCCGACGTTCCGCACGGGCAGGTAGATCTGGTAGCTGTAGTCAAGTCCCATGCGGCCCAGCCCCCTCGAAGATCGGACTGGATCCTCGCACGGCCCGCCCGCCCGGGGCACCCCGATTTCCGCTCCGGGCTGTGTCCATCGGCCGCCTGCGGCGGCGTGCCGGACTCCGTCCGGCGGGTGGGGTGGTGCTTCGGCACACCGCTACGGCCGCCAGGGGACGCGGTGTTCGGCGAGGTGGGCCAGGACCGAGTGGTTCGCCTCCCAGCCATCCGGGAACTTCACCGTCACGCCCAGCTGGACCGGCTCCGTCGACGGGTGGTCGTCCAGCAGCTCCGCTATTCCCGCCCGGGCCACCACCACGCAGGCGTGCCGGTGCCGGGAGGCCAGCACGCACAGACGGCCCGTCTCCAGGTGGAACGCCGTCGCGTCCGGGCGGCCCGACAGGGGGTGCAGGACCACCGTGAGGTCGTACTCGCGGCCCTGGAGCCGGTTCGCCGTGTCCACCGTCACACCGGTGACGCCCAGCGCGGCCAGCGCCGTGCGGACGGCCGCCGCCTGGTCGCGGTGGGCGGTGCCGACGGCGATGCGGTCCGGGGTCAGGGGCGTGGGGGCCGGGGAGCGCTCGTCGGAGGTCACCGCGCCCCGGTCCAGCGCCCGGCGCACCACCAGGGCCACCGCCCCCACCGCCTCCGGGTCCGTGCGCGGAGTGTGCCGCGCGGGCAGCTCCAGCAGCCCCCAGCCCGACGCGGCGGCCTCGTCCAGCACCCGGTCCGGGCCCGAGCCGTCGCCCGCGACCCCGTACGCGAGACGGCGCTCGCCGGGGCCGGTGCCGCTGCGGAACCGCGAGTAGGGGTAGAAGGCGCGCGAGACCAGCGGCGCGGCCGTCGCCGGGAGCCGCCACGACACCGGCAGCCGGTGCTGCGGGAGTTGCGGGTTGTGCGCGAGGAGGGTGGAGACCGCCGACGCCGAAGGGTCGTACGACAGCCCGGCCCACTGCTCCGAGCCGACCACGCTGAACGGGTCCAGCTGCCCCGGGTCGCCCACGAACAGCGCCCGCTCGAACAGCCCGGCCACGGCCAGCAGCGCGTCCGAGCGCATCTGGTACGCCTCGTCGACGATCGCGTGCTCCCACGGCGCGTCGGTCTTCACGTACGCCCACTTGGCGGCCGTGGAGATGGTGACCGGCAGCTCCGCCAGGTCCGCCGGCTTGGCGGACAGGGTGACCGAGGGGAGTCCGCGCAGCGCCGGGTCGTAGGCGTCGCCGTCGCTGCTGTGCAGCCGGCCCACCTTCAGCCCGGGATCCTTCTCGGCGAGCCGCAGCACCAGGTCGTCGACCTGCGCGTTGGTCTGCGCGACCACCATCAGCCGGCGGCCGGCGGCGGCCAGCTCCCGGGCCGCCCGCACCACGAGCGTCGACTTGCCGGCGCCCGGCGGGGAGTCCACCACCACGCCCCGCTCGGTGCCGTGCAGGGTGTCGTGGAGGATGGCGGCGGTGGCCCGGTCGGCGGCCGCGCCCGGGTCGAAGGCGGTGGTCAAAGGAGGTCCTCGTCGGTCACGGAGTCCAGGGCGGGGGCGGTCGCGGAGCCCGGCGGGCCGCCGTGCGTCCACGGGGTGTGCTCCGGGTCGGGCAGCTTCGGCCCGCCGCGCGCGTCGTGCTCGAAGAGGGTCCAGCAGTCCCGGTCGCCCTTCTCCGGCACCGAGCCCGCCACCGGTTCCCGGCCCGCGCCCATCTTGTCGAGCACGCGCAGCACCAGCTGTCCGTCCTCCTCGTACCGCACGAACTCGAAGGCCTGCTGCCTCCCGTCGAGCGAGCGGAACACCTTCCCGCCGCCCCCGTCCGCGAGCTGCGGCAGGTCCTCGGTGGCCACCGTGACCAGCGGGCGCGGCCGGGGGCGCTTGCCCTCCGTCCACTCCATCAGCACCTCGGTGACCTCGCCGGCGAAGGCCTCGCCCGCGAACCGCCGGCCCGCCATGACGAGCGGGTCGTCCAGCGCCTCCTGCGCGTCGAGCCGCACCTGCTCGGTCTCCCGCGTGGCCAGCTTCTGGGCCGCCGTCACCGCGTCGTCGCGCCGCGGCTGCGGCGGCTCGCCCGCCCGGACCCGGTCGCGGTGCCCGGTGAAGGACCAGCGGTCGCGGGTCCAGCGCTCCTCGGTCCGCTCACCCGGCGGCAGGGCGCGCATCAGGTCGACCGCCGCCCAGGTCTGCCACCAGGCGGTCTCCATCTGGCCGAGGACCAGCCGCCGGACCGCCCGCTCGGCGAGGCGGGCGCCGTCCGTGTCCGCCTGACGGCCCTGGGACTCGCCGGCCGCCCGTGCCGCGTCGAACTTCGCGATCGCCGGCGCCAGCAGCTTGTTGTCGAAGGCCGGGTCGGTGGCCGGGCCGGCCGGCGGGACCGCCAGCTGGCCGTCCGCGTCCCGCGCGAGCTCCACGCGCAGCGCGTACTCGGCGCCGGAGGCGCCCTCCGGCGGGTCGATCCAGCCGAGCAGCGCCCCGAGGTGCTGGTCCTCCAGGGTGCTCTGGCCCGTGGCCCAGTGCCTGCCCAGCAGCTCGGTGGCCGACAGCAGCATCGAGGAGCCGGGGACCCGGGAGCGTTCGGCGAGGTGCGTGAACCAGCGGCCCAGCAGCGGCACCTGGGTGGGCGCCGGGTACGGGTTCTCCGGGTCCTCCTCGGCGGTCCGGCGGAACCGCATGGAGCGGCCCAGCAGGCGCACGTACTCGATGCCCGCCAGGCTCGGCACGATGATCTGCGGCGCGTCCACGCACAGTTCGGCCTCGACCTTGACCTTCTTGCCGGTCTCCGGGTCGGTCTCGGTGCGCTCGGCCGGCTCGACGACGTCCGCGTAGGAGTCCACGTACGCCATCACGTGCACGGCCAGGTCGGCCAGGAACCGCCAGCGCAGGTCCCGGTCGCGCGGCTGGGGTATGACGAAGATCCGCGGCTCGTGCCGGTCGGTGCCCAGCATCGCGCCGAGCGGGGCCCCCGCCTCACCGGCGGTGGTCAGCGGTACGAAGACCAGCGGCTCCGCGCTCAGGTGGCGGTGCCGCACGGTCGCGAGCGGCTGGGCGCGGCCCGCGCGGACCGCCTCCAGCCGGGCCAGGGTGCTCAGCAGGGGCATTCGGGGTTCTCCGGGGCCTGGTACGGGGGTCGGGCGGCGGCCGCCGCCAGCGCCTCGGCGCGCAGCCGGGCCGCCTGGCGCAGCGCGGCCGCGGTGGGGTCGTCACCGGAGCCGGAGCCGGGGTCGGCTCCGGCGGCCGCGGCGAGGGCGGCCTCGACGGTGGTCAGGCCGCCCAGCTCGCCCCGAACGGAACGGCCCAGCGCGGCCGGCTCCCCGGCTTCGCGGGCCCGCTCCCGGCAGTGGAAGGCCAGCTCGCAGGCGGCGAGGCACTCGGGGGCGTAGGCGGCGGAGACCGCCGAGACGGCCTCGGTCAGCTCGGCGGCGGGCCGGGCGGGGTCGAAGCACAGCCCCTGGGGCAGCCCCTCGGCCAGCTCCTCCACCCGGGTCAGCCGTTCCAGCTGGCGGCGGGTCACCGACCGCTCCCGGCGTACGTCCACGAGTGCGGCGGTGGGCAGGTTGGAGAAGTCCTTCGGGCAGACGAGCAGCACCTGGTGGCCGACTTCGGCGCCCTCCAGCTTGCCGGCGGTCTGCTCCAGGGCCAGCACGTACACGGCGGCCTGCCGCGCGGCGGCCCCCACCTTCGCGGCGTCGGCGGCCCCGTCGATCATCGGGAACGATTTGATCTCCACCACGGTCCAGCGGCCGTCGGGATGCACCACGACGGCGTCGGGCTCCAGATAAGCGGGGGTGCCCGCCACCTCCAGGGCCAGCATCGGATGGTCCAGCAGCGTCCACGTCCGCGCGGCGGTGGCCTCCCGCAGGGCCAGCGCCGTCCGCGCGGCACGCCCCTCCGGCCCGGCGGCGGTCAGGTCCGGCACCCGGGAGTCAGGCCCGGGCGGCTCGGCCCCGCCGCCCAGGCGGGCGTGCGTCAGCCGCAGCAGTTCCGCTCCGCCGTCGCCCTTGACCCGGGCCTCGAAGGAGTTGCCGCGGACGATCGCGAACTGCGACTGCCCGAAGGCGGCGGGGGAGCCCAGCGCGGCCGCGAGCGCGGTCTTGTCCACCCCGGCGCCGTCGAGCAGGGCCCGTCTGCCGCAGCCGGGGTTGGCGGCGAGGGCGGCGAGCGCCCGCGCGTCGAGCGGGCGGGGCGGCACGGCGGGGCCGCGCAGGTCGGCGAGCCGCTGCCGCAGTGTCGTCTGGGGCGGGCCGTCGGGCGGGTAGGAGCTCACGGGCGGAAGTGTCCCATCCGCCACTGACAATCGTGGTCATACGGCGGAAACGGTCCGGTCCCCCGCCCCGCGGCCCGGCCGGAACGCCTCCCGTCCACGTCGGCGATGATGGACGGACGGTGAACCCCCACGGACCGGGAGAAACACAGATGGCCCCCCGCATCCTGCTGGCCCGCCACGGCCAGACGGCATGGTCCCTGCTCGGCAAGCACACGGGACGCACGGACGTGCCGCTGCTGGAGGAGGGCAGGCTGGGGGCGAAGCGGCTCGGCGAACGCCTGGCCCGCGAACCCTGGGCGGGCCTGCGCGGCCTGGAGGTGCGCACCAGCCCGCTGGTCCGCGCGAGCGAGAGCTGCGACCTGGCCGGCTTCGGGGCCCTGGCCGACCCCTGGGACACCCTCATGGAGTGGGACTACGGCGACTACGAGGGCATGACCCCGGCCGAGATCCAGGCGGTCCGGCCGGGCTGGCTGATCTGGCGCGACGGGGTCCCCGGCGGCGAGTCCGTCGCCGACGTCTCGGCGCGCGCCGACGAGGTCGTCGCCTGGGCCCGCGCGGCGGAGCGCGACGTCCTCGTCTTCGCCCACGGCCACATCCTGCGCACCCTGGCCGCCCGCTGGCTCGGCTTCGAGGCCTCCTTCGGCGCCCGCATCCGTCTGGACCCCACCTCGCTGTCGGTCCTGGGCTGGGCCTACGGCGCCCCGGCGCTGGAGCGCTGGAACGACACGGGCCACCTGGAGGGCTGACCCCAACTCCGCTGCGGCCGGGCCGGGTTGGGATGATATCGGTATGACGATCTCCTCTGTGGTGCTGCGGCGGCGCGTGGCAGACCTCGAAGACGCCGTGACCTTCTACGCGAAGCTCACGGGCGAGCCGGTCGCCCGGTTCGCCTTCGCCGGCCTGGAGCTGGCGAGCACCGGGCCGTTCCTGCTGTTCAGCGGACCCGACGAGGTCGCCGGGCGGTTCGCCGCCGTGGCGGCCACGCTGACCGTGGCCGACCTGGACGCCGCGGTGGCGGAGGCCGCCGGGGCCGGGGCCGAGGTGATCGCCGCGCCCGCCGACACCCCCAACGGACGCCGTGCCGTACTGCGCCACCCGGACGGCGGGGTCTTCGAGTACGTCGGTTCCTGACCGGGACCCGCCCCGCCGGGGGCGTACGCCTGACGCCGCCCGGGACGTGCCCCGCCAGGGGCGCGGGGAACCGCGCGACCGGCCACAGCGGACCCGCAGCCGAAGGGCACGCCTCCCCGGGGAGCGCCCCGCCCGTGCCGACCCGGCCCGCAGCCGGCGATCCGGGCCGCCCGCGGAGCGTCAGGCCTCGGCGTGCCGGGTCAGGAAGGCGCCGACGCGCGGGGAGCGCTGGTGCGGGACCAGGGTGCGGGCCGTGCCCGCCAGCATCGAGCGGATCCGGGTCGAGCGGACCTCGGCCAGCAGGTCCAGCACCCGGCCGCCCGCCCAGGCCGCCTCGTCGGGCGCGCCCGCCCGGGCCAGGTCGTCGGCGAGCTCCGCCGTGTAGAGGGCGACGTTCCGCGCGAAGTGCGGGTCCTGGAGGTCGGCCGCGCGCCGGGCGTGCCGGGCCGCGCGGGCGTGCTCCCCGAGGGCGGCCCAGCAGCGGGACTCCAGCGACTCCAGCTCCGCCTCGCCGAAGAAGGACATCCACTCCGGGTCGGCGGCCGATTCTCCGCGCGCGAAGTCCGCGTGCGCCCGGGCCAGGGACTCCTCGCAGGCCCTGCGGTCCCCGAGCCCCGCCCAGCCGCCCGCCTCGCGCAGCGCCAGCAGCGCCAGCAGCCGGGGCGAGCCCAGCGAGCGGGCCGCGCGCCTGCCCGCCTGGGCGGCCCGTACCGACTCGCGGTGGCGGCCGCGGTCCCGGGCCAGGAAGGCCATGTTGCTGAAGGCGTGTGCCTCCAGGGCCGCGTTGCCCGAGACCCGGGCGGTGGCCAGGGCCTCCGCGTAGTGCGAGCGGGCGTCCTCGAAGCGGGCCGAGTCGTGCGCCAGCCAGCCCACCGAGACGGCCAGCTCCCCGGCCCCCGCATGCAGCCGGTCCTCGGTGGACTGCCGGGTGGCCCCCGCGTCGAGCAGCGCGTACGCGGTCTTCAGGGGCTGCGCGGCCCGCCGGTAGAGGGTGTCGGCGCCGTGCCGGTCGTCCAGCAGCCGGATCTGGCGCACCGCGTCCTCGACCGCGGCGGCCTCGGCCTCCCCGGCGCGGGAGGGGATCCTGCGGCCGTCGCCGAGCAGGGTGAGGCTGAGCGTCGCGGCCGCCACGGTCGCGGAGCCGCCCGTCATGAACGCGCGGCGCAGCACGTCGCTCTCCTTGGAACGCTGGACGAGGTGGGTGAAGACCGGCGGCGTCGGCAGTGCGCGCTGCGCCCCCCTGCCGCGCACCGCCTCGCGCGGGGAGAAGCCGAGGTCGGCCAGGGTGCGGCCGGGGAACATCTGGAGGAAGACCCGCTCGTAGGCGTAGTTGGGGCAGCGGATCTCGCCCGACTCGACCCGGCCGATGTAGCGGGCGTCGCAGGAAACCGTTTCGCCGATCTCCCGGGCCGCGCGGCGGACCATGGCCGCGAACTCGGCGGGGGAGTGCTGCCCGCGCAGCCGGCGGAAGGAGGAGTTGGGTGAGTGGGGGGACGCCGCCATGGACGTGTGCCTCTCTGGACAATCCCAGGTGTCCCGCAGGACCCCTGCCGATCCCTGTCGATCTCGCTCCGGAGTCAGGGCTCCGGCGCGCATGAACGTACCGCCAGCGGCGGGTGCTCCATGCGGTGTTTGGCTACAAAACGGATATCTCACCCGCGATCCGCCATGAACTGCCATCCTTTGCGGCGTCTTGCCGCCGCACCCGTTGACGCTTTCGTGCGTTGAACCCATGCGGATACGGATCGAGGAGGGGTTCCCCTTGGTGGAGGCCGGCATGGACAGCATCGGAACGAACACCGCGCCCGGAACCGGCGCGACCTCCACGGCCCCGGACCTGGTGACCGTGCCCACCCGCCAGGGCCTGGAGGCGGTGGACATCATCCGCCGCGGCGCGGGCCGGGCCGCCCCCGGGGTCGGCCCGGTCCTGCACGACGGCTCCGGCGACACCCTCGGCTTCCTCGTCCCGCCCGGCACCGCCGACGCCTGGGACCTGCCCGGCAGCGCCTGTACGCAGACCAACGGGCGCGGCATGCGTTTCGGCGACGCCGCCTCGCCCACCTCGGGCGACACGGGCTGGCTGCTGCCCCCCGACGCCGTGGGGCCGGTCACCGACCCCGAGGTGCTGCGCGCCGCGCTGGGCGAGGCGGCCCGGCTCATCGAGGCGGCCGACAACTGCCGCTGAGGCGCTGACCAGCCATAATGGTGGCGTGGCAGGCAAAGGCAAGGGCAAGGGCAGCAGGGGCGACAGGGGCGGCGCGATACCGGCCGCCGGACCGGTCGCGGGGCAGGTGGGCGGCGGTCTGGCCGAGCTGGCGCCGGACCGCGAGCGCTCCCGTGCCTGGACCCTGCTGATCGACGGCGCCCCGCAGTCCCACGTGGACCTCGACGACCCCGGGTACCTGGACTTCGCCTACCAGCGCCGGATCGGCCACCTGATAGACCTGATCGCGCCCGCCCGGCAGCCCCTGAACGTGGTGCACCTGGGCGGCGGCGCCTTCACCCTGGCCCGCTACACGGCCGCCGCGCGCCC
The DNA here is from genome assembly GCF_055575955.1 of Streptomyces sp. NPDC033966. Classification (NCBI taxonomy): domain Bacteria; kingdom Bacillati; phylum Actinomycetota; class Actinomycetes; order Kitasatosporales; family Streptomycetaceae; genus Streptomyces; species Streptomyces sp. NPDC033966. Next base: position 383,662 of record NZ_JBVIRQ010000006.1, on the reverse strand, counting down.
CCGCTCCACGCAGCAGGTGGTGGAGGTGGACGGGGCCCTGGTGGCCTTCGTGCGGGAACACCTGCCGCTGGACCCCCAGGCGCGGATCCGCGTACGGGCCGTGGACGCGCGGGCGGGGCTCGCGAAGGTGCCGGACGGCTGGGCGGACCTGGTCATAGCGGACGTGTTCAGCGGGGCCCGCACCCCGGCCCACCTGACCAGCGGGGAGTTCCTGGACGACGTGCGCCGGGCGCTCTCGCCCACCGGGTGGTACGTGGCCAACCTGGCGGACGGCCCGCCGCTGGCGCACCTGCGGGGCCAGGTCGCCACGGCCGCCTCGCGGTTCGCGGAGCTGGCATTGGCGGCGGATCCCGTCGTCTGGCGGGGGAAACGTTTCGGCAATGCGGTGCTCGTGGCCTCCGACCGGGAGCTGCCCGTGGCGGAGTTCACCCGCCGCGTGGCGAGCGACCCGCACCCCGGCCGCGTCGAACACGGCCGCGCCCTGGCCGACTTCACGGGCGGCGCCGCCCCCGTGGAGGACGCCTCGGCCGTTCCCTCCCCGCAGCCGCCGCCCTCGGTCTTCCGCTGACCGGTCAGGGCCTCACGGGTCGACGGTCTCCACCACCGGCGGGTGGTCGTGCCAGGTGCAGAACACCGACACCTCACGGCTGCCCTGGGTGAAGGTGACCCGGATCCAGAAGTCCTGCTTCCACACCTGCATCCGCCAGCCCGCCTCCGGGGTCGCCGAGACCAGCCCGGCCGAGGAGGTCCCGAGGTCGAAGACGACCCGGCCGCCCGACACCGAGTAGCTCTTCACCGTCCCGGACCCGCCGCCCTGGCCGCCCTCCGGGTACGGGCTCCGGCCGGGCGCCGGCGCCTGTTTCGACCTCGCCGGAGGGGAGGGAGCGGACCCGGCCTGGGGCGTCGCGGACGCCGGGGCCGACGGGGACGCGGAGGGGGAGACCGACGGCGTAGGTGCCGGATCCGGCCCCCGGGTGGAGGAGGACGGCGGCGCCGCGTCCGGCGCCCTGGCCGTCAACGGCACCGCGCGCGGGGGATCGTAGGCCGTCCCGGACATGACCGTGTGCACACCCCACCACGACAGGGTCACGGCGGCCGCGGTCGCCAGCACCCAGGCCATGGCATGTACAGGTCCTCGTCGCATCAGGGCACATACTGCACCACACGTCACAGACCCGTCCCGGCACCTCCCCGGGTCCCCCGGATGGACTACGGTGCGCCCATGGCTAGTGTGCTCGTGGTCGAGGACGACCAGTTCGTACGTTCCGCCCTCATCCGGCACCTGACCGAGGCCTCCCACACCGTGCGGAGCGTCGGCACGGCCCTGGAGGCCCTGCGCGAAGTCGCCCACAACCGCTTCGACGTGGTCATCCTCGACCTCGGGCTGCCCGACCTCGACGGGTCCGAGGCCCTGAAGATGCTGCGCGGCATCACCGACGTGCCGGTCATCATCGCCACCGCCCGCGACGACGAGGCCGAGATCGTCCGGCTCCTCAACGACGGCGCCGACGACTACCTGACCAAACCCTTCTCCGTCGAGCACCTCTCCGCCCGGATGGCCGCCGTCCTGCGCCGCGCCCGCGCCGCCGCCGGCGCCGAACCGCCCTCGCGCGTACTGCGCGTCGGCGGGCTCGCCATCGACCCGCTGCGCCGCCAGGCCGAGCTCGACGGCGCGGTACTCGACCTCACCCGGCGGGAGTTCGACCTGCTGGCCTTCCTCGCCGGCCGGCCCGGGGTGGTCGTGGCCCGGCGCGAGCTGCTCGCCGAGGTCTGGCAGCAGTCGTACGGCGACGACCAGACCATAGACGTGCACCTGTCCTGGCTGCGCCGCAAACTCGGCGAGACCGCCGCCCGGCCCCGCTACCTGCACACCCTGCGCGGGGTCGGCGTGAAGCTGGAGCCGCCGCTGTGAGGTGGCCCGCTGTGAGGTGGACGCCGTGAGGTGGGCGCTGGTCAAGGTGTGCCTCGCCGTCACGACCATGGTGGTCCTGGCCTTCGCGGTGCCGCTGGCGATGGTGGTGCGGGAGATGGCCAGCGACCGGGCCTTCTCCAACGCCGAGCGGCAGGCCGCCACCATGGGGCCGACCCTGTCCATCACCACCGACCCCGCGCAGCTGCGCCGGGCCGTGGAGTCCACCGAGATGGGGGCCGCCGGACGGATGGCCGTGCACGTCCCCGCGACGGGCGGCGCCGCCGCCGTGGACATCGGCGAGGGCCGCGCCGGGGCCCACGCGGTCGCCGAGACCCGCTCCCTGGGCCGGGCGACCACCACCCGCGTCCCCGGCGGGGGTTCTGCCCTGCTCCAGCCCATCGCCCTCGGCTCCGGGGACATCGCGGTCATCGAGATCTACGTCCCCGAGAGCGAGGTCAGCAACGGGGTCACCACGGCCTGGCTGGTCCTCGGCGGCGTCGGACTCGCCCTCGTCATCGGCTCGGTGGCCGTCGCGGACCGGCTCGGCGCCCGCCTGGTGCGCCCCGCCGAACGGCTCGCGGACGCCGCGCACCAGCTGGGGGAGGGCAAGCTCGGGGCCCGGGTGCCCGAGGACGGCCCCAAGGAACTCCGCTCGGCGGCCGTCGCGTTCAACTCGATGGCGGACCAGGTCGTGGAACTCCTCGCCAACGAGCGGGAGCTCGCCGCAGACCTCTCGCACCGGCTGCGCACGCCCCTGACCGTGCTCCGCCTCAACGCGGCCTCCCTCGGGGACGGCCCGGCCGCCGAGCACACCCGGGCGGCGGTGGAGCAGCTGGAACGGGAGGTCGACACGATCATCCGCACCGCCCGCGAACAGCGCCCGCCCGCCAGCACCGCCACCGCCGGCTGCGACGCCTCCGAGGTGATCCGCGACCGGATGGCCTTCTGGTCGGCGCTGGCGGAGGACGAGGGCCGCGAGGTCCGGCTCGCGGGCGTGGACCGCACCGTGCGCATCCCGGTGGCCCGGCCCGAGCTGGCGGCCGCGCTCGACGCCATGCTCGGCAACGTCTTCCGGCACACCCCGGAGGGCACCCCCTTCGCGGTGGACGTGCACGACGCCGGGGACGCCGTCATCGTCCTCGTCTCGGACGGCGGCCCCGGCATCGCCGACCCGGACGCGGCCCTGCGGCGCGGCAACGACGGAGCCCGGGACGGTTCGACTGGGCTGGGCCTGGACATCGTGCGGCGGGTCGCCGAATCCACCGGCGGCGACGTACGGCTCGGACGCTCGGTGCTCGGCGGGACCGAGGTGCGGGTGTGGATCGCGTTGGACGGCCGGGCCCGCGGCGGCGAGCGCGGCGCGCGCGGCCGGCGCGCCCGCCGCAAGCGCCGCGGCGCCTGACGCGCCCGCCCGGGCCGGCCCGCCGCGGAGGCGGCCCACGGCGCCGGGATCTTGGACCGAGGCGTTCCGCCGTGCCGTGGAATACCGTACGGATCGCGCCAGTTGGGGGCCGGTACACGCCGGTTCCCGTGCGGCCGCATCCCGCGCTCGGCACGTGCAGAACCGATCCTGATTGGACATCCGCATGCGTTACGCAGTTCTCGGCACCGGCGTCGTCGGCCGTACGGTCGCCGCCCGGCTGGCTTCCCTGGGCCACGCGGTGGTCATCGGCACCCGCGACCCCGGGTCCACCCTCGTCCGCGCCGAGTACGCCGAATGGCAGACGGCCCACCCGTCGGTCGGCCTCGCGGGCTTCCCGGAAGCCGCGCGGGCCGGCGAGGTCCTGGTCAACGCCACCGGCGGCCGGGTCAGCGTCGACGCCCTGGGGGAGGCCGACCCGGCCGACCTGGACGGCAAGATCCTGATCGACATCGCCAACCCGCTGGACTTCTCCAAGGGCTTCCCGCCCGTCCTGGACCCGGCCAACGACGACAGCCTCGGCGAGCTGATCCAGCGGACCTTCCCGGGGCTGCGCGTGGTCAAGACCCTCAACACCATGAACTGCCAGATCATGGTGGACCCGGCCCGGGTGCCGGGCGAGCACACCGTCTTCCTCTCCGGCGAGGACGCCGACGCGAAGAAGACCGTCCACGACCTGCTGAGCTCCTTCGGCTGGCCGGACCGCGCCGTCCTCGACCTCGGCGGCATCGAGACCGCGCGCGGCACCGAGATGCTGCTGCCGGTGTGGCTGCGCGTGATGGGCGCCCTGGGGCACTCGGAGTTCAACTTCCACATCCAGGTGGCGGGCGGTCCCTCCGCCTGACCGCCGCCCCGCTCCGCCGGACGGGGGCGCAAATGTTGCCGCGCCCCCGTACCGCGCGGAGGGTGGCCGTGACGGAAGGAGTCACGCATGAGAGTCATGCTCAGGGCCCACATGGACACGGCCGCCACCAACGAGGGCATCAGGAGCGGGTCCCTGCCGCAGGCGATCAAGACCCTGATGGACAAGGTCAAGCCCGAGGCGGCCTACTTCGGCCTCCACGAGGGCGTGCGCTCCTGCTGGATCGTCTTCGACCTCCAGGACAGCGCGAAGCTGCCGCCGCTCCTGGAGGACCTCTTCCTCCAGTTCAACGCGGAACTGGAGGTCGGCCCGATCATGAACGCGGAAGACCTGGCGAAGGGGCTGTCCGAGATGAAGACGTCCCCGTAAGGCCCGCGCCCGCCGGCCCGAACCGGACCCGCCCCACCGCCGCCAGCCCCAGCAGGGCCGACGCGGCGACCGCCCCGCACGACACGGTGAAGGCGGCCCGGTACCCGTACGCGGCGGCCAGCGGCCCGCCCGCTCCGGAAGCCCCGGCCCGTGGTGGTCCTGAGCCGTGGAACCCTGCGCGCGGACCGCGGACCGCGGAACGCAGAAGGCCCCGGTCCGCTTCCGCGTACCGGGGCCTTCCCGCAGGGTGAGTGACGGGACTTGAACCCGCGGCCACCTGGACCACAACCAGGTGCTCTACCAACTGAGCTACACCCACCATGTCCGGTCGCAGAACGACCGGCCGAAGAAAAGGGTACAGGGTTTTGGAGGGTGCTCGCTCCACCTTTCCCCCGCGCCCCCCTCCGGGGGGTCTACTCGTCCGCCACCACGTGCTTGGCGGCGATGGTGCGGGCGGTGTCCGAGTCGGGTCCGGGCTGCGGCACGAAGACCGCCTCCCGGTAGTAGCGCAGCTCGGCGATGGACTCCTTGATGTCCGCGAGCGCCCGGTGGTTGCCGTTCTTCGGCGGGCTGTTGAAGTACGCGCGGGGGTACCAGCGGCGAGCGAGCTCCTTCACCGAGGACACGTCCACGATCCGGTAGTGCAGGTGGCCCTCCAGCGCGGGCATGTCACGCGAGAGGAACCCGCGGTCGGTGCCGACCGAGTTTCCGCACAGCGGAGCCTTGCGCGGCTCCTTCACGTGTTCCCGTACGTACGCCAGGACCTGCGCCTCGGCGTCGGCGAGGGTCGTGCCTGCGGCCAGCTCGTCGAGCAGGCCGGAGGCGGTGTGCATCTCGCGCACCACGTCGGGCATGGTCTCCAGGGCCGCGTCCGGCGGGCGGATCACGATGTCCACGCCTTCGCCGAGCACGTTGAGCTCCGAGTCGGTGACCAGCGCGGCCACCTCGATAAGTGCGTCGTCCGTCAGCGAGAGCCCGGTCATCTCGCAGTCGATCCACACCATGCGATCGTTCATGCGCCCCACCTTATGCCGAAGGTCCCCCGTACCGGTGCTCGACCGGTACGGGGGACCTCCTCGCCCGTGCGGGGAACGCTACGCGTGCTCGCGCAGCACCCGGCTCGGGGCGTACAGCTCGGTCACGCTCGGGCCGGAGGCGGCCAGGGCCGCCGCGGCCCGCTGGGGCTGCGGGGTCCGCTGGTGCGGCACCGGCGAGCCCTGCATCTCCGACACCGGGGACACGTCGGCCTGGGGCCGGCGGGCGCGGTAGGCGGAGCGGTAGGCGGCCGGGGAGGACCCCAGCTGCCGCCGGAAGTGGCCGCGCAGGGCGACCGGCGAACGGAAGCCGCAGCGTCCGGCGACCTCGTCGACCGAGTAGTCGGAGGTCTCCAGCAGCCGCTGTGCCTGGAGCACCCGCTGGGTGATCAGCCACTGGAGCGGCGCGCTGCCGGTGAGCGAGCGGAACCGCCGGTCGAAGGTGCGCCTGCTCATGTAGGCGCGGGCGGCCAGCGTCTCCACGTCGAACTGCTCGTGGAGGTGCTCCAGCGCCCAGGCGACGACCTCGGCGAGCGGGTCGGCGCCGATCTCCTCGGGCAGCGACCGGTCGAGGTACCGCTCCTGGCCGCCGGTGCGGCGCGGCGGGACGACGAGCCGGCGGGCCAGGGCCCCGGCCGCCTCGCTGCCGTGGTCCGTGCGCACGATGTGCAGGCACAGGTCGATTCCGGCCGCGGTGCCCGCGGACGTCAGCACGTCGCCGTCGTCGACGAACAGCTCGCGCGGGTCGACGTGGACGGACGGGTAGCGCTTGGCCAGCGTCGGCGCGTACATCCAGTGCGTCGTCGCGGGCCGGCCGTCCAGCAGCCCTGCGGCGGCGAGCACGAAGGCTCCCGTGCACAGGCCGACGATCCGGGCCCCCTCCTCGTGCGCCAGGCGCAGCGCGTCGAGCGCCTCCGGCGGCGGAGGCGAGGTGATGGAGCGCCAGGCCGGCACGACGACCGTGCCTGCCCGGGCGATCGCCTCCAACCCGTACGGCGCGGTCAGTTCGAGTCCGCCGGTGGTCCGCAGCGGACCGTCCTCCCCGGCGCACACGAGCAGTCGGTAGCGTGGAACTCCCGCGTCCTGCCGGTCGATTCCGAACACGGACAGCGGAATTGAACTCTCGAAGATCGGCCCGCCGCTGAACAGCAGCACGGCGACGATCTCCCTGCGGCGACGCCCCGCGAGCTTCCGGCCCGCGTCTGCGACGACAGCGGCGGTGGAATCCTGGCTCATGGCGCTAAGCCCCCCTTGGGTGTCGCGACTCCTTGGTCTGGTCGCACCTGCACGTTTCCCCTCGGCCTTGCACGTGGATCCCCCGCCGTAAATACATGATCGAATCTACTGCGTCCCGTGGTGTCGGCGTGACAAGTTCAGCACGCAGCGCTATGTCGACTTGGCAACTTGGCGAAAAGCATTCGATCAGGAAGCGTTCCACTCCGCTACCCGACGGGGAAGCCCGCGATCCGGCCGTGGCCAGTACTCATGGGGCCGAATCGTCCCCTGTCGCCCGTAGTCGCTGGTGGTGGGGGGGTTGGGGGGACATTCCGGCAAGGGAAGCACAGGGTCGGGAAGTTGGCTGAAAACAGCCGGGTGTGTACGTGCGAATCGGTCAGTCGTGAGGGGATGTGCCGCCGGAACCGTGGCAGCCGCGGTGCGAACCGGCCCCGGTGCGCGAGTGCCGGCCGCGGTGGCCGGACGGAAGCGGATCCTCCGACAGCACGCGGGCCGCGGCCCGCTCCGTCTTCTCCGAGTACCGCAGCAGCACCCGGCAGGCGGCCGTGACGGCGGCCAGCCCCAGGGTCGCCACGGCGGCCCCGCCGTACGAGGTCCCGTAGACCACCAGGACGACCGGTACGAGCAGGCAGCTGAAGGCGGCCCAGCGCACCACGTCACCCGCCGGGTCGTCGTGGACCCGTCCGGCGGACTGCACGGACGGGTGAAGCGGAGGGCGCGCGGAGGACGGCGCGGAGCGGGCGGACCGGGCGGACCGCGTCATCGGAGCGGGCTGGACGGGCTGGACGGGGTGAACCGGATGGCCGGGCACGGCGTACTCCCTGCAGGCTCTTCCTGGACGGTCGGACTCCTGTCCAACGCCCCGGTGCGGGCCTCGGTCACTGCGCGCACGGGTGGCGCAAGGGCCTCTCGTCACTGGCTGTAGGGGACAGCTGCCATTGCCAAGGCGCGCGCGCTCCGGCATGCTCCCTGGGACGCTCTCCAAGGGCGGCATGCCCTGTGCAGGACAGGAGTGTCGCCGTACCCTGGTGGGTAAGGGCTTGGAAAGATGCTTCCAGGACAGAGCCCGGTCACGCTGCGTCGTCAAAAGCGCTCGCGGCCAGGGCCCCCGTCGTCAGAAGATCCGAGTCGCCGAAACCGTCCCTGTCGCTTCCCCCGAGGACTCTTCCCCGAGACACCATGGCCGGTCACGAATTCTCCGAACCCGCGGACCGCAAGCGCAAGCACCTCGCCGATTCCGTATCGAGCGACCTGCGCGCGGTGGAACAGACGCGCCACCCCTGCGACCCGGCCTTCCGGCACGGCGTGGTGGTGGGCTTCGACGGCTCCACGTCAAGTGAGCGAGCCCTGGCCTACGCGATCGGCATGGCCCGGCGCTCCGGTTCCGGTCTGATCATCGTCCACGTGGCGAACCGGCTGCCCACCACGGTGTGGGCCGGCTGCGAGCCGCCCGTCTTCGTCGACGTCCCCGACCACCGCACCGAGGTGCTCGGGCTGGAGCTGGCCTGCGCCGACTACCTGTCCGAGGTGCCGTGGATCCTGGTCGAGCGCGGGGGTGACATCTGCCACGAGCTGGAGGAGGTCGGCCGGGAGTACTCGGCGGACGCCATCGTGGTGGGTTCCACCCACGGGATCGTCGGCCGGATCTTCGGCTCGGTCGCGGGGCGGCTGGCGAAGCGGGCGCAGCGACCCGTTGTTGTCATTCCGTAACCCGCTGTATGTCGATTGTGCGGTTGTGAACCCCCTTGTAAAGGGTAGATAAATGCTGCTGGGACGCAGCAAACAACTGCAGATCGAAGGGAGCCCGCCGTGGACAATGGTGTCTCTGCGGGAAGCACGGCCTCGACTTCGACCCTGGGGAACATCGCCCTGGGTCTCACCCTTCTCGCGTTCGGTATCGGCCACACGGGTGTCCTCTCCGGCGTGACCGCCGCCAACTCCGTGTCGCTCGCCATGTACGTCGGCGGCGCGGCCCTCTTCCTCCTCGGCCTCCTCGAATACCGCGGGGGCAACGGGTTCAACGGCACCGCCTTCGCGGGCCTCGGCATCTTCTGGTTCACCTGGGCCAAGGGCGCGGGGGCCTCGGTCTCCGACGAGGCAGCCGGAACGTTTCTCGTCCTCTTCGCGATGCTCGCGCTGACCCTGACGCTCGCCGCGTCGAGCGGGCTGTTCGGCCAGGGCGTCTACGCCCTGCTGACCCTCTCCCTCCTCCTGCTGGCCATAGCCGTCTTCGCGGACAGCGCCGGCCTGGCCAAGGCGGGCGGCTGGGTCGCGGCCGTGTCCGGCCTGCTGGCCTGGTACGGGGCCACGGCCGCGCTGGCCAACTGGCCGATGGCGCTGGGCAGGACCTCCGGACGGGCGGCCGCCGCGGGCTGACGGGCCCGGACCGCGGGAGAACGCGAAGGGGTGCCACCGGAGTTCCGGTGGCACCCCTTTCACGTGCGGTGCTCTCGCGTGCGCGGTGGCGGCTACTCGACCGTGACGGACTTCGCCAGGTTGCGCGGCTTGTCGATGTCCCGGCCCAGGGCCAGGGCGGTGTGGTACGCCAGCAGCTGGAGCGGGATGCCCATCAGGATCGGGTCCAGCTCGTCCTCGTTCTTGGGTACGAGGATGGTGTGGTCGGCCTTCTCCTGCTCGCGGTGGGCGACGGCCAGGATCCGGCCGCTGCGGGCCTTGATCTCCTCCAGCGCCGCGCGGTTCTTCTCCAGCAGGTCGTCGTCCGGGACGATCGCGACCGTCGGCATCGCCGGCTCGATGAGGGCGAGCGGGCCGTGCTTCAGCTCGGAGGCCGGGTAGGCCTCGGCGTGGATGTAGGAGATCTCCTTCAGCTTGAGGGAGGCCTCCAGGGCGACCGGGTAGCCGCGGACGCGGCCGATGAACATCATCGACTTGGCCTCGGCGTACTCGGCGGCGAGGCGCTTGATGTCCTCCTCGCCCTTGAGGATCTCCTCGATCTGCGCCGGCAGCTTGCGCAGGCCCTCGATGATCCGCTTGCCGTCGGTGACCGACAGGTCCCGGATCCGGCCGAGGTGCACGGCGAGCAGCGCGAAGGCCACCACCGTGTTGGTGAAGCACTTGGTGGAGACGACGCAGACCTCGGGGCCGGCGTGCACGTACACGCCGCCGTCGGCCTCGCGGGCGATCGCGGAGCCGACCACGTTGACCACGCCGAGGACGCGGGCGCCCTTGCGCTTGAGCTCCTGGACGGCCGCGAGGACGTCGTACGTCTCACCCGACTGGGAGACGGCGATGTACAGGGTGTCGGGGTCCACGACCGGGTTGCGGTAGCGGAACTCGGAGGCGGGCTCGGCGTCGGCGGGGATGCGGGCCATGCTCTCGATCAGCCCGGCGCCGATCAGGCCGGCGTGGTACGAGGTGCCGCAGCCCAGGATCTTGACCCGGCGGATGCCGCGCGCCTCGCGCGGGTCCAGGTTCAGGCCGCCCAGGTGGACCGTGTTGAAGCGGTCGTCGATCCGGCCGCGCAGCACGCGGTCGACCGCGTCGGGCTGCTCGGAGATCTCCTTGTGCATGTACGTCTCGTGGCCGCCCATGTCGAAGGAGGCGGCCTCCCACTCCACGGTCTCCGGGGTGGCGGTGGTCGTCGTACCGCTGGTGGTGTAGGTGCGGAAGTCGTCGGCCTTGAGGGTGGCCATCTCGCCGTCGTTGAGGGTCACGACCTGGCGGGTGTGCGCGATCAGGGCGGCCACGTCGGAGGCGACGAGCATCTCCTTCTCGCCGATGCCGAGGATGACCGGGGAGCCGTTGCGGGCGACGACGATGCGGTCGGCGAAGTCGGCGTGCATCACGGCGATGCCGTACGTGCCCTCGATGACCTTGAGCGCCTCGCGGACCTTCTCCTCCAGGCTGTCGGCCTGGGAGCGGGCGATCAGGTGGGTGATCACCTCGGTGTCGGTCTCGGACGCGAAGACGACGCCCTCGGCCTCCAGCTTGACGCGCAGCTCGGCGGCGTTGTCGACGATGCCGTTGTGGACGACGGCGACCTTGTTCTCGGGGTCCAGGTGCGGGTGGGAGTTGGTGTCGCTCGGGGCGCCGTGCGTGGCCCAGCGGGTGTGGGCGATGCCGGTGGTGCCGGCGAAGCGCTTGGGGACGCGGGCCTCCAGGTCGCGGACGCGGCCCTTCGCCTTGACCATCTTCAGCGCGGCGGCCTTCGGGCTGTTGACGACGATGCCGGCGGAGTCGTATCCGCGGTACTCCAGTCGTGCCAGGCCTTCGAGCAGCAGCGGCGCCACATCGCGCTTGCCGATGTAACCGACGATTCCGCACATACGGTGTTGCCCCTCCTGAGGTTCGGTTGGTCGTGCTCTTCCCCGCGCGGCCGTCACGGGCCGCCCCGGCCCCTGTCAGCCGTAGACGATGCGGCGCAGCTGCCGGAGCGAGAGCTCCGGCGGCGCCACGGCGCGGTGCGGCAGCTCGGCCGCGATCCGCTCGAAGATCTCCGCGTTGACCGCGCCGCCCGACTGCAGCTCGCGGTGACGGCGGCGGACGAACTCCTCCGTCGTCTCGTTGAAGTAGGCGAGCACGTCGAGTACCACCCGGGCGGCTTCCCCGCGCTGCAGCGCGGTGCTGCGCACCAGGTGGTCGACGAGGTCGTCATGCGACGGGCGACGGTCGAGCACCAGTAGATATTGACTGTCCAAGGAGTGAAACGCAAAGATCCTGCCCGATATCGGGCAGGATCTCGCTGGTCTGGACCAGGGAACGGGAGATTCCGGTACTCCGTGGTCAGAAACGACCCAAAATCGCCGCCTTCGCCGCCGAGAACTCATCGGCCGTGAGGATCCCCGACTGGTGCAGCTCACCCACCTCGCGCAGCCGCCGCAGCAGGGTGTCGTGGTCCGCGGCCTCGCCCGCCAGCGCCGGGGCCGAATCCGCGAGCGGCAGCGCCGGCGGCCGGTCCGGCTCGGGCTCGGGAGCCGCCGGATGGGGCATCCGTACGGCCACGGCCGCCGCGACCAGCGCCATCAGCGGGTCCTTCTTGAAGCCGAAGAGCTCCACCGTGCAGCGGTCGTACTTGGGCGCGGACGCCGGCGGGGCGCCCTCCAGGGTGAACCGCAGCCAGCCGTTGTCCAGGCCCTTCGAGGGGGACCAGTCCACCGCCCGCACGTCCGCGACCCGGAACTCGCACGGACCCCCCGAGCGCTTGGCCTCCTCCGTGGTCCAGTTCCAGTCCAGCACCACCCGGTCGCCGTCGAAGGAGGCCGTGGCGTCACCCGCCCCGAACGCGATCGGCACCGGCGGCCCCGGCATCAGGTACGCGTCGCACGGACCCGGATCCACCTGGTCCAGCAGCAGGGCGTTGCGCACCTCGTCCACGAAGTACTCCGCGACGCCGCTGCGGTCCGACTCCACCGACAGCCGGTACGGGTCCGAGGCCTCCGGCAGCCGCCCGCCCGTCACCTGCACCAGCGGGTCGGCCCCGTCGCGCAGCCGCAGCCGCAGCCGGCCCGCCTTGCGCCCCGGCTCGTAACTGATCCCCCCGATCGCGCGCAGCGGCACGACCACCTCGCCCAGGTGCTGCCGGAGCAGCCCCACCCCCTTGTCGCGGCCCGGCACGATGCGCACCGTGTCCCCGTCGAAGGTCCACGTACCGTCCTTCTGGATGATTTCCGCCATCCGGTGATTCTCCCATCGTGATGTGGGGCCCGGGCGGAGGCTGTTTGGCCTATACCTGGGCGCATGAGAGCCCCGTGTCGCACGCTCGCCGCCCTCCTGGTCCTCACCGCCGCCGTCTCCTGCACAGCGGCCCGCGGCGACGAGGCCAGACCCGGCGCCGGCCGGCCCGCGGCCCTCGCCCCCTACGAACGCCTCCTGCCGGCGCCGGCCTCCGCGCGGGCCTCGGGCGGCGCCGGGTACGCCTTCGGCGCGGGCACGGTGATCCGTACCGGGCCGGGCTCCCCGGAGGTGCGGCAGGTCGGCGAGCTCCTCGCGGAGCAGCTGCGCGGGCCCAGCGGGCTGCCGCTGCCGGTGGCCGACGGGGAGGAGGGGGACGGGATCCGGCTGCGGCTGGACGCCCGGGCCCGGGAGCTGGGCAGGGAGGGCTACCGGCTGCGGACCACCGCTTCCGGGGTCACCCTGACCGCCCACACCCCGGCGGGCCTCTTCCGCGGCGGCCAGACGCTGCGGCAGCTGCTGCCGGTGCGGGGCGCGGGAGAGGTCCCGGGCGGCGACGTCACGGACACCCCGCGCTTCGCGTACCGCGGGGCGATGGTCGACATCGCCCGCCACCACTTCCCCCTCGAACAGGTCAAGCGGTACGTCGACCAGCTCGCCCAGTACAAGATCAACACCCTGCACGTGCACCTCAGCGACGACCAGGGCTGGCGCATCGCCATCGACTCCTGGCCGCGCCTGGCGACGTACGGCGGCGGCAGCGAGGTCGGCGGCGGCCCGGGCGGCCACTGGACCAAGGACGAGTACCGCGACCTGGTCGCCTACGCGGCGCGCCGCTACGTCGACGTGGTCCCGGAGATCGACATGCCCGGCCACGTCAACGCCGCCCTGGCCTCCTACGCGGAGCTGAACTGCGACGGCAAGGCCCCCGAGCGCTACACCGGGACCAAGGTCGGCTTCAGCTCGTTGTGCGTCGGCAAGGAGCGCACGTACGAGTTCATCGACGACGTCCTCGGCGAACTGGCGGCCCTCACCCCAGGCCGCTACCTCCACATCGGCGGCGACGAGGCCCACTCCACCCCGGCGGCGGACTACGCGGCCTTCATGGACCGCGCCCAGGCGGTGGTGGCCGAGCACGGCAAGACGGTGGTGGCCTGGCACCAGCTCGCGAACGCCCGCCCGGCGCAGGGCGCGGTCCTCCAGTACTGGGGCCACGACAGGACGGCGGCGGCGGAGAGAACAGCGGTGGCGACGGCCGCCCGGCAGGGCCACCCCCTGATCCTCTCCCCGGCGGACCGCGCCTACCTGGACATGAAGTACGACAGGGCGACGAAGCCGGGCCTGGCCTGGGCCGGCTACGTCCCGGTCCAGCGCTCCTACTCCTGGAACCCGGGCGCCTACCTCCCGGACGTCCCCGAATCCGCGGTCCTGGGCGTGGAAGCCCCCCTCTGGACGGAGACCATCGCGACCCGCGCCGACTGGGAACTCATGGCGTTCCCCCGCCTCCTCGGCCTCGCGGAACTCGGCTGGTCCCCGGCCGCGTCCCTGGACTGGCCCACGTACCGCCCCCGCCTGGCCGCCCAGGCCCCCCGCCTGTCCGCCCAGGGCACCACGTACTACCGGGCGCCGGAGGTGCCGTGGGAGTAGCCGCAGACGGCGGCGCTGTCACCGGCCCGTGCAACGATCTGCGTCAGGGCGGAGGGGCGGGCGCGGGTTCGAGGGACCGTGTTCGAAGCCGCGCCCGCCCCCGGGCCGTCAGCGCCGGGCGAAGGGCGCGACGGGGTTCTTGAGGGTGCCGATCAGCTGGAGGGCCGCCGCCGGGTCGGCGAGGTCGACCATCTGCTTGTTGTTCCGCAGCTGGAGGCGGTTCAGGCAGGACAGCTGGAACTCCTCCGCGAAGAGGTCGTACTGCGCGAAGCGGTCCGCCAGGGCGGGCGCCGAGGCCTGGTAGTCGTGGGCGCAGTCCGCCACCGCCTTCCAGAACACCTCCTCCGTGCAGATGCCCTCCTCGACCAGGATCGAGTTCAGGAAGCGGAAGAAGCAGTCGAAGACGTCCGTGAAGATCGACAGGAGCTTCATGTCCTCCGGGATGTCCGCGCGGACGCGTTCCACCGCCGGCGGGAGGACCGCGTCCGGGTCCATGACCACGATCTCCTCGGCGATGTCCTTGAAGACCGCCCGCTCCACCACACCGTCCTTGATCACCAGGATCGTGTTCTCGCCGTGCGGCATGTACGCGAGGTCGTACTGGTAGAAGCAGTGCAGGAGCGGGAGGAGGTAGGCGCGGAGGTAGGGCTTCAGCCATTCCGCCGGGGTGAGGCCCGATTCGGCGATCAGGGCGCCGACGAAGGACTTGCCGTCCGCGTCCACGTGGAGGAGCGAGGCCATCGTGGCCAGGCGTTCGCCGTCCTTGAGGGAGTTCACCGGGGATTCGCGCCACAGGGCCGCGAGCATCTTGCGGTACGGCGAGTAGCGGTCCGTCGCGCGCTCGTACTGGCGGTGGTGGTAGCCGATCGCCGCGCGCTCGCGGATGATCGAGAAGTCGACCGACCGGAGCACCTCGTCCGACTCGATCAGCTGGTGCAGCCAGTCGTTGATGGCCGGGGTGGCCTCCATGTAGGCGGCGGACAGGCCGCGCATGAAGCCCATGTTGAGGACGGAGATGGCCGTCTTGACGTAGTGCTTCGTCGGGGTGGTGGTGTTGAAGAAGGTGCGGATCGACTGCTGCGCGAGATAGGCGTCGGAGCCTTCGCCCAGCAGGACCAGGCGGCGGTTGGCGATCTCGGCCGCGAAGGTGACCGTGGTCTTGTTCCACCACTGCCAGGGGTGGATGGGCAGGAGGTGGTAGTCCGCCAGGTCCAGGCCCAGGGAGGTCATCTTCGCAGCGAAGAGGGTGAGGGCGTCCTCGCCCAGCTCCTCGCGCACGAAGGTGTCGTGGTCCAGGCCCGCGCCCGCCGTGAAGGTGGACACGTCCTTGCGGGCGGCGACCCACACCAGGTGGACCGGGCTCGCCGTCTCCGGGGCGTACGAGAGGTACTCGTGCACGCCGAAGCCCAGGCGGCCGTTGTTGGCCACGAAGCAGGGGTGGCCCTCCGTCATGCCCGTCTCGATGTCCTGGAAGGCGGACTTCGCGAGGGCGGACGAGCCGAGCTGCGGCTTCGTGTACTTGAAGCCCGTGCCGGCCAGGGTGGAGGAGATCTCCTCCAGGTAGACCGGCAGGACCTCCGCGCTCAGGCCCAGGGTCTGCTGGAGCTCGATGTGGAAGTCCAGGGCGTCCAGCTCGGCCTGCTGCCCGTCCAGGTGGCGGGTGATGGACTCCTCGTCCACCGCCCAGTGGTCCAGGGCGTGCCGGGCCGAGCGGAAGCGGTACTCCACCGCGCCGTCGTCGCTGCGGACCGAGTAGAGGTCCCCGCCCAGCGGCTCGGGGGTCAGCAGGCGCTCGTGCGAGAACTCGGCGAGGGCCTTGCGGACCAGGGCGCGGTTCGCGCGGGCCCACAGCTCGGGGGAGAGGTGGGAGACGGCGTCGGCGAGGCTCATGCCGGGACTCCCGTCGTGAGGGCGGTGGCCGCCTCGAACCGGGCGCGGGTGCAGAAGCTGAGGAGGGCGGTCTTCTCGGGCTTCTGGACCTCGCGCTCGGGGACGAAGCCGACCGCCTCGTTCAGGGCGTGGACCGCCTTGTTGCGGACGTCCGGCTCGACGACCACGCGCTCCGTCGCCGGGTCGGCGAAGAGGGAGGCCATCACCGTGGTGATCACCGCGCGGGTGAAGCCCGATATGGGCGTGTCCGAAGGGGCCACCAGGAAGTGCATGCCGACGTCGCCCGGCTGGGCGTCGTACAGGCCGGCCAGCTCCAGCTTCGAGGGGTCGTAGCTCTCCATCAGGAAGGCCGGGCGGCCCTCGTGGAGGCCGATGAAGGCGTGGTGGTCCTCGTGCGCCGTGATGCGCACGTACTCGCGCTCGACCTCGGTGAGGGAGGCGTCCTGCATCATCCAGAAGGCGGCCTTCGGGTGCGTCACCCAGCCGTGCAGGAGCTCCGCGTCCGAGAAGGGGTCCAGGGGGCGGACGGAGAAGGTCCCGAGGGCCGCGTCGGTGCGGGCGAAGAGGAGTTCAGGGGTGGTGCTCATGCGTGCATGCCTTCCGGGGCCGCGAACTGCTGGAACGCGATGGACTTCTCGACCTTGTAGTACTCGCGGCCGAGCAGCTCACCGACGATGTACGCGTTGCGGTACGCGGCCATGCCCAGGTCGGGCGAGGTGAGGGAGTGGTTGTGGGTGGTGCCGTTCTGGAGGTACACCCCGCGGCCGGTGACGTCGACGGCGTAGTTGCGGCCGGCGTCGAGGCGGCCGTGGCCGTCGAAGTTCAGCCGGTCGTGGACCGGGGCCAGGAACTCCGGGATCCGGTACTTGTAGCCGGTGGCCAGGACCAGGCCCTCCGTCGAGAGGGAGAAGTCCCGCTCCTGCTCCTCCTGGCGCAGGCCCAGCGTGTACGTGCCCGTGGTGGTGTCGTACGCCGTGCTGTTCAGGGAGGTGTTGGTGAGCAGGGTCGTGGGGACCGCGCCCGGCATGGTGATCCTCTTCTGGTAGAGCAGGTCGAAGATCGCGTTGACGAGGTCGCCGTCGATGCCCTTGAAGAGGTTCTTCTGCTGGGTCTCCAGCCGGTAGCGGGTCTCCTCGGGGAGGGCGTGGAAGTAGTCCACGTACTCCGGCGAGGTCATCTCCAGCGTCAGCTTGGTGTATTCGAGCGGGAAGAAGCGCGGGGACCGGGTCACCCAGTTGAGCCGGTAGCCGTGTACGTCGATCTCGGCGAGGAGGTCGTAGTAGATCTCGGCGGCGCTCTGGCCCGAGCCGACCAGGGTGATCGACTTCTTCTTCTGGAGGGACTCCTTGTGCTGCATGTACGAGGAGTTGTGCAGGAAGTCCCCGCCGAGGTTCTCGCAGGACGCCGGGACGTGCGGCGGGGTGCCGGTGCCCAGGACCAGTCGGCGGGCCCGGTGGGTCTCGCCGCGGTCCGTGTGGACCTCGTACACGCCGGCGGCCTCGTCGTACGTCACCTCGGTGACGGAGGTGGAGTAGAGGACGTTGTCGAGCCGGTCGGCGGCCCAGCGGCAGTAGTCGTTGTACTCGGCGCGCAGCGGGTAGAAGTTCTCCCGGATGTAGAAGGAGTACAGCCGGTCCTTGTCCTTCAGGTAGTTCAGGAAGGAGAAGGGCGAGGTCGGGTCGGCGAGGGTGACCAGGTCCGACATGAACGGCGTCTGCAGGTGCGCGCCGTCGAGGAACATTCCGGCGTGCCACTCGAAGTGCGGCTTCGACTCGATGAACAGCCCGTCGAGCTCGTCGACCGGTGCGGTCAGGCAGGCGAGTCCCAGGTTGAAGGGACCCAGGCCGATGCCGATGAAGTCGTGGGGCTCAGTGGTGGACGGCAAGGGATTCTCCCAGGAACTGCTCGGCGTGTGCGGCGAGGAGGTCGAGGACGGCCGCGATGTCGGCCGTCGTGGTCTGCGGGTTGAGGAGGGTGAACTTCAGGTACTGCTTGCCGTCCACCTTGGTGCCGGCGACGACGGCCTCACCGGAGGCGAACAGGGCCTTGCGGGCGTGCAGCTGGGCCTCGTCGACGAGGTCGGGGCGCGTCTCGCCGGCGGGCAGGTAGCGGAAGACGAGGGTGGAGATCTGCGGCTCGACGACGACCTCGAAGCGCGGGTCGGCCGCGATGACCTCGTGGCCGGCGGCGGCGAGGTCGATCACCTGGTCGAAGAGGGAGCCGACGCCGTCGGCGCCCATGATGCGCAGCGTCATCCAGAGCTTGAGGGCGTCGAAGCGGCGCGTGGTCTGGATGGACTTGTCGACCTGGTTCGGGATCCGCTCCTCGGCCATCCGGCGCGGGTTGAGGTAGTCCGCGTGGTACGTGGCGTGCTTGAGGGTGTCGCGGTCGCGGACCAGCATCGCGCTGGAGCTGACCGGCTGGAAGAACGACTTGTGGTAGTCGACGGTGACCGAGTCGGCCTTCTCGATGCCGTCGAGGAGGTGCCGGCGGGTGGGGGAGACCAGCAGTCCGCAGCCGTAGGCGGCGTCCACGTGCATCCACGCGGAGTGCTCGTCGGCCAGGCGGGCGATCTCGGGGAGCGGGTCGATGGACCCGAAGTCGGTGGTGCCGGCGGTGGCGACGACGGCCATCGGGAAGAGGCCCTCGGCGGCGCAGCTCTCCAGCTCCAGGGCCAGGACCGAGGTGTCCATGCGGCGGTTGCGGTCGACCGGCACGGAGATGACGGCCTCGTAGCCGAGGCCCAGCATGGCGGCGGACTTCTGGACGCTGAAGTGGCTGGCCTCGGAGGTGAAGATGCGCAGCTTCGGCAGCAGTTCGGCCTTGGTGGGCCCGGTGCCCCCGTCCAGGGCGCGCTTCGTCACGATGCGGCAGGCCTCGTCGCGGGCGAGGAGCAGCGCGTGGAAGTTCGACTGGCTGCCGCCGGAGGTGAAGATGCCGTCCGCGCCCTCGCCGAGGCCGATGCGGCGGGCGGTCCACTCGATCAGGCGGCGCTCGATGAGGGTGCCGCCGATGGACTGGTCCCAGGTGTCGAGGGAGGAGTTGACGGCCGACAGGACCGCTTCGCCGACCACCGCGGGTATGACCACCGGGCAGTTGAGGTGGCCCAGGTAGCGCGGGTGGTGGAAGTAGACGGCGTCGCGGAGGTAGACGTCCTCCAGCTCGTCGAGGGCGGCGGTGGCGTCACCGAGCGGCTCGTCGAGGTCGATCCCGTCGATGACCGGGGCGAGTTCGTCGACGGATATGCCGGTGTGGGGCCGCTCGGTCGTGGCGAGTCTGGCGGCGACGCGGTCGACGCCCTCGGTGACGGAGCGCCGGTAGAGGTCCGCGGTCGTCTCGTTCAGCAGATGCGAGCGCATCAACTTTCCTCCGGGCAGTGGGGGTACCTCCCAGCGCGAGCTGGGGGAGAAGCGGGGGGCGGGTGAGGCTTGGGGTGTGTGAGTTAGGTTAGCCTAACCTTAGTTCGATCACAAATGCAGAAGGCCCCGGCGAATGCCGGGGCCTTCTGTGGGAAATGCCGTGCGTGGCACGGGCGTTGTGGCTAGAGCTCGGACGCCGGGTCCTCGCTCGGGGCCCGGCCCGCGTACGCCTCGGCGAGCAGCTGCTCCTCGCTCGCGCCGAGCCGCCAGTAGCCGGTGAAGCGCACCGCGCGCCGGTCGATGGAACGTTCCTGCACCAGGTGGCGGCGTACCGCGCGGACCGTGCCCGCCTCGCCCGCCAGCCAGGCGTACGGGGCTTCGGCGGCGGGCAGCTCCGCCGCCCGCATCTCCTCCACCACCCGGCCCGCCCGCCCGGAGCCGGACGCGCCCTTCTCGCGCACGATCCAGGTGATGTCCGCGTCGGCGGGGGTGTGCAGGCCCAGCCGGTCGTCCGCGTGCGGGACCTCGAACCAGGCCTTGACCTTCGTCCCGGCCGGGAGCCGGTCCAGGATCGCGGCCGCGGCGGGCAGGGCCGTCTCGTCCGCGTACATCAGGAAGGCGTCGGTGGCGGCCGGGGGCTGGAAGCGCACGGACTTGTTCTCCGCGACGGCCGGCCCGATCGCCATGATCCGGCGGCCGGTGACGGCCCTGCCCGCCCAGCCGGCGGCCGGCGAACCCGCCGCGGAAGCGGCTGATGTCCCAGTGCCGTGGAGGACGAAGTCGATGTCGACCTCGTCCACGCCCTCGTCCGTACGCCGCTGCTCGCGCACGGTGTACGAGCGCATCACCGGGCGTTCCTCGTCCGGCATCGCGCGCCAGGCCCCGAACCAGGTGTCCTCGTCGGTGGAGGGCAGTTCGGTGTGCTCGACGTGCGCCGGCGGCAGGAAGAGCGAGAGGCTCTGGTCGTACCCGCCGGATCTGAAGTCCGCCAGGGACTCACCGCCGAAGGTGACGCGCAGGAACGAGTGGCCGAGGCGGCGCGTGCGCAGCACTTCCATCGCGAAGAAGCGGAAGTGCGCCACGGCCTGTTCGGCCTCGGACGCGGTGGCGGTCATGCGCGAGTCCCCCCTGGGATTCGAGTGGGTGCCGGCGGCGGGTGTGGTGCCGGGCGGTCAGTGCCGGAGGCCGGGCCGCGGGCGGTGGCCCGCGGCCCGGCCTTCAGGACCGGCGGAAGAGGGTCAGGAGACCTTCTTGGCGTTCTGGATGGTCTTGGCGAGGTCCTCGAGGATCTGCGCGCACTTCTCGTACGAGTAGATCGGCTCGGTCACGCGCGGGGCGACCTGGCCGGCCTTGACGGCGGGCAGCTCGTTCCAGGTCGGCTTGGCCTTCAGGGCCTCGGGCTGCAGGGCCTGGGTGCGGTTGTCGAGCAGGACGACGTCGGCCTTGTACTTGCCGGCGTTCTCCCAGCTCAGGCTCTCGTAGAAGCCCTGCGGGTCCAGCTTGTCCTGCTCCGGGGCGACGAACTCGACACCCAGGGACTCGAAGTACTTCAGGTCGGCCGAGGTCTTCGGGGTGGAGACGTAGAAGAGCTGGTCGGCGCCGGAGCCGACGAGCACCTTGATGCCCGGGTTGGCCTTGACGGCCTCGCGGACCTTGGCGGAGGCGGCGTCGAAGCGGGCCTTGGCGTCGGCGGCCTTCTTGGAGTTCAGGTCGGCGCCGAGGGACTTGGCGAGGTCCGCGGTGCGCTCCAGGGCCTTGTCCATGGAGGCCTTGTCGCCCACGCCGATCGCGGCGGCCGGGGCCAGCTTCAGGATCTTGTCCTTGGAGGCCTCGGGGACGTACCAGTACGTGCCGTCCCAGGTGTTGGTGGCGAGCAGCTCGGGCTTCAGGGCCGCGTACTTCTCGACGTTGAACTCGTCGTAGACGTTGCCGAGGATCTCGACCTTGGAGATGTCCATCGAGCCGGCCATCGGGTCGGGCTTGCCGTCGGCCAGCTTGGTCGGGCCGAAGACGCCCTTGACCTGCACGCCGTAGTCGTACAGGGCGGCGGCGGTGCCGGTGTAGGCCACGATGTTCTTCGGCGTGGACTTGGCCGAGGTGGTCTTGTCCAGGTCGTCCTTGAAGCTCCACGCGCCCGAGGCGGCCGCCGTGCCGCCCTTGTCGCCCCCGGCGTCCTTCGCCTTGTCGTTGCCGCCGCACGCGGTGAGCGCCGCGACGAGGCCGAGGGCGCCGCCGGCGGCGACGAGACCGCGGCGGGAGAGGAACGTGGAGCTGGGCTTGGGCATGGGGAAGTCCGCTTTCGTACGTGCAGGGGGCGGCCGGGGGACCCGAGGCCGTTCGGTGGGAAGGTTAGCCTAACCTTTGTCGAAAACGGTAAGGGGACCCTAATCCTTCTCGGGTCCCCTCATCGCTCCCCGCGCGCCGCGCGGGTGTTCCGTCAGCCGGCGAAGCCCAGTTCGCGGGCGATCAGCATGCGCTGGACCTCGCTCGTGCCCTCGCCGATCTCCAGGATCTTGGAGTCCCGCCACATACGGGCCACCGGGTACTCGTTCATGAAGCCGTAGCCGCCGTGGATCTGCGTGGCGTCCCGGGCGTTGTCGACGGCGACCGTCGAGGAGTACAGCTTCGCGATCGCCGCCTCCTTCTTGAACGGCTCCCCGTGCACCAGCCGGGAGGCCGCGTCGCGCCAGCCGATGCGCGCCATGTGGGCGCGCGTCTCCATGTCGGCCAGCTTGAACTGGATGGCCTGGTTGTCGCCGATCGGCTTGCCGAAGGCCTGCCGCTCCTTGGCGTACTTCACCGACTCGTCCACGCAGCCCTGCGCGAGCCCCGTGGCCAGGGCCGCGATGGCGATGCGGCCCTCGTCGAGGATCCGCAGGAACTGGGCGTAGCCGCGGCCCTCCTGGCCCACCAGGTTGGCGAGCGGCACCCGTACGTCGTCGAAGGAGAGCTCGCGGGTGTCGGAGGAGTTCCAGCCGACCTTGGAGTACGGCGCGGCCACCGTGAAGCCGGGGGTGCCGGACGGGACGATGATGGAGGAGATCTCCGGGCGGCCGTCCTCCTTGCGGCCCGTCACGGCCGTGACGGTGACCAGGCCCGTGATGTCCGTACCGGAGTTGGTGATGAAGCACTTGGAGCCGTTGATCACCCACTCGTCGCCGTCGCGTACGGCGGTGGTGCGGGTGCCGCCCGCGTCACTGCCCGCGCCGGGCTCGGTCAGGCCGAACGCGCCGAGCACCTCGCCCGAGCACAGCTTCGGCAGCCACTGCTGCTTCTGCTCCTCGGTACCGAACAGGTACAGGGGCATGGCGCCCAGGGAGACGCCCGCCTCCAGGGTGATCGCGACCGAGGAGTCGACGCGGGCCAGCTCCTCCAGGGCGATGCCGAGGGCGAGGTAGTCGCCGCCCATGCCGCCGTACTCCTCCGGGAAGGGCAGGCCGAACAGGCCCATGCGGCCCATCTCGCGGACGATCTCGTACGGGAACTCGTGCCGCTCGTACAGGTCGCCGATCTTCGGCGCGACCACGTCGTGCGCGAACGCCTCGACGGTGCGGCGGAGTTCCTCGTGCTCGGGGGTGAGCCGGTGGTCGAGGGACATGGTGTGACTACTCCTTGTGGGAGAGGGCGCGGACGGTGCGGGAGGGGCTGGGTCGCCCCAGCTGTTCGGCCATCCACACGCTCGTGGCGGTGAGGGCGGCCAGGTCGACCCCGGTCTCGATGCCGAGGCCGTCGAGCATCCACACCAGGTCCTCGGTGGCGAGGTTGCCGGTGGCGCTCTTGGCGTACGGGCAGCCGCCGAGGCCGCCGGCGGAGGCGTCGACCGTGGTCACGCCGTGCTGGAGCGCGGCGAGGGTGTTGGAGAGCGCCTGGCCGTAGGTGTCGTGGAAGTGCACGCCGATCCGGTCGGTCCCCACGCCCTCCTCGTTCAGCGCGGACAGCAGGACCTGCACGTGGCCGGGCGTGGCGACGCCGATGGTGTCGCCGAGGCTCAGCTCGTCACAGCCGAGTTCGAGCAGGGCCTTGGCGACGGAGACCACCTGGCGGACCGGGACCGGCCCCTCCCAGGGATCCCCGAAGCACATGGAGAGATAGCCCCGGACGTGCGCGTCCTCCGCCTTGGCGCGGGCCACGACGGGCTCGAACATGGTGAGGGACTCGGCGACGGTGCGGTTCAGGTTGCGGGCGGCGAAGGTCTCGGTGGCCGAGCCGAACACCGCGATGCGGGTGGCCCCGAGGGCGAGCGCCCGGTCCAGGCCGCGTTCGTTCGGGACCAGGACCGGGAGCTGTGCCCCGACGTCGGAGAGCAGGGGGAAGAGCTGCTCGGCGTCCGCCAGCTGGGGGACCCACTTGGGGTGGACGAAGCTGGTGGCCTCGATGGTGGTGAGGCCGGCCGCGGCGAGGCGGTGGATGAACTCCGCCTTCACCTCCGTGGGTACGGCCGTCTTCTCGTTCTGCAGCCCGTCGCGCGCGCCGACCTCGTGGATGCGGACGCGGGGCGGGAGGCCGGCGGGGGCCGGGACGGTCATGGGCAGCCCGTTCACGAGGCCTCCTCCGCTTCGTCGGGGGTGACCACGGCCAGGACC
Source organism: Streptomyces sp. NPDC033966 (assembly GCF_055575955.1). Taxonomy (NCBI): domain Bacteria; kingdom Bacillati; phylum Actinomycetota; class Actinomycetes; order Kitasatosporales; family Streptomycetaceae; genus Streptomyces; species Streptomyces sp. NPDC033966. The sequence continues at coordinate 359,719 of NZ_JBVIRQ010000006.1, read as the reverse complement.
TGGTCCATGGCCACGGTGGTGCCCGGGGTGACGTCGAGTTCGGTGACGGTGCCGGCGTGCGGGGCGGAGATGACGTGCTCCATCTTCATCGCCTCGACGACCAGCAGGCTCTGACCGGCGGTCACCTTGTCGCCGACGGCCACCTTGACGACCGTGACGGTGCCGGGCATGGGGGCGGCCAGGGTGTCGGCGCCGATCCGTCCACCGCCGCCGAGGGTCGCGGCCACGGGGTCGTACGTCTGGACGTGCCAGGAGTCCGCGTCGCGGCCGAGCCAGGTCCCCTCCGGGGAGGCGGCGTGGCTGAACCGGTGGGTGACTCCGTCGAGTTCGATGCTGACGGTGTCGGTGGTGCGGGCCAGGATCCGGCCGCGGGCCGGTGCGCCGGGGGTGCCGGGCTCCAGGACCGAGCCGGAGGGGTGGGTGAGGAGCAGCTCCAGGTCCGAGCCGGACGGGCGGGTGCGGACCGTCACCGGGTCCTGGCCCGGGAGGCGGAAGTGGTGGAGCGTCCAGGCGGGGGTGCCGCCGAGGCGCCAGCCGTTGGCGGCCCCGAAGGGGTCCACCCAGGAGGCTGCGCCGCCGGCTCCCTCCGGTCCCGCCGCCGCACCGAGGGGGGAAGAAGCGAGCAGTGCGGCCGCCGCGTACACCTCGGCCGGGACGCCCTCGGGGAGGAGGGAGGGGAGGTCCCGCTCGACCAGGCCGGTGTCCAGGTCACCGGAGATCACGTCCGGGTGGGCCAACAGCCTCCGCAGGAAACCGGCATTGGTCTGCACGCCCAGGATGACGGTGTCCGCCAGGGCCCCCCGCAGCAAGCGCAGCGCACTGGCCCGGTCCGGACCGTGCACGATGACCTTCGACAGCATCGGGTCGTACGTCGAGCCCACCGGAACACCCGCCGTCAGGCCGGAGTCCGTACGAACCGCGCCGCCGGACGGCTCCGACAGGGCCAGCACGGTACCGCCGGACGGCAGGAACCCGCGCGCCGGGTCCTCCGCGCAGACGCGGGCCTCGATCGCGTGCCCGGTCAGCCGGATCTCGTCCTGGGTGACGGGCAGGGCCTCGCCGGAGGCGACCCGCAGCTGCTGCTCCACCAGGTCCAGGCCCGTGACCAGCTCGGTCACCGGGTGCTCGACCTGGAGGCGGGTGTTCATCTCCATGAAGTAGTACGAGGACGGGTCCCCGCCCGGGACGATGAACTCCACTGTGCCCGCGCCGACGTACCCGCAGGAGCGCGCCGCCTCCACGGCCGCCGCGCCCATCGCCGCGCGGGTCTTCTCGTCCAGCAGGACCGAGGGGGCCTCCTCGATGACCTTCTGGTGGCGCCGCTGGAGGGAGCACTCGCGCTCGCCCAGGTGCACCACGTTCCCGTGGGCGTCGGCCAGCACCTGGATCTCGATGTGCCGGGGCCGGTCGATCCACCGCTCCACGAGCAGGGTGTCGTCGCCGAAGGAGGACTTCGCCTCGCGGCGGGCGGCCGCGATCTCCTCGGCCAGCACCGCCTCGTCGCGCACCAGCCGCATGCCCTTGCCGCCGCCGCCCGCCGAGGGCTTCAGCAGCACCGGCATGCCGATCTCCGAGGCGGCCGCGGCCAGTTCGGCGTCCGTCAGGCCGCTGCCCGAGGAGCCCGGGACCACGGGCACGCCCGCGGCCTTGACGGTCTCCTTCGCGCGGATCTTGTCGCCCATGAGGGAGATCGCGCTCGCCGGGGGCCCGATGAAGGCCAGCCCGGCGTCGGCGCAGGCCTGGGCGAAGGCCGCGTTCTCCGCGAGGAAGCCGTAGCCGGGGTGGACGGCCTCGGCGCCGGTGCGCTTCGCGGCGTCCAGGAGCCGCTCCACCGACAGGTAGCTCTCGGCGGCGGCCGCCGGGCCGATCCGGACGGCCGTGTCGGCCTCCCGGACGTGGCGGGCGTCGGCGTCGGCGTCGCTGAAGACGGCGACGGAGCGGATGCCGAGCTCCCGCAGGGTGCGGATGACCCGTACGGCGATCTCGCCCCGGTTCGCCACCAGAACAGTGCTGAACATCAGTGAGGTCCTCACGTCACAAGTCACGGATCACATGCGGAAGATGCCGTAGCCGCGCTCGCCCAGCGGGGCGTTCGCGCACGCGGTCAGGGCCAGTCCCAGCACCTGCCGGGTCTCCATCGGGTCGATGACCCCGTCGTCCCACAGCCGCGCCGTGGCGTAGTAGGCGTTGCCCTGCTCCTCGTACTGCGCGCGGACCGGGGCCTTGAAGGCCTCCTCGTCCTCGGCCGGCCACTCCTGGCCCGCGCCCTCGATCTGGTCCCGCTTGACGGTCGCCAGCACCGAGGCGGCCTGCTCGCCGCCCATCACCGAGATCTTGGCGTTGGGCCACATCCACAGGAAGCGCGGCGAGTACGCCCGGCCGCACATCGAGTAGTTGCCCGCGCCGTACGAGCCGCCGACGACCACGGTCAGCTTCGGGACCCGGGCGCAGGCCACCGCCGTGACCATCTTCGCGCCGTGCTTGGCGATGCCGCCCGCCTCGTAGTCGCGGCCGACCATGAAGCCGGAGATGTTCTGGAGGAAGAGGAGCGGGATGCCGCGCTGGTCGCACAGCTCGATGAAGTGGGCGCCCTTCTGGGCGGACTCGGCGAACAGGATGCCGTTGTTCGCGATGATGCCGACCGGGTGGCCGTGGATCCGGGCGAAGCCGGTGACCAGCGTCTGCCCGAACTCCGACTTGAACTCCTGGAAGCGGGAGCCGTCCGTGATCCGGGCGATGATCTCGCGGGCGTCGTAGGGGGTGCGGGAGTCGACGGGGACCGCGCCGTACAGGCCGTGCGGGTCCACCTTGGGCTCCTCGGGAGCCTCGACCGACCAGGGCAGGGCCCCGCGCTCGGGCAGGGTCGCCACGATGTTCCGTACGATCCGCAGCGCGTGCGCGTCGTCCTCCGCGAGGTGGTCGGTCACGCCGGAGACGCGGGAGTGGACCTCGCCGCCGCCGAGCTCCTCGGCCGTGACCACCTCACCGGTGGCGGCCTTCACCAGCGGCGGGCCGCCGAGGAAGATCGTGCCCTGGTTGCGGACGATGACGGCCTCGTCGCTCATCGCCGGCACGTACGCCCCGCCGGCCGTGCAGGAGCCGAGGACGGCGGCGATCTGCGGGATGCCGGCCCCGGACATGCGGGCCTGGTTGTAGAAGATCCGGCCGAAGTGCTCCCGGTCGGGGAAGACCTCGTCCTGCATGGGGAGGAAGGCGCCGCCGGAGTCGACCAGGTAGAGGCAGGGGAGACGGTTCTCCAGGGCCACTTCCTGGGCGCGCAGGTGCTTCTTCACGGTCATCGGGTAGTACGTGCCGCCCTTGACGGTGGCGTCGTTGGCGACGATCACGCACTCGCGCCCGCTGACCCGGCCGATGCCCGCGATCACCCCGGCGGCGGGGGCGGCGCCCCCGTACATGCCCTCGGCGGCCAGCGGGGCCAGCTCCAGGAAGGGGGAACCGGGGTCGAGGAGGGTGTCCACGCGGTCGCGGGGGAGCAGCTTCCCGCGCGCGGTGTGGCGGGCGCGGGCCTTCTCGCCGCCGCCGAGGCGGGCCGCGTCGAGCCGGGCGCGCAGGCCTTCGGCGAGTTCGCGGTGGGCGGCCTCATTGGTCCGCCAGGCCTCGGACGCCGGGTCCGCGGCGCTCGTCAGCACTGGTGCCTGCTGCATCGGTCGAGCTCCCTTGCTCGTGCACGCTTTGTTAATGACCGTTAACGCGTTTGGGTCTCAGGTTAACGAGCGCTAACCGCCCTGTCTAGAATGGATTTCCATGAGCACCAGAGCGGCCACCCCGACCCGTCGCGAGCAGATCCTCAGTGAGGCCGCTCGTCTCTTCGCGGAGCGCGGCTTCCACGGCGTCGGCGTGGACGAGATAGGGGCGGCGGTCGGCATCAGCGGCCCCGGCCTCTACCGGCACTTCGCCGGCAAGGACGCCATGCTCGCCGAGCTGCTCGTCGGGATCAGCGAGCGGCTGCTGACCGGCGGCCGGCGGCGCGTCGAGGAGGCCGCCGGGGACCCGGAGGCGATCCTCGCCTCCCTCGTCGAGGGCCACATCGACTTCGCCCTCGACGACCGGGCGCTGATCACCCTGCACGACCGCGAGCTCGACCGGCTGCGCGAGGCCGACCGCAAGCTCGTGCGCCAGCTCCAGCGCCAGTACGTGGAACTGTGGGTGCAGGTCGTACGGGAACTGCACCCCGAGGTCGGCGAGGCGGAGGTACGGGTGGCCGTGCACGCCGTCTTCGGCCTGCTGAACTCCACCCCCCACCTGGCCACGCCGGGCCGTGAAGCCACCGAGTCCCTGCTGCGCAGGCTGGCCAACGGGGCCTTCGGGGCGTTGTCGGGGTGAGGCGCGGCTTGAGCGGCACGTGGTGGAACGGACGGCTCCGGGCGGGCGGCGGCAGAATGGGCCGCATGCCGAAGCCGATAGAGACGCCCGTACCCAGCCGCGCCGAACTCGTCGACCACCTGGTCCGCACGCGGATCGCGGGGCAGGTGGCCACCCCGCGCGAGAACAACCTCTCCCACTACCGCAAGCTCGCCAACGGCGACCGGCACTACTGGTTCGGCCTGGAACTGGGCGACCGCTGGGCCGACGAGCAGGACGTACTGGCCGTGATGGCCGAGCGCGTCGGCGTCGTCGACGACCCGGCCCACCGCACCGGGCAGGACACCATCGACCCGGAACTGACCGTCGCCAGCCTGGACCGGATGGCGGCCCGGCTGCACAAGGCCGCCCTCGACCGGCACAGCGTGCTGCTGGCCACCGGCCACCCGGGCGGCCTGCTCGACGTCCACCGCGCCACCGCCGACGCGCTGCGCGCCGCGGGCTGCGAGATCGTCCGGATCCCGCCCGGCCTGACCGCCGACGAGGGCTCGGTGTGGCAGTTCGCCGACGTCGCCGTGCTGGAGCGGGGCGCGACCCTGTGGCACACCCACTCCCCGGCCCCGATGGCCGCGATCCTGGACGGCCTCGCGGCGGAGGGCCGCCCGCAGCCGGACCTGGTCGTCGCCGACCACGGCTGGGCGGGCTGCGCGGCGCAGCGCGGGCTGGACGCGGTGGGGTACGCGGACTGCAACGACCCGGCGCTGTTCCTCGGCGAGGCGGAGGGCACCCTCCAGGTCGCCGTCCCGCTGGACGACCACGTCCGCGACCCGCGCTTCTACGACCCGATGGTGGCGTACCTCCTCTCGGCGGCGGGCCTGCTCTAGGGGTGTGCCTGCGGGCGGGGTGTTGTCAGTGGCCCCGCCTGCGGTCGGCCGTAGGACCGACGCCGCGAACCCCCTTGCCGCGCTGGACTCCGGTACCGCCGTACCCGGGCTGCCGCCGGGCCGGCTGATCACCCGCGCGGTGCGCGGACGGCTGCGGCGGGCGCGCCGGGAGCCGCTGCTGTGGCTCTCCGACGGGCCGGTGGACGCCCCGGCCGCGTCGTACCCGGCGCCCGCCGGGCTGCGGGGCGTACTGCTGCACGACCGGTACGGGCCCGAGCGGTGGTGGGAGGGCGAGGACCACGCGGAGCCGGACCGGTGCTCCGACCCGGACGACCACGACGTCCAGACCGTGCTGCGGGAGTACGGGGACGCGGTCGTCCCCGACCGCGAGGAGGGCGCCGAGGGCGAGGAGCTCATCGCCCCCTTCGGCCGGTCCTGGCCGGGCACCGCCCGGCCCGGCACCCCGGCCGCCGATCCCGGAGCGGCCGCCGCCGCGCTCGCGGGCGAACTCCTCGGGCAGGGCCTGCTCGGCAGCCCGCGGCTGGCCCTGGTCCCCGCCGGGCGCGGGGCCGACGTACCGGCCGCGCTCGGCTGGAGCGGCCCGCTCAACCACGAGAACGACACCGCCCGCATCAGCGCGGTCCTGCGCTCCTGGGAGGACCGGTTCGGCGCCCGCGTCCTCGCGCTCGGCCTCGCCACGCTCGACCTGTCGGTGGCAGCCCCGCCGCGGACAGGGCCTAGGCGGTCCCGGTCGCCGCCGAGCACTTCGCGTTCTGCCCCGACAACGTCTGGCAGGGCTCCGGCACGGTCCGCGACTACGCCGCGGAGGCGCTGGTGGGCGAGGCCCACTGGTCGTTCTGGTGGGACTGACGGCGGTACCGGTCAGCCGGCGTTGGGGCCGTTCCTGACCGGCCGGGTGTGGATCTTCGACAGGCAGGCCGGCAGGGCCGCGTCCGCCTCGTGGTCGCGGGCCCGGTACGCGCTCGGACTCTCGCCGACCAGCTCCGTGAACCGCGTGCTGAAGGACCCCAGCGAGGTACAGCCCACCGCGAAGCAGACCTCCGTCACCGACTGGTCGCCCCGCCGCAGCAGCGCCTTGGCCCGCTCGATCCGGCGCGTCATCAGGTAGCTGTACGGGGTCTCCCCGTAGGCGGCGCGGAAGCTGCGCGAGAAGTGCCCCGCCGACATCAGCGCGACCTGCGCCAGGGCGGTGACGTCGAGCGGCTCCGCGTAGTTGCGGTCCATCAGGTCGCGGGCCCGGCGCAGCCGGGCGAGGTCCTCCAGGTTCACCCGTTCAGCCTTGCACAGCTCCGGGCGGTACCGAAGGTTCCGAGGGGGATGCGGGCGGCGGGGTCGGCGTCGGGTCCAGGTAGACCCGGCGGATCGCCGGCCACCGCTCCCGCAGCTGGTCCTCCGCGTCCTCGCAGGCCGCCTCCACCTGCCGGGCCGACGCCAGGTCGTGGAAGTCCACCTTCGCCGCGATCAGCACCTCGTCCGGCCCCTGCACCAGGGTGGTCAGCTCCAGCACCCCCTCGATGTGCAGCACCGACAGCAGCTCCTCGCGCACCTCCGCCCGCATCGGCGCGGGCAGCGGCCGCCCGATCAGGTACTGCGCGTTCGAGCGCCCCAGCTCCCACGCCACCGCCACCAGCAGCACCCCGATCAGCAGCGAGGCCACCCCGTCGTAGACGCCCGACCCCGTCAGCTGCGCCCCCAGCAGCCCGCCCGCCGCCAGCACGAGGCCTGCCAGCGCGGCGGCGTTCTCCAGCAGGACCGCCTTCACCGCCGTGTCCGGGGTGTGCTTCACGTACAGCCCCAGCGGCGCCCGCATCCGGGCCGCCTCGCCCGTCACCTGCCGCCAGGCCACCAGCAGCGAGTACCCCTCCAGGACGAAGGCGACCGCGAGGACGGCGTACGGGAACACCGGGTCACCGGGATCCTCCCCGTGCACCAGGGTGTGGATCCCGTCGTAGAAGGCGAAGACGGCGCCGCCCGCGAAGGTGGCGATCGAGGCGAGCAGCGCCCAGATGTAGCGCTCGGGCCCGTAGCCCAGCGGGTGCGCCTCGTCGGCGGGCCGGGCACTGCGCTTCAGGGAGGCCAGCAGCAGCACCTCGGTGACCGTGTCGGCCACCGAGTGCGCGGCCTCGGACAGCATCGCGCTCGACCCGCTGACGATCCCGGCGACGGCCTTCGCGGCGGCGATGGCCAGGTTGGTGACGACGGCTGCGACCACCGTGGCGACGCTCTCGGAGCCCGCCCCCTCGGCTGGGACTTCGGCTTCGGCTTCGACCGGCATGGGGCGACGGTACGTCGGCTCAGCCGCGCGGGACGCGCACGACACCTTCTTGGATCACGGTGACCGCCAGGCGGCCGTCCCGGGTCCAGATGCGGGCCTGGCCCAGACCCCGGCCGGCGGACGCCGAGGGCGACTCCTGGTCGTACAGGAGCCATTCGTCGGCGCGGAAGGGCCGGTGGAACCACATGGCGTGGTCCAGGGAGGCGCCGACCACGTCGCCGACCGCCCAGCCGCCCCGGCCGTGCGCGAGCAGCACCGAGTCCAGCAGGGTCATGTCGGACACGTAGGTGGCCAGGCAGATGTGGAGCAGCGGGTCGTCCGCGAGCTTGCCCTGGGTCCGGAACCAGACCTGGGAGCGCGGTTCCAACGGCTCGCCGACCGAGCCCCACGGCGGGGTGGTCGCGTACCGCAGGTCCACGGCGCCGCGCGCCTCCAGCAGCCGTTCGACGGTGCCGGGGTCGCGGAAGATGTCCCGGTACGCCGGCAGTGCCTCGGCGGCCGTCGGCAGAGTCGCGGGGTCCGGCGCGGCCGGCATCGCGGCCTGGTGCTCCAGGCCCTCCTCGTACGTCTGGAAGGACGCGGAGAGGTGGAAGATCGGCTGTCCGTGCTGGACGGCGACCACGCGGCGGGTGGTGAAGGACCGCCCGTCGCGGATCCGGTCCACGGAGTACACGATCGGCGCGCCGGAGTCGCCGGTGCGCAGGAAGTACGAGTGGAGCGAGTGCGGCAGCCGGTCCGCGGGCACCGTGCGGCCGGCCGCGACCAGGGCCTGGGCCGCGACCTGGCCGCCGAACACGCGCGGCACCAGGGAGGTGCGGCTCGTGCCGCGGAAGATGTTCTCCTCGATCTGCTCCAGGTCGAGCAGATCGAGGAGGTCCGCCAGTGCATCGTTCAAGTGGGTTACAGGCCCATCGACTTGGCGATGATCGACTTCATGATCTCGCTGGTGCCGCCGTAGATGCGGTTGACGCGGTTGTCGGCGTACAGGCGGGCGATCGGGTACTCGTTCATGTAGCCGTAGCCGCCGTGCAGCTGGAGGCAGCGGTCGATGACGCGGTGTGCGACCTCGGTGCAGAACAGCTTCGCGGAGGCGGCCTCGGCCGGGGTCAGCTCGCCGGCGTCCAGGGCCTCCAGGGCGCGGTCGGCGACGGCCTGGGCCGCGTCCACCTCGGCCTGGCAGGCGGCCAGCTCGAACTTGGTGTTCTGGAAGTGCGAGACGGGCTTGCCGAAGACGGTGCGGTCCGTGACGTACTGCTGGGCGAACCGGACGGCCGCGGCGGCCTGGGCGTAGGCGCCGAAGGCGATGCCCCAGCGCTCGGAGGCCAGGTTGTGGCCGAGGTAGTAGAAGCCCTTGCCCTCCTCGCCGAGCAGGTCCTCGACCGGGACCTTGACGTCGACGAACGCCAGCTCGGCGGTGTCGGAGGTCTTCAGGCCCAGCTTGTCGAGCTTGCGGCCGATCGAGTAGCCCTCGGACTTGGTGTCCACGGCGAAGAGGGAGATGCCGAAGCGGCGGTCCTCGGCCGACGGGGCGGAGGTGCGGGCGCAGACGATCACGCGGTCGGCGTGCACGCCGCCCGTGATGAAGGTCTTGGAGCCGTTGAGGACGTAGTGGGTGCCGTCCTCGGAGAGCTTGGCGGTGGTCTTCATGCCCGCGACGTCGGAGCCGGTGCCCGGCTCGGTCATCGCCAGCGCCCACATCTCCTCACCGGAGACGAAGTTCGGGAGGAAACGCTTCTTCTGCTCGTCGGTGGCGAGCATCTTGATGTAGGGCAGGGCGAGCAGCACGTGCACGCCGGAGCCGCCGAAGTTGACGCCCGCGCGGGAGGTCTCTTCGTAGAGGACGGCCTCGAACTTGTGGGTGTCCAGGCCCGCGCCGCCGAACTCCTCGGGCACGTTGATGCCGAAGATGCCGAGCTCGCCGAGCTTGTAGTAGAAGTCGCGCGGCGCCTGGCCGGCCTGGAACCACTCGTCGTAGACGGGGACGACCTCGGCCTCGATGAAGGCGCGGAGGGTCTCGCGGAACGCCTCGTGGTCCTCGTTGAACACCGTACGGCGCACGGCCGGCTCCCTTCGTCGCGGCGGTCCGCCGCCCATGTCTAAGCGCTTGCTCATAGCTAAGTTACCGGCGGGTTGTCGATCCTGTCCAGAGCGGGTCGGTCACACCGGCCGACGGCGGCCGGGGCGGGCCGTCCCGGGGGCGGACTCCGGGATCCCCCCGAGGCGGACGGGCCCCGTCCCGGAAGGGTGAGGGCCCGTCGCGCTCCTCTCCGCGGAGGATCCGGCGGCCCGGCGCGATCACCAGGATGGATCAGGTCCGAACGAACACCGCCGAACCGAGCCCACCGGAGCCGCAGTGAACCGACGCACCCGCACCGCCCTGGCCGCAGTCCTCCTCCTCGGCCTCGCCGCCGGACCCGTGACCGCCGCCACCGCCCTCGCGGCGCCCGCCCCCGCGGCGGCGGCCGCCGCCGGACAGGGTCCGGACGCGGCGGCCCTGCGCGCCGGGATCGCCGGTCTGCCCGACCGGGACGCGACCGCCGCGCTGATCCGCGTCGGCGGGAACGGCCACTGGACCGGCACCGCCGGCGTGCGCGACCTCAGGACCGGGGCCCCGGCCCTGGCGGACGCCCGCTTCCGGGCCGGCTCCACCACCAAGGTCGTCACGGCCGCCCTCGTCCTCCAGCTCGCCGCCGAGGGCAGGGTCGACCTGAACGCCCCCGTGAACACCTACCTCCCGGGGCTGATGCCGGAGAGCTTCACCAAGCCCGTCACCGTCCGCAACCTCCTGAACTTCACCAGCGGCATCCAGCCCGGGGCCTCCCTCGGCGAGACCGTCGAGGACGGGTACCCGCACCGCTTCGAGACCCTCCCCTACCAGGAGGTCGTGGCCGGAGGCCTGTCCAGGGGCCCGGCCTTCGAGGCGGGCACCAGGCAGCAGTACAACAACATCAACTACACGATCCTCGGCATGCTGGTCGAGAAGGTCACCGGCGACTCGTACGCCCACCAGGCCGAGGTCCGGATCTTCCGCCCGGTCGGCATGACCGGCAGCTCCTTCCCCAAGGGCGCCGACCCGCGCATCCACGGCCCGCACAACCGCGGGTACCAGCTGATGGGCGGCAAGCAGGTGGACGTCACCGAATGGAACATGACGGACCGCTTCGCCGCAGGCGACATGATCTCCACCACCCGCGACCTGGAACGCCTCGTCTTCGCCCTCTTCCGCGGCCGGGTCGTGCCCGAACCGCAGCTGAAGGAGATGTTCACCGTCCCCGACATCCCCGGCGCCACCCGCAGCGCCGGCCTGGAACGCCTCGTCGTGGGCGGCAAGGAGGTCTGGGGCAAGACCGGGGCCCGCCCGGGCTACCACACGGTGATCGCGGCGACCCGGGACCTGTCCCGGACCCTCGTCTACTCCGTCAACAGCACCGACGCCAAGGGCGACGGCATGAAGATCGTCCAGCGCTTCGGCCTGGCCGCGTTCAACCGCTGAACCCCGGCGGCGCGGGCCCGGCCCGATCCGAAAGGCACGGCCTGGCACCGCCTGGCACGGCCTGGCCCGGCCTAGCCGTCCCCTCCGGACAGGCGCAGCGCGAACCACAGCTCCATCCGGGTGTCCGGGTCGTCGAGGTCCCGGTCCAGCAGTGCCGCGCAGCGGGCGACGCGCTGGCGGACCGTGTTGCGGTGCACGCCGAGGGCCGCCGCTCCGCGGTCCCAGCTGCCGTGGTGGGCCAGCCAGCCGCGCAGGGTGTCCCGCAGGACGGGGGAGAGGGGCTCCAGCAGGGCCTCGGCGTGGGCCCGCGCCTCGGCGTCGCCGACCAGCCCCGCGAAGCCGGGGTCCGTGTGCCGGGACAGCGGGGTCCGCGCCGCCTCGGCGCGGGCGAGGGCGCGACGGGCCTGCGCCGCGGCGGTGGCCAGGGCGCCGGGCGCGGCCGGGGCGCTGACCCCGAGCCGCCAGCCGGGCTGCGGGCCGGGCTCGCGGTCGGTGAGCAGGCGTACGCCGTCCCCGCGCGGGTCCAGCAGCACGGTGCCCAGCGCCGCGGCGAGGGCCCCCGGGTCCCCGCCTCCCCGGGCGTGGACGGCGTACCAGGGCCCGGGAGCGAGGGCCGCGGCCGGATCCCCGTCCAGCAGCAGCCGGGTCAGGGCCGCCGCCTCGTCCCCGGCGGGGCGCTCCGCGGTGACCAGGGTCAGCAGTACGGCGGCGATGGAGGCGATGGTGTGGTCGCCGGGGGTCCGCCCCGGGGCGGCCAGGGCCAGCACCCGCCCGCCGCCCACGGCGTACGCGGCCAGGCTCGTGCCACCCAGCGCGTCGGTGGCGGTGGCCGCGCCCCCCGGCACCACGCGCCGGGCCAACGCGTCCACGGCCCCGAGCACCTCCACCCCGGGCCGGCCCCCGGCACTCACGGCGCCCCCGGCCGTCTCCGCGAGCCGGGTCGGGCTGTCGGCCCCCGCGCCGGCGGTGCCCGGGTCGAGCAGTGCGGCCCAGCCGCCCAGGCCCGCCGCCAGCCGGGCAAGCACCGCCGGGACCGGATCCGGGCGGGCCGCGGCCGCCGCCAGGGCCTGCTGGGCCTCCGCGACCCGGCGCAGCTCCCGCGTACGCGCCTCCGCCATCAGCCGCCCGACGCTGCGGGCGACCGCCGTGAACGGGGTCCCGGGCGGGACCTCGACCAGCGGGAGGCCGTACCGCTCGCACGCCTCGGCCAGGCCGGGCGGGACCACCTCGTGCACCGGGGTCACGCCGAAGCCGAGCGCGGCGGCCCCGGCGCGGGCGAGCCTTCCGACGTAGGCGGCGGCCCCGGCCTCCGTCAGCGCGGCCCCGGCCGTCAGCAGGAGCTCGCCGCCCAGCAGGTACGGGGAGGGGTCCGCCATCTCGGAGGCGTGCACCCCGTACACCTCCGCGACCGCCGGCCCCGCGAGGTGCCGCAGCCCCAGCCCCCGCTCACCGAGCAGCCCGGCGAGCCCCACGGGCGGCGTCATCGGCTCCCCGGCGGGCGCCCCGGCCGGCCCGCTGCCGGGGTTCGGGGGGACCGGGACGTCGGCCATGGATACTCCGTACATTTCAGTGCTGCCAGATGGATGAAACGTACCCTCCCCACCCCCGCGCGGCACGCTTACGCTCGAAGGACCGCACCAGCAGGACCACCAGAAGGGCACCCCCCATGAGCACGCAGCCGCGCGGCCCCGTCGACTCCTCCCGCATCCCGCGCTACGCGGGCCCGGCGACCTTCGCCCGCCTGCCCCGCCTCGACGAGGTCGGCTCCGCCGACGTCGCCGTCGTCGGCGTGCCCTTCGACTCCGGCGTCTCCTACCGCCCCGGCGCCCGCTTCGGCGGCAACGCCATCCGCGAGGCCTCCCGCCTGCTGCGCCCGTACAACCCGGCCCAGGACGCCTCCCCGTTCGCCCTCGCGCAGGTCGCGGACGCCGGTGACATCGCGGTGAACCCCTTCAACATCAACGAGGCCGTCGAGACGGTCGAGGCCGCCGCCGACGAGCTCCTCGGCAACGGCTCCCGCCTGATGACCCTCGGCGGCGACCACACCATCGCCCTCCCGCTGCTGCGCTCGGTCGCGAAGAAGCACGGCCCCGTCGCCCTGCTCCACTTCGACGCCCACCTCGACACCTGGGACACCTACTTCGGCGCCGAGTACACCCACGGCACCCCGTTCCGCCGCGCCGTCGAAGAGGGCATCCTCGACACCGAGGCGCTCTCCCACGTCGGCACCCGCGGCCCGCTGTACGGCAAGCAGGACCTCGACGACGACGCCAAGATGGGCTTCGGCATCGTCACCTCCGCGGACGTCTACCGCCGCGGCGCCGACGAGGTCGCCGACCAGCTGCGCCAGCGCATCGGCGACCGCCCGCTGTACATCTCCATCGACATCGACGTGCTCGACCCGGCCCACGCGCCCGGCACCGGCACGCCGGAGGCGGGCGGCATGACCTCCCGCGAGCTGCTGGAGATCATCCGCGGCCTGTCGTCCTGCAACCTGGTTTCGGCCGACGTCGTCGAGGTCGCCCCGGCGTACGATCACGCGGAGATCACCTCGGTCGCGGCCTCGCACACCGCGTACGAACTGACCACGATCATGAGCCGTCAGATCGCCGCCTCCCGCCAGGGCTGACCCCCCGGCACGGCGGCGGAGACGGAGCGGCACCGAGCACGAAGGGCACCACACACCCGTGACGCACGACCACGACCTGGTACTCCGTCCCACCGAGGCCCAGACGGCGGCCGCCCTGGCGCCGCCGCCGGGCCGCACGGGCGGGGACCTGGTCGTGGAGACGCTGCGCGGGCTCGGCGCGACCACCGCCTTCGGCCTGCCGGGCCAGCACGCGCTGGGCCTCTTCGACGCCGTCGGCCGCTCCGACCTGCGCCTGGTCACCCTCCGCACGGAGAACAACGCGGGCTTTGCCGCCGACGCGTACGGGCGCCTCACGGGCGAGGCGGTGCCGCTGCTGCTCTCCACCGGGCCCGGGGCGCTGACGTCCCTGCCCGCCCTCGCGGAGGCGGCGGCCGCCTCCGCCCCCGTGGTCGCGATCTCCTCCCAGGTCCCCACGGCGGGCCTGGGCGGGGGCCGCCGGGGCCACCTGCACGAGCTGCGGGACCAGTCGGCGTCCTTCCGCGAGGTGGTGAAGTCCGTCCACACCGCCCGCACCCCCTCCCAGATCCCCTCCGTGATCGCCGAGGCCTGGGAGTCGGCGCTGACCGCCCCGCACGGCCCGGTCTGGGTGGAGATCCCCGAGGACGTGCTGCGCGCCGAGACGCTGATCCCGCAGGTCACCGGCATGGACGCGACCCCGCACGAGCTGGCGCCGCGCCCGGAGCTCACCGCGCTGGCCGCGCACTGGCTCTCGAAGGCCTCCCGCCCCGTGATCATCGCGGGCGGCGGGGTGGTCCGCGCCGACGCCGCCGGCAAGCTCCGGCAGCTCGCGGAGCGGCTGAACGCCCCCGTGGTCACCACCTTCGGCGGCAAGGGCGCCTTCCCCTGGACGCACCCGCTGTCGCTGCGGTCCTGGCTGGAGGACCGCCACACGACGGACTTCCTGGAGGACGCGGACGTCCTGCTGGTGGTCGGCTCGGGCCTCGGCGAGCTGTCCTCGAACTACCACACGTTCTTCCCCACGGGCCGGGTCGTCCAGATCGAGGCGGACCTCGGCAAGCTGGAGTCCAACCACCCGGCCCTCGGCATCCACGCCGACGCCCGCCTCGCCCTCCAGGCACTCCTGGAGACGGTCGAACCCCGCGAGGACGAGGACGCCCCCGAGCGGGTCCGCGCGCTCCTCGCCGCGGTCGAGGACCGCCTCGCCGCCCAGGACGTCACCCTCGAACGGGAACTGCTGGCCTCCGTCAGGCAGGCCCTCCCGCCCCGCTCCCCGTCCTTCTGGGACATGACGATCCTGTCCTACTGGGCCTGGTCCGCGTTCGACGCGAAGCACCCGAACACCATGCACTCGGCGCAGGGCGCGGGCGGCCTCGGCTACGCCTTCCCGGCGGCCCTGGGCGCGGCGGTCGCCGAGCCCGGCACCCCGGTCCTCGCGGTCTCCGGCGACGGCGGGGCGATGTACTCCCTCTCGGAGCTGGCCACCGCGAAGGAACACGACCTGGACGTCACCTGGCTGATCGTCGACGACGGGGGCTACGGCATCCTCCGCGAGTACATGACGGCCTCCTTCGACGGCCGTACGACGGCCACCGAACTCACCCGCCCGGACTTCACCGCCCTCGCGGCCTCCTTCGGTGTCCCCGCGTCCGCCACCACCCCGGAGACCCTCCGCGAGGACCTCGCCCGGGCCCTGAAGACCCCCGGCCCCTCGGTCCTGGTCCTCCCCGCCACCCTCAGGATGTTCGCCCCGACGCACGTCTGAACGTCACCCGGCTGAACGTCACTCGGCCCGGAGCCGGGCGCTGGTCCACTGCAGGGCCGGGGGGATCTCGCGGTTCCAGGTGTTGAAGTTGTGGCCGCCCCGGTCGAGGGTGATCGACGAGACGTGGGCCGGGGCCTTCACGGCCTGGACGAACTGCTGGGTCGCCCGGAAGTTGCCCTCGCCCTGGAGCGAGGTGGTGACCAGGAACGACGCGTTCGGCTGGGGCCGGTTGGCCAGGTGCCACAGCAGGTCGGAGCGCTTCTCCTCGTCCTTGTTCCCGTGGAAGAGGTCGCCGGAGTCCGCGTCGACCTCCGGCTTGTAGTCCGCAGAGAGGCCGACGCCGGCCGCGTACGTCTCCGGGTGCTGGAGGGTCATCTTCAGGGCGCAGTAGCCGCCCGTCGAGTCGCCGATGATCGCCCAGTTCCGGGCGGAGGTGCCCACCCGGTAGTGGCTCGCGACGGTCCTGGGAACGTCCGTGCCGAAGAAGGTCTCGCTCTGCGGGCCGCCGCCGGGGACGTCGACGCACTGGCTGTTGGACGGGCCGACCACGGGCCGCATCATCACCAGGATCATCGGCTGCGTCTTCTTCTGCTTGGCCTGCGTCCAGGCCGTCTTCGGGTACCGCAGCCCCTTCAGCAGGTTCTCCGCCGTCCCCGGGAAGCCCGTCAGGACCACCGCCGCCGGGAACCTGCGCTGCTCGGCGCCCCTCTGGAAGTACTCCGGCGGCAGGTACACGTACGCCTGGGCCGCCACCCCCGACCGCTCGCCGTGCAGGGTCACCTTCTCGATCACCCCGGCCGTCTGCGGGCTGTGCCCGCCCGGCACGTCCGGCTCCTGCCGCCCCAGCACCTGTACCGCGGCCCCGCCGGGCGCGGCCTCCTGGCGCGGCGGCCCGGCGGCCAGGTCCTGCCACGACCCGTAGATCAGGAAGCTGCGGTTGGCGGCGAGCGCGACCGAGGCGAACAGGAACACCTGGACCAGGAGCAGCAGCCCGACGCGTCCCCCGACCGGCCCCCGGCCCCCTCCCGCCAGCCGCGGCCACAGCCACACCGTCGCCGCGAACGCCAGCGCCGTGCACAGCACGACGCCCGCCAGGAGCGTGCCACTCGTCAGACCCATGAAACGCGGAACCCTTCCAAGACGCCCAGAGCACCGCCAACCGGTGCGCACCCGGCTAGAGCGCCTCCGGGGCGCGGAGGTTCCCCGGCCCGGCCCCGTTCCAGCGGCGGTCGAGCGGGCGGCCGTCCCCTGATCGGGTCAGGCCCCCGGGCGTCTCCCGGACACCGGTGCGATTGTTGCGGTGGGATGAAATCCGCCGGTGGGGGCGTTGGGGGAGGCGGCAGGACAGGACCGACGGGGAGGCAATCACGTGACGGCGGCGGCGCAGGCTGGGGAGAAACAGGGGTGGGGCAGGCGGCTGGCCGCCTACACCTGGCGGTACAAGGCCAACGTGCTCCTCGCGCTCGGGTCCTCGCTGGCGGGCATGGCCGTCATGGCGCTCGTCCCCCTGGTCACCCGGGTCATCATCGACGACGTCATCGGCGACGAGAGCAAGCCCATGGGGCCCTGGGCGGGCATGCTCATAGGCGCCGCCCTGCTGGTCTACGTACTGACCTACATACGCAGGTACTACGGCGGTCGCCTCGCCCTCGACGTGCAGCACGACCTGCGCACCGACATGTACGACACCATCGCCCGCCTCGACGGGCGCCGGCAGGACGAGCTGTCCACCGGACAGGTCGTCGGCCGGGCGACGAGCGACCTCCAGCTGATCCAGGGGCTGCTCTTCATGCTGCCCATGACCATCGGGAACTTCCTCCTCTTCGGGATATCCCTCGGCGTCATGCTCTGGCTGTCCCCGCTGCTGACCCTCGTCGCGCTGCTGATGGCCCCCGCCCTCTGGTTCATCGCCAAGCGCAGCCGCAAGAAGCTCTTCCCCGCCACCTGGTACGCCCAGCAGCAGGCCGCGGCCGTCGCCTCCGTCGTCGACGGCGCGGTGACCGGCGTCCGCGTCGTCAAGGGATTCGGGCAGGAGGAGCAGGAGACCGGCAAGCTCCGCGAGGCCGGCCGCCGGCTCTTCGGCGGACGGATGCGCGCCATCCGCCTGAACTCCCGCTACACCCCCGCCCTGCAGGCCGTCCCCGCCCTCGCACAGGTCGCCATGCTGGCCCTCGGCGGCTGGATGGCCACCCGGGGACAGGTCACCCTGGGCACCTTCGTCGCCTTCTCCACCTACCTCGCCCAGCTCGTCGGCCCCGTCCGCATGCTCGCCATGGTGCTCACCGTCGGCCAGCAGGCCCGCGCCGGCGCGGAGCGGGTCTTCGAGCTCATCGACACCGAGCCCGAGATCCGCGAGGGGACGAAGGAGCTCCCCGCCGACGCGCCCGCCACCGTCGAGTTCGAGGACGTCAGCTTCGGGTACGAGCCCGGCCGCCCGGTCCTCGACGGCTTCTCCCTCGCCCTCGCGGAGGGCGAGACCGTGGCCCTCGTCGGTGCCTCCGGCAGCGGCAAGTCCACCGTCTCCCTGCTCCTGCCGCGCTTCTACGACGCCGACCGCGGCACCGTCCGCGTCGGTGGCCACGACGTGCGCGAGCTGACCTACGACTCGCTGCGCGGCGCCATCGGCCTGGTGCCCGAGGACTCGTTCCTCTTCTCCGACACCATCCGCGCCAACATCGCCTACGGACGCCCCGGCGCCTCCGAGGAGGAGATCCGCGCCGCCTCCCGCGCCGCCCAGGCGGAAGGATTCATCGAGGCCCTCCCCGCCGGCTACGACACCAAGGTCGGCGAGCAGGGCCTGACCCTCTCCGGCGGCCAGCGCCAGCGCGTCGCGCTCGCCCGCGCCATCCTCACCGACCCCCGACTGCTGCTCCTGGACGACGCCACCTCGGCCGTCGACGCCCGCGTCGAGCACGAGATCCACGAGGCGCTGCGGGCCGTCATGGCCGGCCGCACCACCCTGCTGATCGCCCACCGCCGTTCCACCCTCGCGCTCGCCGACCGGATCGCCGTGATGGAGCACGGGCGGCTCGCCGACATCGGCACGCACGAGGAGCTGGAGCAGCGCTCCCCGCTGTACCGGCGGCTGCTCACCGACCCCGAGGTCCTCGGGGCGCACTCGCCGCGCACCCCCGACGCACCGTCCATGGCGGAGTTCGAACGGGACCTGGAGAAGGACATCGAGCTCGAAGCGGAGATCGACTCCGAGCCGGTGAACGCCAAGCGGCGCGTCGTCGACGGAATCACCCCCGAGCTGTGGCGCCGAGGGGACCGGGCCGAGGCCGACCCGGTGCCGGGCGCCACGCCCGAACTGCTGGCGCAGGTGGCCGCGCTGCCGCCCGCCGACGACCAGCCGGGCGTGGACGAGACCCGGTCCGCGGCCGCCGAGGAGAGCTACGGCCTGCGCAGGCTGCTGGCCGGCTTCTGGGCCCCGCTCGCCGTCAGCCTCGGCCTGGTCGCCCTCGACGCGGGCGCCGGGCTGCTGCTCCCGGTCCTGATCCGGCACGGCATCGACCAGGGCGTGGAGCGGGCCGCCCTGGGCGCGGTGTGGGCGGCGTCCCTGCTCGCCCTCGCCGTGGTCCTCGGCCAGTGGGCCGCGCAGTTCGCGGAGACCCGGATGACCGGGCGCACCGGCGAGCGCGTGCTGTACTCCCTGCGCGTCAAGATCTTCACGCAGCTCCAGCGCCTCGGCCTGGACTACTACGAGCGCGAGCTCACCGGCAAGATCATGACCCGGATGACCACCGACGTGGACTCGCTGTCGAGCTTCCTGCAGACCGGGCTCGTCACCGCCGTCGTCTCCGTCCTGACCTTCTTCGGCATCCTGATCGCCCTGCTCGTCCTCGACGTCGAGCTCGCGCTGATCGTCTTCGCCACCCTGCCCGTGCTGGTCCTCGGCACGATCGTGTTCCGCCGCAGGTCGGTCGCCGCGTACGAGCTGGCGCGCGACCGGGTCAGCCTGGTCAACGCCGACCTCCAGGAGTCCGTGGCCGGCCTCCGGCTGGTGCAGGCCTTCCGCCGGCAGGACGCGGGCCGGGCCCGGTTCGCCGAGCGCAGCGACTCGTACCGCGAGGCGCGGGTGCGCGGCCAGTGGCTGATCTCGGTCTACTTCCCCTTCGTGCAGCTGCTGTCCTCGGGCGCGGCGGCGGCCGTGCTGATCGTCGGCGCGGGCCGGGTCGAGGCGGCCACCCTGACCACCGGCGCGCTGGTGGCGTACCTGCTCTACATCGACCTGTTCTTCGCCCCGGTCCAGCAGCTCTCCCAGGTCTTCGACGGGTACCAGCAGGCCACCGTCTCCCTCGGCCGGATCCAGGACCTGCTGCGCGAGCCCACCAGCACCCCCCGCCCGGCCGAGCCCCGCGAGGTCACCGCGCTGCGCGGCGAGATCGCCTTCGAGGGCGTGCGGTTCCGCTACGGCACCGCCGAGGAGCGCGGTGCGAAGGGCGAGGCGCTCGCCGGGATCAGCCTGCGGATACCCGCCGGGCAGACCGTCGCCTTCGTGGGCGAGACCGGGGCGGGCAAGTCCACGCTGGTCAAGATGGTGGCCCGGTTCTACGACCCGACCTCCGGCCGGGTCACCGCCGACGGCACCGACCTGCGGGAGCTGGACCTGACGGCGTACCGGCACCGGCTGGGGGTCGTCCCCCAGGAGCCGTACCTCTTCCCGGGGACGGTCCGCGACGCCATCGCCTACGGCCGGCCCGATGCGAGCGACGCCGAGGTGGAGGCGGCCGCCCGCGCGGTCGGCGCCCACGACATGATCGCCACCCTCGACGGCGGCTACCTGCACGCCGTCGCCGAGCGCGGCCGCAACCTCTCGGCCGGACAGCGCCAGCTGATCGCGCTGGCCCGCGCCGAGCTGGTCGACCCGGACGTGCTGCTCCTCGACGAGGCCACCGCCGCCCTGGACCTGGCCACCGAGGCACAGGTCAACCAGGCCACCGAGCGGCTCGCGGGCAAGCGCACCACCCTCGTGGTGGCGCACCGGCTGACCACGGCCGCCCGGGCCGACCGGGTGGTGGTCATGGACCGCGGCCGGGTCGTCGAGGACGGCAGCCACGCGGAACTGCTGGCCCGCGGCGGGCGGTACGCGGTGCTGTGGCGGACCTTCGCCGGGGAGGACGAGGCGGCCGCGGCCGCGTAGCCGCCCGTCGCGCAGCAGCCGTCACAGGGGCGCCCCCGGGATCAGAGCTCGCCGAAGAGCAGGTTCCCGGGGGCGTCCTCGTCGTCTCCGGTGTAGTACTCGCGCACGGCGTCGAGGAGTTCGTCCACCGACAGGTAGCCGTCGTGGTTCTTGTCGATCTTCGCGAAGAGGGTGTCCGCGGCGGCGGGCTCCAGCCGGGTGTCGAAGGCCAGCTGCGCCTTGTGGAACTCCTCGGGGCTGATGTGCCCGTCGCCGTTGGTGTCGACGACCGTGAGGATCGCCTTCATCATCGGCCGGAAGGACTTCTCGTAGGCCGGGCCGCCGTCCTTGTACAGGCGGGTCATGCCGTCCCGGTACTGCACGGGGGTCAGCTTCTGGTCCTGGCCGACGCCGAGCTCGTTGAAGAGGTCCACCCAGAAGTCGGTGAGCCCGCGGAACACCTCGGTCGCCTTGGGGGAGTCGGCGGGCTCGGACAGCGCCGTCAGCAGCCGCGACCCGAGCGCGATCATGTCCTTCTCGTCGATCACGCCGTTGTCGTCGGCGTCCAGGTGTGCGAACGCGCGCTCCAGCTTGCGGTCGAGCAGATCGGTCGTCATGTCGGCTGCCTTTCACGGCTACGTTGTGCATTCGGTCGATCGCCCAGGGTAGTGCAACCTTCCGGGGCGGCCGAGCGTCGTACGTGAGTACGTGTTACGTACGACCGATCGGGGGGTCAGGATGATGCAGGGCCGCAGGCGGCGGGGGCGGGTCGTGTCCCTGGGGGTGTTCGGGGGCGCGCTGTGGCTCGCGGTGGGGGGCGTCTTCGCGGCGCCGGCCGCGTCGGCGGCGACCGGCGGCTGCGAGGGGCAGCTGGTCAGGGCGATGCCGCTGCCCGGTGCCGAGGTGCGGGTGTTCAAGAGCCGGACCCGGGTCTGCGCGATGACGGTCGCCCTGCAGCCGGGGGAGCGCCGTTACATGGCGGTCAGCGTTCAGCCGCGCGGCGGCGTCCCGGTGGGCGATGCGGGGCAATTCGCCCGGTACGCGGGCCCCGTCACCGTCGGAGCCGTCAGCCGGTGTGTGTATGTAAGGGGCGCGGTGGCGGCCGGATCCGTCGAATCTGGCTGGATCCTGTGCTGAGGTCGCGTCCCAACTGGGACTGTTCACGGGAGTGTTGGCCCCGCTAGGTTCACGGGCGACCACAGTGAACTGAAGGGGAGGGTGAATGCGCAAGACGCTTGGCCGGGTACTGCCCGCCGCGGTGCTGATCGGCACCATGGGCACGGCCGGTTTCACGGCTCAGACGGCCACCGCCGCAGAGCCGGCCGCCGCCGCGCAGGCCACCGCCGGACAGGGCTCCGCAGCGGACATCAAGGACCAGCTCCTCGCGATCCCGGGCATGAGCCTGATCGAGGAGAAGCCGTACCCCGGCTACAGATTCTTCGTACTGAGCTACGAGCAGCCGGTCGACCACCGGCAGCCGTCGAAGGGCACCTTCAAGCAGCGCGTCACCCTGCTGCACAAGGACGTCTCCCGGCCCACGGTGTTCTTCACCTCGGGCTACAACGTCAACACCAACCCGCGCCGCGCGGAGCCGACGACCATAATCGACGGCAACCAGCTGTCCATGGAGTATCGATTCTTCAACCCGTCCCGCCCCGATCCGGCGGACTGGTCGAAGCTCGACATCTGGCAGGCCGCCAGCGACCAGCACCGCCTCTTCACCGCCCTGAAGAAGCTCTACCCCAAGAACTGGCTCTCCACGGGCGCCAGCAAGGGCGGCATGACGGCGACGTACTTCGAGCGCTTCTACCCGCAGGACATGGACGGTGTCGTCGCCTACGTGGCGCCCAACGACGTCGTCAACAAGGAGGATTCGGCCTACGACCGGTTCTTCAACAAGGTCGGCACCAAGGAGTGCCGCGACAAGCTGAACGGCGTCCAGCGCGAGGCCCTGATCCGCCGCGAGCCGCTGGAGGCCAAGTACAAGGCCGCCGCCGCCGAGAACGGCTGGACCTTCAACACCGTCGGCAGCCTCGACAAGGCCTTCGAGGCCGTGGTCCTCGACTACACCTGGGCCTTCTGGCAGTACAGCCTGCTCGCCGACTGCGCCACGATCCCGGACGCCAAGACCGCCACCGACCAGCAGATCTGGGACACGGTCGACACGATCTCCGGCTTCTCGGCCTACGCCGACCAGGGCCTGGAGACGTACACGCCGTACTACTACCAGGCCGGTACCCAGCTCGGCTCGCCCGACATCAAGCAGCCGCACCTCAAGGGCCTGAGCCGGTACGGCTACCAGCCGCCGCGCAACTTCGTGCCGCGTGACATCCCCATGACCTTCCAGCCGGCGGCCATGGCGGACGTGGACACCTGGGTCCGCAACAACGCCAACCAGATGCTGTTCGTGTACGGGCAGAACGACCCGTGGGGCGCCGAGCCCTTCCACCTCGGGTACGGGGTGCGCGACAGCTACGTGATGACCGCTCCGGGCGCCAACCACGGGGCCAACGTCGCCAAGCTCCAGGACGGCGAGAAGGCCCTCGCGACCGCGCGGATCCTCCAGTGGGCCGGAGTGGCGCCCGCCGCCGACGTGTTCCGCGCGGACGGGGCCGCCCCGCAGGCGGCGGCGCCGCTCGCCGCGCCGGACCCGGTGCTCGACCAGACCGACCTGCGCCGCGAGTCGCTGCGCCGGTAAGGGTCCCCGACGGGCCGGAGTACCGGGGTACGCGTACCCCGGTACTCCAGGTACAGGTACTCCAGGTACTCCAGGTACTTCAGTACGACAGCCCGTGGCCCAGCGGGTAGCGGCCCGGGACGGGCACCGGGAGCCGGCCCGACGGCCGGCTCGCGCCCGTCAGTACCCGGGCCGCCGCCCGCATCTCCACGTCCGTCCAGGTGTACGTGGCCACCTCGGCCGCGCACTCGGGCAGCCGCGCCGGGTCGTACGGATTGCGGACCGCCACCAGCACCACCGGCACGCCCGTCGCGACCAGCTCCGCCACCAGCGTGCGCTGCGGGCTGTCCCCCTCCGGGACGTTGTACGTGCACACCAGCACCGCCGCGTGCCCCGGGGCCGCCGCCACCGCCCGCTCGGACGGGAGCGCCTGCGCCCGGCACCCCAGGGCGGTCAGCTCCCGCGCCAGGACCGTCGTGGAGGGGCCCGTGGTGCCCGTGGGGGAGACCGGGTCGGTGCCGGTGACCAGCAGCCGCGGCCCGGCCGACGCGTCCAGCGGCAGCAGCCCGCGCGGATTGGCCAGCAGGGTCGTCGTACCCGCCGCGACGGCGTCGGCGGCGGCCAGGTGCCCGCCCGTCCCCACCGCCGCGTCCACCGCCGCGTCCGAGGTGTACGGGTCCTCGAACAGGCCCCGGCGGGCCTTCAGCTCCAGGATCCGCAGCACCGACTCCTCGATCCGGCCGCGCGCCAGCTCGCCCGACTCCACCGCCGCCAGCACGCAGCGCTGCGCGAGTCCCAGGTCCGGCGCGTTCAGCAGCAGGTCGCAGCCCGCCTTCAGGGCCAGCACCGGCACCCGGTCGTCCCCGTACTTCTGCCGGACCCCCGCCATGTCGAGGGCGTCGGTGACCACCACCCCCTCGAAGCCGAGGTGTTCGCGCAGCAGGCCCGTCACGATGGGCCGCGAGAGGGTCGCCGGGTCCCCCGAGGGGTCGAGCGCGGGGAAGACGATGTGCGCCGTCATGATCACGTCGACGCCCGCGCGCACCGCCGCCCGGAACGGCGGTGCGTCCAGCTCCTCCCACTGGGCGCGGGTGTGCCGCATCACCGGCAGCCCGACGTGGCTGTCGGTCTCGGTGTCCCCGTGGCCCGGGAAGTGCTTCGCCGCGGCCGCCACCCCCGCCCCCTGGTAACCGCGTACCTGGGCCGCGGCCAGGGCCGCGACGGCGGCCGGGTCGGAGCCGAAGGAGCGTACGCCGATCACCGGGTTGGCCGGGTTCACGTTCACGTCGGCCACCGGCGCCCAGTCCTGCCGGATGCCCAGCGCCGCCAGCTCGGTCCCCGCCACCCGGGCCGCCCGGAGCGCCCCCTCGGCGGAGCCCGCCGCGCCGAGCGCCATCGCCCCGGGCAACAGGGTCGCGGGCCGGCCGATCCGGGCGACGGCCCCGTGCTCCTGGTCCACCGACAGCAGCAGCGGGATCCCCGCCCCCGAGTCCGCGGCGGCCCGCTGGAGCCCGTTGGAGAGGGCGGCGATCTGGTGCGGGTCACGGGTGTTGTGGGCCCACGCGAAGTAGACGACCCCGCCCAGGTGGTGGCGGGCCACCAGCTCGGCGGCGGTGCGCACCCCGAAGTGCTTCAGGTTCAGCTCGGCGTCCGCCGGGTCGGGGTCCGTCGCCGAATGCCCGTAGGCCCGGGACACGAACAGCTGCCCCACCAGCTCGGGCAGCCCGAGCCCGCGGACCAGCGCCCGCAGCCGCTCCCGGTCCGGGCGCCGGCCCGGCGGCCCGGCGGGGGCGCGGGAGTCGTCCGGGGTCCGGGGGGCGGAGGTGGAGGCCGTGGAAGCGGCTCCGGCGGCTCCGGCGGCCGTGACGGCGGCCATGGCGGCGGCGGCGAGCAGGGCCCGTCGGGAGGCGTGGTTCGGCACCCGTGGGACCCTACTGCCGCACCCCGCGCCGTGCCTGACGGACACTCGGGAATGGCCCGTTAGGTACGCTCGCGCGCCGCCCAGTGCTCCTGGAGGGTGCGTACGGTCTCGGTGATCGCGGGCCGGCGGGCCGCTCCCGTCCGCCACAGGGCGTACAGCCTGCGTACCGGACCCGGCTCCAGCGGCACGGCCACCGCGCCCGCGGGCAGCGCGCCGGTGCCCAGCCGGGGCACGACGGCGACCCCGAGACCGGCGGCGACCAGCGCGACGATGGTGTGGTTCTCCTCGGCGGTGTGCGCGATGTCCGGCTCGAACCCGGCCGTGCGCATGGTCCGCACCAGCCAGTCGTGGCACACCCGGCCGGGCGGCTGGCACACCCACCGCTGGCCCCCGAGGTCCGTCCGGCGCACCGCCCGCCGGGTGGTGAAGGGGTGTCCGGCCGGGACCACCAGATCGCAGGGGTCGTCCCCGATGACCGCCTGCTCCACCCCCTCGGGGGCGGGCAGCGGGGCGATGTCCCAGTCGTGGGCCACCGCCAGGTCGGTGATGCCCCGGGCGACCAGGTCCACCGACAGGTGGGGGTCGACCTCCGTCAGGCGTACGTCCAGCGCCGGATGCCGCTCGGCCAGCCCGGCCAGGACGCCGGGCAGCAGCCCGCGCGCCGCCGAGGCGAAGGCGGCCACCGTCAGCAGCCCGCTGGGCTGCCCGCGCCGCTCCTCCAGGGTGGTCTCGGCCCGCTCGACGATCGCCAGGAGCTCCCGGGCGGTGTCGGCCAGGTGCCGGGCCTCCTCGGTGAGCGCGACCCCGCGCCCGCGCCGCTCCAGCAGCGTGGTGCGGGTCTCCCGCTCCAGCTTGGCGATCTGCTGCGAGACCGCGGAGGGGGTGTAGCCGAGGGCGGCCGCCGCGCCCGCGACCGAACCGTGGACGGAGACGGCGTGCAGGGCGCGCAGCCGGGACAGGTCGAGCATCCACCAATCGTAAGCACTGCTTCATCCATCCCGGTAGGGATCCGCGCTGGTGCTACATGGTCCGGGCGTCGATGCTCGGAGCATGCGTCCCGTACACACCGCACTCGCCGTCCTCGTCGCCGCCGTCTGGGGGTTCAACTTCGTCGTCATCGAGATCGGCCTCGGCCACTTCCCGCCGCTGCTCCTGTCGGCGCTGCGCTTCCTCGTGGCCGCGCTGCCCGCCGTCTTCTTCGTGGGGCGCCCCAAGGTCGCCTGGAAGTGGATCCTCGGGGTCGGGGCCGCCCTGGGCATCGCCAAGTTCGGGCTGCTGTTCACGGGGATGGCGGCCGGGATGCCGGCCGGGCTGTCCTCGCTCGTGCTCCAGGTCCAGGCCGTCTTCACCGCCGCGCTGGCCGCCGTCGTGCTGCGCGAGCGGCCCGGCCGGGTGCGGCTGCTGGGCATGGCCGTGGCGCTGGCCGGGATCGCGGTGGCCGCCGTGGACCGGGGCCTGTCCGGGCCCGTCACCGGTTTCGTCCTGGTCGTCGCGGCCGCCGCCTGCTGGGGCGTGTCCAACGTGCTCACCCGCAGGGCCGCCCCGCCCGACGCCCTGAACTTCATGGTCTGGGTGTGCACGGTCCCGGTGGTCCCGCTGTTCGCGCTGTCGCTGCTGCTGGAGGGGCCCGAGCGGGACCTGGCCGCGCTGCGCGCCCTGGACTGGTCCGGGGTGGCCGTCATCGGCTACGTCGCCTGGGTGTCCACGGTGTTCGGCTTCGGCGCCTGGGGCTACCTGCTGCGCCGCTACCCGGCCTCGGCCGTGGCGCCCTTCTCGCTGCTGGTGCCGGTGTTCGGGATGTCCTCGGCCGCCCTGGTGCTCGGCGAGGGGATCTCCGGGCCGCGCTGGGTGGCGGCGGTGCTGCTCGTCGGCGGGGTGGGCCTGACCTCGCTGGCCCCCGCGCGCGCGAAGACCCGTACGGCCGAGGTCAGCGGGAGGACTCCGCGCGCAGCGGCAGCCGCCAGTCCTGCCCCGTGAGGGAGGCCCCGTACGAGCGGTGCGGGCGCTCGGCGACCAGGGTGAAGCCGGCCCGCTCGTAGAGCGAACGGGCCGCGGTCAGTACGTCGTTGGTCCACAGCACCAGCTCGCGGTAGCCCGCCGATCGGGCGAAGGCGACGACGGTGTCGACCAGCAGGGTGCCCACCCCGAGCCCGCGCCCGGCCGGCTCCACGAGCAGCAGCCGCAGCCGGGCCGTGCCGGGCGAGCCTTCCTCGCGCACGCACATCACCGAGCCGGCCGGCTCGCCCTCGTGCTCGGCGATCCAGACCCGCTCCCGGTGGGGGTCGTGGTCCTCGGCGAAGTCGGCGACGATCCGGGCGACCAGGCCCTCGAACTCCTGGTTCCAGCCGTACTCGGCGGCGTAGAGCGCGCCGTGGCGCTGCACGATCCAGCCCAGCTCGCCGGGCCCGGGGTCCCGCAGCCGCACCGCCGCGCCGGAAGTCTCCATGGCTGCCGAGGATAGCGCGGGGGCGCCCGGCCTGGCGGGGCTACTTCTTCCCGCCGCCCAGGATCTGGCCCAGCAGGTCGCCGAGGCCGCCGCCGGCCGGAGCGGCCCCCGGGGCGCCGGCGGTGGGGGCGCCCGCGCCCTTGCCGGCGGCGGCGCGCTTGGCGAAGACGGCCATCAGCACCGGGATCAGCAGCTCGATGACGCGCACGACGGTCGCGGCGGGGATGCCGGTCCGCTTCGAGACGGCCTCGGCCACGGGCTTGCTGACCTTGGAGAGCACCCCGGCCATCATCCCGCCGCCCAGCAGGCCGCCGAGGCCGCCGCCGAGGGTGGCCACGCCCTGGAGGGGGGCCTCGGACACCTCCGCGAAGGCCTGGCGGACCTCGTCGTCGTCGGCGTCGGCCTTCTCCTGGAGGCCGCCGGTCATGGCCCCGACGGTCTGGGAGACGGTCTCGCGGGCGCCGTCGGTGTCGGTGCCGAGCAGGGAGGCGATCTCGTTCAGCTTGTCGTCGCCGAGCTCGCCCAGTACGTCGTCCTCGAAGGAAGAGTCGCTCATGCCGGAAACGCTACGTGTGCGGCGATTTCATGGCACCTCGGAGTACTCCCGGGGTGGCTGAATGTAACGGAAAGGTAAAGCTGTGATTCCGGATGCAACCCTTCGGGCCGGACGCGGGTCGTATGTTGCGTCGGGACTTCCGGGTGGGGATCCGGGGGGATCGGGAAGTCCGACGAGGGAGGGGTAACCGTGAGGGGGTCCGGCCGCGAGGCCGGACCCCCTTTCGTTTCCCCGGACCCCCTTTCGTTTCGCCGGCGGCCCGCCGGTCCCCGCGGCCGTTGTCCACAGGCCCCGGCGCCTGTCGGCGGCGGACTGTAGCTTCTAGCCATGGCGAACAACGGGGCGGTGCAACTGGCGGTGGTCGAGGGGGTGCTGGAGCGCATCACCTACGCCAATGAGGAGAGCGGCTACACGGTCGCCCGGGTGGACACCGGCCGCGGCGCCGGAGACCTGCTGACCGTCGTCGGCTCGCTGCTCGGCGCGCAGCCCGGCGAGTCCCTGCGCATGGAGGGCCGCTGGGGCTCGCACCCGCAGTACGGCAGACAGTTCAGCGTCGAGAACTACTCGACGATCCTGCCCGCCACCATCCAGGGCATCCGCCGCTACCTCGGCTCCGGCCTCATCAAGGGCATCGGTCCGAGGATCGCCGACCGCATCGTCGAGCACTTCGGTCTCGACACCCTCGACGTCATCGAGGGCGAGCCCAAGCGGCTGATCGAGGTCCCCGGCCTCGGCCCCAAGCGGACGAAGCTGATCGGAGCCGCCTGGGAGGAGCAGAAGGCCATCAAGGAGGTCATGGTCTTCCTCCAGGGCGTCGGCGTCTCCACCTCCATCGCGGTCCGCATCTACAAGAAGTACGGGGACGCCTCCATCTCGGTGGTGAAGAACCAGCCGTACCGGCTCGCCGCGGACGTCTGGGGCATCGGCTTCCTCACCGCCGACCGCATCGCCCAGGCCGTCGGCATCCCGCACGACAGCCCCGAGCGGGTCAAGGCCGGCCTCCAGTACGCCCTGTCCCAGTCCACCGACCAGGGGCACTGCTTCCTCCCCGAGGAGCGCCTCATCGCCGACGGGGTGAAGCTGCTCCAGGTGGACACCGGGCTGGTCATCGAGTGCCTGGCCGAGCTCGCCGCCGATCCGGAGGGGGTCGTACGGGAGCCCGTGCCCGATCCCCAGGGCGGCCCGGACCCGCTCACCGCGGTGTACCTGGTCCCCTTCCACCGGGCGGAGCTGTCGCTGGTCGGCCAGGTCCGGCGGCTGCTGAACGCCGAGGAGGACCGGATGCCCGGGTTCCGGGACGTGGACTGGGACAAGGCCCTCGGCTGGCTCGCCGGCCGCACCGGGGCCAGCCTCGCCCCCGAGCAGCGGGACGCCGTCAAACTGGCCCTCACCCGCCGGGTGGCGGTGCTCACCGGCGGTCCCGGCTGTGGCAAGTCCTTCACCGTGCGCTCCATCGTGGAGCTGGCCAGGGCCAAGAAGGCCAAGGTGGTGCTCGCCGCCCCCACCGGCCGCGCGGCGAAGCGGCTGTCCGAGCTGACCGGGGCCGAGGCCTCCACCGTGCACCGGCTGCTGGAGCTCAAGCCCGGCGGGGACGCGGCGTACGACCGGGACCGGCCGCTGGACGCCGACCTGGTCGTGGTCGACGAGGCCTCGATGCTGGACCTGCTGCTCGCCAACAAGCTGGTCAAGGCGGTGGCGCCGGGAGCGCACCTGCTGCTGGTCGGCGATGTGGACCAGCTCCCCTCCGTCGGCGCCGGCGAGGTGCTGCGGGACCTGCTGGCGGAGGGCGGGCCGGTGCCGGCCGTCCGGCTGACCCGGATCTTCCGCCAGGCCCAGCAGTCGGGCGTGGTCACCAACGCGCACCGCATCAACACCGGGGTGCCGCCCATCACCGACGGCCTGCCGGACTTCTTCCTCTTCCCGGAGGAGGACACGGAGGCGGCCGGGGTCCTCGCCGTGGACGTGGCCGCCCGCCGGATTCCGGCCAGGTTCGGGCTCGACCCGCGCCGGGACGTCCAGGTCCTGGCCCCCATGCACCGGGGCCCGGCCGGCGCGGGGAACCTCAACGGCCTGCTCCAGCAGGCCATCACCCCGGCCCGGCCGGACCTGCCCGAGAAGCGGTTCGGCGGCCGGGTCTTCCGGGTGGGCGACAAGGTCACCCAGATCCGCAACAACTACGAGAAGGGCGCCAACGGCGTCTTCAACGGCACCGTGGGCGTGGTCACCGCTCTGGACGTGGACGAGCAGCGCTTGACGGTCCGTACAGAGGAGGACGAGGAGGTGGGGTACGAGTTCGCGGAGCTGGACGAGCTGGCGCACGCGTACGCCGTCACCATCCACCGTTCCCAGGGGAGTGAATATCCGGCGGTCGTGATCCCCGTCACCACCGGAGCTTGGATGATGCTCCAGCGGAATCTGCTCTACACGGCCGTGACCAGGGCGAAGAAACTGGTCGTCCTGGTCGGGTCCCGCAAGGCGCTCGGGCAGGCGGTGCGTACCGTTTCCGCAGGCAGGAGGTACACCGCGGTCGCCGCTCGGCTCGCCGGCCGGGTGTCGGTGGGAAACATCACCTAGATGATCGATCATTTGGGGTTCCGACAACCGGCGCGGAGGGGGCAGGATGAGCAGGTTGAAGGCACTCAGTGCCGTCAAAAGGACCAAAGGCCGACCCCGAGTGCACTCTCCTGCGCCAAATGGGGGAAGGTAGAGGCAGTCAGGGCACCTCGAAGAAGAGGCACTACGTCGGTGAGGGATGACGTGAGCGACAACTCTGTAGTACTCCGGTACGCGGACGGTGAATACACCTACCCGGTGGTCGAAAGCACCGTCGGTGACCAGGGCTTCGACATCTCGAAGCTCCGGGCCCAGACCGGGCTCGTCACGCTGGACAGTGGCTACGGCAACACCGCCGCCTACAAGTCGGCGATCACCTACCTCGACGGTGAGCAGGGCATCCTGCGCTACCGCGGCTACCCGATCGAGCAGCTGGCGGAGCGCTCGACCTTTATCGAGGTCGCCTACCTGCTGATCAACGGTGAGCTGCCGACCGTCGACCAGCTCGCGTCGTTCCGCAACGAGATCACCCAGCACACGCTGCTGCACGAGGACGTGAAGCGGTTCTACGACGGCTTCCCGCGCGACGCCCACCCGATGGCCATGCTGTCGTCCGTGGTCAGCGCGCTGTCGACGTTCTACCAGGACAGCCACAACCCGTTCGACGAGAAGCAGCGCAACCTCTCGACGATCCGTCTGCTGGCCAAGCTCCCGACGATCGCCGCGTACGCGTACAAGAAGTCGGTCGGCCACCCGGTGGTCTACCCGCGCAACGACCTCGGCTACGTCGAGAACTTCCTGCGCATGACCTTCTCCGTGCCGGCCCAGGAGTACGACCTGGACCCGGTCGTGGTCTCCGCGCTCGACAAGCTGCTGATCCTGCACGCGGACCACGAGCAGAACTGCTCGACCTCCACCGTGCGCCTGGTCGGCTCCTCGCAGGCGAACATGTTCGCCTCGATCTCCGCCGGCATCTCGGCCCTGTGGGGCCCGCTGCACGGTGGCGCCAACCAGTCCGTCCTCGAGATGCTGGAAGGCATCAAGAACGACGGCGGCGACGTCGACGCCTTCATCCGCAAGGTGAAGAACAAGGAGGACGGCGTCCGCCTGATGGGCTTCGGGCACCGCGTCTACAAGAGCTTCGACCCCCGGGCGAAGATCATCAAGGCGGCGGCGCACGACGTCCTCTCGGCGCTCGGCAAGAGCGACGAGCTGCTGGACATCGCGCTCAAGCTGGAAGAGCACGCGCTGGCCGACGAGTACTTCGTCGCCCGCAACCTCTACCCGAACGTGGACTTCTACACCGGTCTGATCTACCGGGCCATGGGCTTCCCGACCGAGATGTTCACCGTGCTCTTCGCGCTCGGCCGCCTTCCCGGCTGGATCGCCCAGTGGCACGAGATGATCAAGGAGCCCGGCTCCCGCATCGGCCGCCCGCGCCAGATCTACACCGGCGAGGTCCTGCGCGAGTTCGTCCCGGTCGAGGCCCGCTAAGGCCTTCCGGCCGCTCCGGTCATACGGAAAGCGCCCCGCCGTCGATCCCCCCACGGGTCGACGGTCGGGGCGCTTCCCTTTTCCCCGGCAGCGGATTCCCCCCACGGGACCCGCGCCGGGGCGTCGGTGTGTGCCGGGACCCGTTCGGGTCGGGAGGGCCGCTCAAAGCTTTCCCGAGGGCACGCGTCCCGGCCGGCGGATGCCCGGACGTCCCCCCAAGGACCTCCGTGAAACGTCCCCCAAGACGTTTTTTTCGGCATCGCCCCATTAGACCTGTGCCGACCCCGGATGGTTACGTTGTCATCACTGTGATCTGCGTCTCCAGTGAAGGATCTGTGGAGGGAACGAGGAGGAGATCCTCTAGCGGAACGAGCGCAGCCGCAGGCTGTTGGTCACCACGAAGACCGACGAGAAGGCCATGGCGGCCCCCGCGATCATCGGGTTGAGCAGCCCCGCGGCGGCCAGCGGAAGCGCCGCCACGTTGTAGCCGAAGGCCCAGAACAGGTTTCCCTTGATGGTGGCCAGGGTCCGCCGGGAGAGCCGGATCGCGTCCGCCGCCACCCGCAGGTCCCCGCGTACGAGGGTCAGGTCGCCGGCCTCGATGGCCGCGTCCGTGCCGGTGCCCATGGCGAGGCCCAGGTCGGCCTGGGCGAGCGCGGCCGCGTCGTTGACCCCGTCGCCGACCATGGCGACCGTACGGCCCTCGGCCTGGAGCCGGCGGAGCACGTCCACCTTGTCCTGCGGGAGCACCTCCGCGATCACCTCGTCGATGCCCACCTCCCGGGCGACCGTCTCGGCCACGGCCTTGTTGTCGCCGGTCAGCAGCACCGGCGTGAGGCCGAGGGCCCGCAGCCGGGCCACGGCCTCGGCGCTGGTGTCCTTGACGGCGTCGGCCACGGTCAGCACCCCGCGGGCCGCGCCGTCCCAGGCGACCAGGACCGCCGTCGCGCCCGCGGCCTCGGCTCCGGCCTTCGCGGCGGCGAGCGGGCCGGGCAGCTCGATCCCCAGGTCCGCGAGCAGCCGCTCGCGCCCCACCAGCACCTCGCGCCCCTCGACCGTGCCGCGGACGCCCAGTCCCGCGAGGGCCTCGAAGGAGGCGGGCGCCGGCGGTTCCCCGGCCGCGGCGGCGGCGCCGGCGGCGATGGCGCGCGCGACCGGGTGTTCGGAGGCGTGCTCCAGCGAGCCCGCGAGCCGCAGCAGTTCCCTCGCGTCCACGCCCTCCGCCGCGTGCACCCCGGAGAGGGTCATCCGGCCCGTGGTGACCGTCCCGGTCTTGTCGAGCACGACGGTGTCCACCCGCCGGGTGGACTCCAGCACCTCGGGTCCCTTGATCAGGATGCCCAGCTGGGCGCCCCGGCCGGTGCCGACCATCAGGGCGGTCGGCGTGGCCAGACCCAGGGCGCAGGGGCAGGCGATGATCAGGACGGCCACGGCGGCGGTGAACGCGGCGGTGGGGTCGTCGGTGAGCAGCAGCCAGGTGACCCAGGTGCCGAGCGCGAGGAGCAGGACCACGGGCACGAACACGGCCGAGATCCGGTCGGCGAGCCGCTGCACCCCGGCCTTGCCGCTCTGGGCCTCCTCGACCATCCGGGCCATCCGGGCGAGCTGGGTGTCTGCCCCGATCCGGGTCGCCTCCACGACGAGCCGGCCGGAGGTGTTCACGGTGGCGCCGGTGACGGCGTCCCCGGCGGTGACGTCGACCGGGACGGACTCGCCGGTCAGCATGGAGGCGTCCACGGCGGAGGAGCCCTCGACGACCGTGCCGTCGGTGGCGATCTTCTCGCCGGGCCGGATCACGAACCGGTCCCCGACCGCGAGCGCGCCGACGGGGATCCGCACCTCGCGGCCGTCGCGCAGTACGGCCACGTCCTTGGCGCCCAGCTCCATCAGCGCCCGCAGGGCCGCGCCGGCCTTCCGCTTGGAGCGGGCCTCCAGGTAGCGGCCGAGCAGGATGAAGGTCACGACGCCCGCGGCGACCTCCAGGTAGAGGGCGGAGGAGCCGTCCGTCCGCCCGGCGGTGAGGTCGAAGCCGTGCCGCATGCCGGGCATCCCGGCGTGGCCGAGGAAGAGCGCCCACACGGACCAGGCGTAGGCGGCCAGCGTGCCGACCGAGACCAGCGTGTCCATGGTCGCGGCGCCGTGCCGGAGGTTGGTCCAGGCGGCCCGGTGGAAGGGCAGGGCGCCCCACACCACCACGGGCGAGGCGAGGGTGAGGCAGAGCCACTGCCAGTTGTCGAACTGGAGGGCGGGGACCATCGAGAGCAGGACCACCGGCAGGGCCAGGGCGGCGGACACCAGCAGCCGCTGCCGGAGCGCGGCGAGCTCGGGGTCGCGTACCTCCGCGGTGTCCCCGGGCTCCGCTTCCGCTTCTGGTTCGGGGCGTGGCGGCGGGGGTTCCTCGGCGGTGTAGCCCGTCCTGACCACGGTCGCGATCAGGTCGGCCACCTGGACCGCGCCGCCGTAGGAGACCCGGGCCTTCTCGGTGGCGTAGTTCACCGTGGCGCTGACGCCGTCCATCCGGTTGAGCTTCTTCTCGATGCGGGCCGCGCAGGAGGCGCAGGTCATCCCGCCGATCGTCAGTTCGACCTCGGAGGCGGCGGCGTCCGTTATGGGCCCGCCGTGCACTGTGCTGCTGCTCATGTTCCCGCTCCAGGGGGAGGGCCGGGCCGTACGGTCCAGTATGAGCTGGCGGGTGCGGCCCGGCGGGTACTGCGTCGAGAGGGGCGCGGGTGTCAGGCCGCCACGCCGGCGAGCTCGTACCCGGCCTCGTCCACGGCGGCGCGCACGTCGTCCTCGGAGAGCGGGGCCTGGGACTCGACGGTGACCTCCCCGGTGGCGGCGACGGCCTTGACCGAGGTCACGCCGGGGAGGGCGGTGAGCTCGGCGGTCACGGCGCCCTCGCAGTGCCCGCAGGTCATCCCGGTGACCTTGTACACGGTTACCGTCACGGCGGTCATGTCGTTCTCCTCTGTCGGGGAATGGCTCTCGTACCACACTATACCCCTAGGGGGTATTGAGCGTTCATTGGGCGGGGTTCGGGCGGAGCTCCGGTGGCCGGAGCCGTCGAACCGTATGTAAATGACGCACATGGCCCATTCTGTGACGCTCATCCTCATCATGGCCGTCGCGGTGCTCGCCCCCCTGCTCGCCTACGGAGTGGCGCGCCTGCTGCCCGTCCCGCTGGTGATCTTCGAGATCCTGCTGGGCATCCTGATCGGGCCCGACGTGCTCGGCTGGGCGCACACCGGCGAGGTGATCGACGTACTGAGCCGGCTGGGCCTGGCCATGCTGATCTTCCTGGCCGGCTACGAGATCCGGTTCGACGAGGTCAGGGGCGACACCCTGCGCCGCTCGGTCCGGGCCTGGCTGGCCGCCCTCGTCCTCGGGCTGGCCGCCGGCACCCTCCTCGCCCACGGCGGCGGCTTCGGCAAGGGCGTCTACGTCGGCACCGCGCTCACCAGCACCGCGCTGGGGGCGATCCTGCCGATGCTGCGGGACGCCGGGGACCTGGACGGCCGGTTCGGGACGGTGACCATGGCGATGGGCTCCGTCGGCGAGTTCGGGCCGATCATCGCGATGGCCCTGCTGCTCAGCGGGCGGGCACCGGCCCGCTCGGCGGCGCTGCTGGCCGCCTTCGCCCTCCTGACGGCGGCGGCGGTGTTCTGGGCGGTGCGGCCCAAACCGCCCTGGTTCGCCGCGGTCATCGCCAAGACCCTGCACAGCAGCGCCCAGTTCGCGGTACGGCTGGTGGCGCTGATGCTCGTGGCGATGCTCGGGCTGGCCCAGGCGATGGGGCTCGACGTCCTGCTCGGCGCCTTCGCCGCCGGGCTGATCACCCGGCTGGTGCTGCACGGGGCGGCGCCCGAGAGCAGCGAGGCCGTGCTGTCGAAGGTGGAGGCCATGGGCTTCGGCTTCCTGGTGCCGCTGTTCTACGTGGTCACCGGGATCGAGTTCGACCTGAAGGCCCTCCTCGCGGGCGGCCGCGAACTGCTCCTGCTGCCCCTGTTCCTGCTGCTGTTCCTGCTGGTGCGCGGGCTGCCGATCTGGCTGCTGGCCCCGCGCGACCTGGAGCGGCGCGACCGCGCGGCGCTGGTGCTGTTCGGGTCGACCGCGCTGCCGCTGGTGGTGGCGATCACCACCCTCGGGGTGGAGGACGGCGAGCTCGGCGCCGGGGAGGCGGCCGCGCTGGTCGGGGCCGGCATGGTCTCGGTGCTGGTCTTCCCGCTGCTCGCCCTGCGGCTGCGGGGCCACGCCGCGGGCGGCGGCCGGCGGGCAGGGGAGGAGTCCTGGTGACCGGGGCGGGGCCCGGCCCCGCCCCGCCCCCGCCCCCGCCCCCGTACCGGCGGATCACTCCTCGCGGCGGCCGCGGTTGCCGGGGCGGCGCGACACCCAGGTCCGGATGGTGTCGGCGTACCAGTAGGGCTTGCCGCCCTCCACGTGGTCGGGGACGGGCAGCAGCCCGTGCTTGCGGTAGGAGCGCACGGTGTCCGGCTGGACCCGGATATGGGCGGCGATCTCCTTGTAGGACCACAGCTGTCGGTCGCTCATCCACGCCACCTCCTGGTCCACGGCGCGGGGCCGGCCGGGAGGCCGTCGGGGGAGCCGGCGCGTGGACACTGACGATCACTCGGGTTGTGCCCGGAGAACGACGTTCGGTGAGCGCGGGGGAGTGCCTGTGGACTCCCTGTGACGGAAAACCCGCGTAGTCCGGACATGTGTGACACGGCGGAGACTCCCGTGACGGACGTGACACGGGAGCCGCCGCCCATGGCGACGGCGGGTCCGGGCCCGGCGGGCCTCAGCGTGCGTACAGCTCCGGCCGCTCCGCCAGCCGCACCGCCTTCCGTTCCCCGCTGCGCGCTGCCGCCAGCCCGGCCTCCGACACGGCGGCGGCCGCGTACCCGTCCCAGGCGTCGGGGCCCTCCACCCGCCCCCGCGCCGCCGCCGCCACCCAGCGCCGCACCTGGCGGTCGTAGGCGTCGGCGAAGCGCGTGGTGAAGTCCTGGGTGATCTCCCCGCCCCAGCGGCCGCCCGACTGGACGACCATCGCGTGCCCGTCGCCGATCCGGGCGCTGCCGGACTCGCCGACGGCCTCGCACTGCACCTGGTAGCCGAACCCGCAGTTCACGAAGATCTCCACGTCGACCACCGCCCCGCCCGAGGTCTCCAGCAGCACCAGCCGGGGATCGCGCAGCCCCTCCGGCGCGGCCGAGGACGGGGTGGGGGACAGCACCGTCACCGCGGTCACCTCCTGGCCCAGCAGCCAGCGGGCCGCGTCCACCTCGTGCACCACCGAGTCGCTGATCAGCATGTCGCTGGTGAAGAAGGACGGCGAGGCGGCGTTGCGGTGGCGGCAGTGCAGGAAGAGGGGCCGGCCGATGCCGCCCGCGTCCAGCAGCTCCTTGAGCCGCTCGTACTCGGCGTCGAAGCGCCGCATGAACCCCACCTGCACCAGCCGCCGGCCCAGCCTGCGCTCCGCCTCCAGCACCCGCAGGGCCCCCTCCGGATCCGGGGTCAGCGGCTTCTCGCAGAGCACCGGCAACTCCCGCGCCAGGGCGTGCAGAATCGCTTCCTCGTGGGCCGGTCCCGGCGAGGCGATCAGTACGGCGTCCACCCCGGGCGCCGCCATCGCCGCCGCGGGGTCGGTGTAGGCGCCCACCCCGTCCAGGCCCGCCGCCACCTCCTTGACCCGGTCCCCGTCCGGATCGGCCAGGGCCACCACCCGTGCCCCGCCGACCGCGTCGCCGATCCGGCGGACGTGGTCGGCGCCCATCTTGCCGGTGCCGATGACGGCGATGCCGAGCGTGCTCATGTCTCTCCTCCGAGGTTCGGGGTCGTCAACGGGCGCCGCAGGAGCGGAGATAGGCACGGGTGCGCCGGGCGATCGGCAGCGGACGCTCGGGCGGGCACGGGTACATGTCCTGCTCCACGATCGCGAACAGCTCCACCCCGAGCCGCTGCGCCGCCGCCAGTACGGGCTCCAGCGCCGGCACCCCGGACGGCGGCTCGCACATCACCCCGCGTGCCACGGCCGGGCCGAACGGCGTCCCCTCCGCCCGTACTTCGGCGAGGACGCGCGGGTCGACCTGCTTCAGGTGCAGGTAGCCGATCCGCTCGCCGAAGGCCTCGACCGCCTCGACGCTGTCCCCGCCGCAGTACGCGTAATGCCCCGTGTCCAGGCACAGGGAGACCAGCACCGGATCGGTGGCGTCCAGGAACCGGGCCACGTTCTCCGGGGTGTCGATGTGCGTGTCCGCGTGCGGATGGACCACGATCCGCAGCCCGTACCGCTCCCGGACCTCCCGGCCCAGGCGTTCGGTCTGGGTGGTCAGTTCACGCCATTGGGCGGGGCTCAGGACCGGGTCCTCCAGCATTCCGCCGGTCTTGTCGTCGCGCCAGAAGGACGGGATCACGACGAGGTGCTCCGCCCCCGTGTCCCGGGCCAGCGCGGCGATCCGCGACACGTGCGCCCAGGTCTGCTCCCAGACGCCGGGGCCGTGATGGAGTCCGGTGAAGACGGTGCCGGCGGACACCCGCAGGCCGCGTTTGGCGGTCTCGTCGGCGAGCCGGACCGGATCGGTGGGCAGATAGCCGTACGGGCCGAGTTCGATCCACTCGTACCCGGCGTCCGCGACCTCGTCGAGGAACCGTTCCCAAGGGGTCTGAAGGGGATCCTCCGGGAACCAGACACCCCAGGAGTCCGGAGCCGAACCGACACGGATACGGGTCAACGCGGGTGGGGAGGAGGTCATGACGGCCACCTTAGGGTGCGGGGTCCGAGGAAGAGGGAGGACGAGTGGGAGGACGAGTGGGAGGAGAACCGGCTGTGGAAACGTCGGACGGGGAAGCCGTCCACGACCTGATCACGATGGGGCGGATCGGGGTGGATCTCTACCCGCTCAAGACCGGCGTACCGCTCGCCGAGGCCGACGCCTTCGGCAAGTTCCTCGGCGGCTCGCCGACGAACGTCGCCGTCGCGGCGGCCCGGCTGGGGCGGCGCACGGCCGTCATCACCCGGACCGGGGCAGACCCCTTCGGGGCGTATCTGCGCGCCGAGCTGCGGGGGTTCGGGGTCGACGACCGGTGGGTGGCGGAGGTCGCGGCCTACCCGACGCCCGTCACCTTCTGCGAGGTCTTCCCGCCCGACCACTTCCCCCTCTACTTCTACCGGCTCCCGAAGGCCCCCGACCTGGAGATCGGGCCGGACGAGATCGACCGGGCGGCGGTGCGCGCGGCGCGGGTCTTCTGGATGACCGGCACGGGACTCAGCGCCGAGCCGAGCCGGGCCGCGACCCTGGCCGCGCTGGAGGCCCGCTCGAAGTCCGGGACCACCGTCTTCGACCTCGACTGGAGGCCGATGCTGTGGGACGGCCCGCCGCAGCCCTGGTACGAGCGGGCGCTCGGGCTGGCGACGGTGGCCGTCGGCAACACCGAGGAGTGCGAGGTCGCGACCGGGTGCCGCGAACCGTACGCGGCCGCGGAGGCGCTGCTCGCGGCCGGGGTGGAGCTGGCGGTCGTCAAGCGGGGGCCCCGGGGCGTCCTCGCGGTGCACCGGGACGGGACGGCGGTGGAGGTGCCGCCGGTGGAGGTGGAGGTGGTGAACGGGCTGGGAGCCGGGGACGCCTTCGGGGGCGCCCTCTGCCACGGTCTGCTGGCCGGCTGGGACCTGGAGCGGGTGCTGCGGTACGCGAACGCCGCCGGGGCGATCGTGGCCTCGCGGCTGGCGTGCTCGTCGGCGATGCCGTTCCCGCACGAGGTGGAGGAGGTGCTCGGGCGTGCCGGTGCGGTCTGAGACGGGGATGGAGCTCACCCGGCTGGTGGTGCTGGACCTGGCGCCGGGGGAGGCGTACGCGCACACGTGCGGGGAGGCGGAGTGGATCGTGCTCCCGCTGGCCGGCGCCTGCGAGGTCCGCTGCGCGGACGCTCCCCCGGACCGGGTGCCGGGCGCGGTCCCGGGCTCCGGGGCCGGGGCACGGCCGGAACCCTCCCCGCCCCGCCCTTCCTCCGACCCCCGGGGCTCCGCCCAGGACCCCGGGCGCGCAGCGGACGGAACGGGGTCCGGGGACGCAGCCGACGACGGGGTCCGGGGCGGGGCCACCCCCGCGGCGGAGCCGCACGATGCGGCGCGGCCGGGAAGGGACGGGGCGGGGCGGGGCCCCGCAGGGAGCTTCCGGCTGCGCGGCCGGGACTCGGTGTTCGCCGGGCCGACGGACTTCGTCTACCTGCCGCGGGACGCGCACGCCGAGGTCACCTCGGCCGGCGGCGGCCGGTTCGCGCTGGCCGGCGCGCGGTGCGAGCGCCGCCTCGGCGCACGGTACGGGCCGGCCGCCGCCGTGCCGGTCGAGCTGCGCGGCGCCGGGCAGTGCTCGCGGCAGGTGCACAACTTCGCCGCCGCCGACGCCTTCGACTGCGACCGGCTCATCGCCGTCGAGGTGCTCACCCCGGGCGGGAACTGGTCCTCGTACCCGCCCCACAAGCACGACGAGCACCACCCGGGCGAGGAGTCCCGCCTGGAGGAGATCTACTTCTACGAGATCGCCCCGCACGGGGACACCCCCGGCGTCGGCTACCAGCGCGTGACGCCCTCGCCCGCCGGGAAGACCGACGTGCTCGCCGAGGTGCGGTCGGGTGACGTCGTCCTGATCCCCGACGGCTGGCACGGCCCGTCGATCGCGGCGCCCGGGCACGACATGTACTACCTGAACGTGATGGCCGGCCCGGACGCGGAGCGGGAGTGGCTGATCCGGGACCACCCCGACCACGCCTGGATCCGCGACACCTGGCCCGGCCGGCGAGTCGACCCCCGGCTGCCGTTCCCCGTGAACCCCGACTCCGGCGAGGAGACCCCGTGACCGCACGGCGCAGCGTACGGCTGACCACGGCGCAGGCTCTCGTGCGCTTCCTCGCCGTCCAGTACGCCGAGCGCGACGGACGGCGGCACCGGCTGATCGCCGCCACCTGGGGGATCTTCGGGCACGGGAACGTCGCCGGGATCGGGCAGGCCCTGCTGGAGAGCGGGCCGCAGGCCATGCCCTTCCTCCAGGGGCGCAACGAGCAGGCCATGGTGCACGCCGCCGTCGGGTACGCCCGACAGCGCGGGCGGCTCTCCGCGCACGCCGTGACCACCTCCATCGGGCCCGGTGCCACCAACCTCGTCACCGGCGCCGCCCTCGCCACGATCAACCGGATCCCGGTGCTCCTGCTGCCCGGGGACACCTTCGCGACCCGGCCCGCCGACCCGGTGCTCCAGCAGCTGGAGGTGCCCTGGGCCGGTGACGTCTCCGTCAACGACACCCTGCGGCCCGTGTCCCGCTACTTCGACCGGATCACCCGCCCCGAGGCCCTGGTCCCGGCCGCCCTCCAGGCGATGCGGGTCCTCACCGACCCCGTGCAGACCGGCGCCGTCACCCTCGCGCTGCCGCAGGACGTGCAGGCGCAGGCGTACGACTGGCCCGAGGAGTTCTTCGCCGAGCGGGTGTGGCGGGTGCGGCGCCCCCGGCCCGACAGCGACGAGCTGCGGGCCGCCGCCGAGGCCGTACGGGCGGCCCGTCGCCCCCTGCTGATCGTCGGCGGCGGCATCCGCCACAGCGGTGCCGAGGACGCCCTGAGGGCCTTCGCCGAGGCCACCGGCATCCCCGTCGCCGCCACCCAGGCCGGCAAGGGCGCGCTGCGCCACGACCACCCCGCCGAGGTCGGCGCCGTCGGCCACACCGGCACCGCCACCGCCGACGACCTGGCCCGCGCAGCCGACCTGGTCATCGCGGCCGGGACCCGGCTGACCGACTTCACCACCGCCTCCTCGACCCTCTTCCAGGACCCCGGCGTCCGCTTCCTCGGCATCAACCCCGACCCGTACGACGCCCACAAACAGGCCGCGCTGCCGCTGGTCGCCGACGCCCGCGAGGGCCTGGACGCGCTGCGCGCGGAGCTCGCGGGCCACCGCGTGGACCCGGCGTACGAGCGGACGTACCGCAAGGCCAAGCTCTACTGGGAGGCCCTGGTGGACCAGGCCTTCCACGCCCCCGACGAGAACGCCGTCCCCACCCAGGCCCAGGTGCTCGGCGCCCTCGACGCCGTCGTCGACGACACCGACGTGATCGTCAACGCGGCCGGCTCGCTCCCCGGCGACCTGCACCGGCTCTGGCGGGCCCGCTCCGCGTAC
The DNA here is from genome assembly GCF_055575955.1 of Streptomyces sp. NPDC033966. Taxonomy (NCBI): domain Bacteria; kingdom Bacillati; phylum Actinomycetota; class Actinomycetes; order Kitasatosporales; family Streptomycetaceae; genus Streptomyces; species Streptomyces sp. NPDC033966. The sequence goes on along the minus strand of NZ_JBVIRQ010000006.1, from coordinate 317,419 downwards.
CAGTACCACGTGGAGTACGGCTACTCCTGCATGGGCTACGAGATCCCCGGTGCCCTCGGCGTGGCCCTCGCCGCCCCGGACCGGCCGGTGTGGGCGCTCGTCGGCGACGGCTCGTACCTGATGAACCCCACCGAGATCGTCACCGCCGTCCAGGAGGGGCTCCCGGTCAAGGTGGTCATCCTCGACAACCACGGCTACGCCTCCATCGGCGGCCTGTCAGCGGCCGTGGGCGGCGAGGGCTTCGGCACGGCCTACCGCTTCCGGGCGCCCGGCGGGGCGTACACCGGGGACCCCCTTCCAGTGGACCTCGCGGCCAACGCGGCCTCCCTCGGAATGGCCGTGATCCGCACCCGCACCATCGGTGACCTGCGAAAAGCCTTGGCCGAAGCCCGTCTGTCGGACCGGCCCACATGTGTCTACGCACAGACCCGAACACCCGACACTGTGTCGGGCCCGCCCCCGGCGCAGGCGTGGTGGGATGTTCCTGTGGCCGAGACCGCGACCCGTGCGCCGGCGGCCCAGGCCCGTGAAGAGTACGACCGGCAAGCCGCGCAGCGACGTCGCCATCTGTGAAGGAGCAGCACAATGAAGACCGTCAACCACTGGATCGGTGGCAAGACCGTCGAGGGCGCGTCGGGCAACTACGGCCCGGTCACCGACCCGGCCACCGGCGAGGTCACCACGCGGGTCGCGCTCGCCTCCGCCGAGGAGGTCGACGCGGCCGTCGAGGTCGCCCGGGAGGCCTTCCTGTCCTGGGGCCAGTCCTCGCTGGCCGCCCGCACCAAGGTGCTCTTCGCCTACCGCGCCCTGCTGGACGCCAACCGCGACGCCATCGCCGAGCTGATCGTCGCCGAGCACGGCAAGGTGCACTCCGACGCGCTGGGCGAGGTCGCGCGCGGCCTGGAGATCGTCGAGCTGGCCTGCGGGATCACCACGCAGCTCAAGGGCGAGCTGTCCACGTCCGTCTCCAACCGGGTGGACGTCTCCGCCATCCGCCAGCCGCTCGGCGTCGTCGCGGGCATCACCCCGTTCAACTTCCCGGCGATGGTCCCGATGTGGATGTTCCCGCTGGCCATCGCCTGCGGCAACACCTTCATCCTCAAGCCGAGCGAGAAGGACCCGTCGGCCTCCAACAAGCTGGCCGAGCTGATGACCGAGGCCGGCCTGCCGGCGGGCGTCCTCAACGTCGTCCACGGCGACAAGGTCGCCGTCGACGCCCTCCTCGCCCACCCCGGCATCTCCGCCGTCTCCTTCGTCGGCTCCACCCCGATCGCCCGCCACATCCACACCACCGCCTCCGCCAACGGCAAGCGCGTCCAGGCGCTGGGCGGCGCCAAGAACCACATGCTGGTGCTCCCGGACGCCGACCTGGACGCCGCCGCCGACGCGGCCGTCTCCGCCGCCTACGGCTCGGCGGGCGAGCGCTGCATGGCCATCTCGGCGGTCGTCGCGGTCGGCTCCATCGCCGACGAGCTGGTCGAGAAGATCCGCGAGCGCGCCGAGAAGATCAAGATCGGCCCCGGCAACGACCCCACCTCCGAGATGGGCCCGCTGATCACCGCCGCCCACCGCGACAAGGTCGCCTCCTACGTCAAGGGCGCGGCGGCCCAGGGCGCCGACGTGGTCCTCGACGGCACCGGCTACACCGTCGAGGGCAACGAGAACGGCCACTGGATCGGCCTCTCGCTCCTCGACAACGTCAAGACCGAATCCGACGCCTACCGCGACGAGATCTTCGGCCCGGTCCTGTGCGTGCTGCGCACCGAGACCTACGAGGAGGGCGTGGCCCTCATCAACGCCTCGCCGTTCGGCAACGGCACCGCGATCTTCACCCGCGACGGCGGCGCCGCCCGCCGCTTCCAGCTGGAGATCCAGGCCGGCATGGTCGGCGTCAACGTGCCGATCCCGGTGCCGGTGGGCTACCACTCCTTCGGCGGCTGGAAGGACTCGCTCTTCGGCGACCACCACATCTACGGCAACGACGGCATCCACTTCTACACGCGCGGCAAGGTCGTCACCACCCGCTGGCCCGACCCGGCCGACGCCCCCGCCGGCGTGGACCTGGGCTTCCCCCGCAACCACTGAGCCCGTGCCGCTCCTGCGGCACCCCTGAGCAGCAGGAACCCCCGGCCAACCCTCACCGGCCGGGGGTTCCTGCCGTTGCCGGTGAGGGGGGCGGCCGACCGGCCGGTGGTGCCACGCCTGCACGGAACCTCCCCCGGCGGATCCTGCCGCCGGGGGAGGCCCGCCCCCTGTCAGGCGTCGAGGAGGGTCCAGACGTCCGACGCCGCCGTCGCCGACCAGACGGCGTCGCCGTGCCCGTAGCCCGGGACCACGGCGAAGCGGACCCGGTCGTTGCCCGCCGCCCGGATCAGCTCCGCGCCGTGCGGCTCGTCGCCCCGGCCCAGCTCGGTGTTGACCCACACCACCTCGCAGCGGATCCGCTCCCACGCGATCCCGTACGCCTTCCCGTCGCCCGCCCACACCGCCGCGAGGTCCCGCATCAGCGCCGTCGGGACCAGCCCGCTGCCGAGCGCCGACGTGGCCGCGTGCCAGGTCGCCAGCGGGGTGCGGGCCAGTGCGAAGCGGTCCTCGGCCGGGGTGGCGCCGAAGACGTACTCGCCCGCGCCGTGGCCCTGGCGGTAGATCCAGTTCGCCGGGCCGGGCAGGTCGGCGGTGCGGACCAGCGCGAAGTGGGCCAGGCCCGCGTGCGTGAAGCGCCGGGCCGGGTCCGGCGGCCAGGGCGCCTGCGACGCGCCCGACGGGTCCGCCACCGCCCGGGCGACGAGCGCCGCGAGGCCCGGGTCGGCCGCGTGGACACCCCGCGCGAGCTGCTCCTCGTACACCTCGCGGGTCTCGGCGGCCCGGTCGGCCAGGGCCCCCGCGTACGGGCCGGTCGTGTCCAGGACCAGCACCCGGCGCAGCCGCTCCGAGGGGTCGTGCGAGGCCGCGTCCAGGGCCAGGGCGGCGCCGGCCGAGTGGCCCGCGTACTCGTACGGCAGGCCCAGCAGGGAGTCCAGCGCGGCCACCACCCCCGCCAGGTCCCGGCGGTGCGCGGCGAGCCCGAAGTCCGCGGTGACCTCCTCGGGGCGGGCGGCGTCCTCGCGCGGGGTCACCCCGACCACCAGGAGGCCCTGGCGGCGCAGGTGGTGGGCCAGGTTGTCGCGGCCCGGAGTGAAGAAGTCCGCCGCGAAGTTCAGGCCACCCCCGGGCAGCAGGTACGCGATCCCGCGCGGGGCCCGCACGGTGTCCGCGACCACGTCCACCGTGACGGGCGCGGGGCCGCCGTCGTCGAGCGGGAGGGTGAGCCGTATCCAGCCGTCCCCGGGCAGGTAGGCGGCGGTCCCGGTGCCCAGCGCCCGCTCGATGCGGGTCAGCAGGCCCACGCCCCTGACCGGCCGGGCGGCGGGCGCGGCGGACCCGGACTCGCTGTGCTCTCGTTCCATCCGTCTTGCCTCCCCGTCACAGGTGATGGCCGAATGCCGTCACCCCCCGGGGACACCCTCGCCGGTCAGCGGGCCCGCGCCAAGTCCGGTTCGCTCAGCGCTTCTTCCGGGTCGCCGCGGCGCCGCCGGCGCAGCACCAGGAGGGCGGTGCCGGCCCCCGCCAGGACCAGGGCGGCGCCCGCCGCCGGCCACGGGACGGCGACGAAGTCCGTACCGGCTTCCGGGTCGAGGTCCGGGTAGGCGGCCGCACCCGCGCGGACCTTGACGGACACCCGGTCCAACTGCGGCGCGTCCGGCCACGGTTCGGTCAGCTCGATGCGCTGGCCGGGCAGCAGTACGAGCTTCAGGTCCCGGGCGGGCCGGTTCAGCACCCGGCGCCCGAACAGCCCCTCGGCGGACACCGCCACCCTCGGCTCGACGACCACGTTGCCCCGGTTGACCAGCGTGTACGTGACGGTGGCCCGGGCGTCCTTGACCCACGGCAGCAGCGGGGCGCCCCGGTCGACCCGTACGTCCTCCACGCTCAGCCCCGGGGTCAGCGGGCCGGGCACCCGGAAGTACAGCCGGGCGCCCACCTGCCGCTGGACCCCGACCTGCACCTTGCCCTCCTTCTGCACCCCCTCGACCTGCGTGTTCAGCGCGACGATCCCCCCGACGTGGTCGCCCGGCACGGCGTCCTGGGGGACCTTGAGGGTGAAGGGGATGTCCTTGCGGCCCCGGGGCGGGACGGTGACGGTGGCCGCCGCCCCGGGCGCCAGCGCGACCCAGGCGCCGACGTCCTTCGGCTTCGTCTGCACGGGCAGCAGGGCGAAGGCGCCGCCCGAGGGGGTGTTCACCGCGTCGGTGGCGAAGACCCGGAAGGTCAGCTCCTTGTCGGAGGAGTTCAGGATCGTCGCGCTGTCGCTGACGGTCGTCCCGGCGGCGCCCTGGTGGAAGAAGTACGCCCGGTCGGTCACCGACGCGCCGGCCGGCGGCGTGGGGAAGACCCCCCACGTGCCGTTGTCCGCGGCCGTCGCGGGGGCGGCGGGGAGCAGCAGCACCAGCGCGCCGCACAGGGCTGGGAGGAGGGACCGGACAACGGTGCGGATGCGCATGGGCGTTGGTCTCCAGTGTCGCGGCGGGAAATGCGGCGGTGGAACGCGGCGGTGGAGCGTGGTGGTGGAGCGTGGTGGTGGAACGCGGGAGGGTGGTGGGGCGCCGGAGCGCCGCACCACCCGGTTCGGGGCGTCCGTCAGGAAGCCCGTCAGGCGATGGAGAAGGTCACGACCGACTGGTAGGTGTCGGCGAACATGAACGGCGGCAGCTGGATCATCGCCGCGCCGCCCACGGCGAACTCGCCGCCGGTCAGCTCCTCACCGCCGGCCGCCTGGGAGGCGACCTTCATCGGCGTGCCGGATATCGCCCCCGGGGCACCTGCCGTGCAGGTGCTCGGGCTGTCCGGGTTGGTCACGGTGCAGGACGGCTGGATGCCGAGCTGCGCCTTGGCCATCGAGTGGCCCGTCGCCTGGTTCAGGAACGGCGTACGGGTCGCCGTCACGTCCCAGCCGAGGCTGCCGCCGCGGAAGTCCTGGACGGTCGCGGCGTTGAACGCGCCGACCACCGACTGGGCCTTGCCGTTGACGGTCACCGCCCCGAAGCTGACGGCCGGCTGGCCGTCCTTCGGGCCGAGGGCCAGCGGCCCCGGCAGCACCTCGATGTCCACCGGGTTCTGCACGCCCGCCTGCTCCTCGATGAACACGAAGGGCTTGGCGGGGGCGACCGATCCGTCGATCTTGATCGTGTCGGCCTTCTTGGTGATGGTGATGTTGCAGGTGGCGGCGCCGGACGCGTCCGCCGTGCCGGTGCCGGCGTCACCGGTCGCCGCGCCCGCGAGCTGGGCGGAACAGGTGACCGGTCCGGCCGGGAAGTTGGCGCCGGTGACGGTGACGGCGGTGCCGGCCTTGCCGCTGTTCGGCGTCAGCTTGGTGGTGACCGGGTCCTTCGGCAGGGCCTCGACGGCGATCGAGGCGACCGGGGCGCTGGGGCGCGGGTCCGGCGTACAGGTCGTCGTGTAGACCGTGCCGCCGAGGTCGGCGTCCGTGACGACCTGGTCGATGGTGATCTGCACCGTCGTGCCCTCGGTACCGTCCGGGATCTTGACCGTGCCGTTGAAGGCGGGCGGGTCGGCCTTCTTGCCGGCTTCCTGGTGGCTGTTGACGGGCGGGCTGGTGACCGTCTGCGCGACCCCGCCGACGAGCAGCTTCGCCTTGATGGTGTTGACCGTGTCGATGGTGAACATCGGGACGACCGGCGTCTCGCCGGGGTCGATGGTGATCGGTACGGTCTCGCCCGCCTTGGCGGTGTCCGGCACCGTGACCGTGTAGTCCTGGTTGCCGTTGGCGCCCGGCTGGGGTGCGGGGGCGACGCACTTCACCGGCACGGGCGTGGTCTTGGTCGCGGCCTGCGCCGGTCCCGTCAGGGCCACGACGCCGCCCGTCAGGGCCAGGGACAGGGCGCCCGCCCCGGCCAGCACTCTTCGTCTGAGGGTTCTCGTACTCACAGGGTCGCGACTCCTTCGTCATGACGAACCCCTCCCGCCACCCGCTGTGGGGGAGGGCCGAGCCGGTGCGGATGGCCGTCATTGACGCGTCGCGGTGTTGAGAAGTCAATGGCTTGCTTTCGCCCGAAGGGCACAGACATTGATGTCCCATCAGACCCGGTCTGATGGGACATCGGATACCGACTGGTCGGTGCCGCCGGGGCTACTGCGCCGCCGGGACGTGCAGGAGCAGGTTCGGGGTCCCGGCGGGCAGGTTCGTGATCCTGTCCGGGACGGCGTCGCGGACGAGCAGCCGGGCCACCTCCGCGGGGGTCCTGGCCCGGCCGTCCGCCAGGAGCAGCGCGGCGGCGCCGGCGACGTGCGGGGCGGCCATGGAGGTCCCCGAGGCCCGTGCGAGGGCGGTCGGAGAGCCCTTCCAGGCCGAGGTGACGGCCTGTCCGGGTGCCGAGACGTCCACGCAGCGGCCGTGGTTGGAGAAGGCCGGACGCCGGTCCGCGCCGTCGGTCGCGCCGACCGTGAGGGCCTGCGGGACGGCGGCCGGGGAGCCGGCGCAGGCGTCCCTGGCCTCGTTGCCGGCGGCGACGGTGAAGGTGATCCCGTAGGCGACCGTGCGGATCACCGCCGCCTCCATGGAGCGGCTGCGGGTGCCGCCCATGCTCATGTTGGCGACGGCGGGGCCCCGCGCCGGGTTCCTGATGTGGTCCTTCAGCATCCAGTCGAGGCCGCGCAGGATGACCGACAGGCTCCCGTCGCCCCGGCAGTCGGCCACCTTCACTCCGACCAGGGAGACCTCCTTCGCGACCCCGTACGTCGCCCCGCCCACGGTGGCGGCGACGTGCGTGCCGTGGCCGTTGCAGTCCTGCGCGGCGTCCGCGAACAACCCGTTGTAGCCGTTGTAGCCGTTGCGGGCGCGGCCGCCGAACTCCTGGTGGAGGGTGTTGATCCCGGTGTCGACGACGTAGACGGTGACACCCCGGCCCTTGTTCCCGGAGTACGTGTACGAACCGTCGAGCGGCAGCTCGCGCTGGTCGATCCGGTCGAGGGCCCAGGGGGCCGGCCGCTGGGTCACGGCGGCGGGGGCCTGCGCGGGCGCGGGCGGCAGGGGCAGCGGGGGGACGGGCGCGGGGACGGGGACGGTGGTGGGCGCCGGGACGGGGACGGCCGGGGGATGCGGGACGCCGGCCGGGGGTTCGGGGGCGGACGGCGTGCCGGAGATCCGGAACGGCGCGTCCGGCTCCACGGAGGCGACCCGCGGATCGGCGGCCAGGACGGCGGCGCGGGCCGCGGTGGTGCGTACCGCGAAACCGTTGAGGGCGGCGTCGTAGACCGCTCCGACCTCGTCCCCCGAACGCGCCGCCTCGGCGGCCAGGGCCCGGGTCGGGGCGCGGGAGGTGGTGTCCTTCAGCATGACGACGTAGGCGGCGGGGGCGTCGCCACCGGCGGCGGAGGCGGGGTTCGGGGGCAGGACGGCGGCCGCCGCCAGCAAGGCGGCGGCCGGGAGCAGGGAGGTCATCGCGGTCAAGGCGGTCATGCGGCCGATGCTCGGCCAGCGCGACCGGCCCCGCGCGGAGGGTGCGCCGACTGGCCGCACGACACGCCGCCGGAGGGGGGGCACCGCGGCCGACACCCCCTAGGCCCTGTCCGGGCGACCTTCGCGGGCCCACGCCTCCCCCAGCTACCGCTGGGAGGGGCCCCCAGGCACCGCACCTCGCCGCGTTGTCGGTCCGCCGCAAGTACGTCCACTACGAGCCGTGTCCCTCCGCCTTGCGATGCACCGCACCTGGGGCCCCCTAGGCGTCGCCCAGGGGCCAGCCGCGCATCGAGAAGAGGCCCTCGTCCTCGGCGCCCGCCGACGCGTACGTGGCCAGCGCCTCCTCGTTGTCCGTGTCGACCCCCACCCACATGCCGTAGCAGCCGCGGGCCTTGGCCTCGTCGGCGAGGGCCAGGGTCAGGGCCCGGCCGATGCCCCGCCGGCGGTATCCCTCGTCCACGGACAGCTCGTACAGGCACATCTCGGTGCCCTTGTCGGGGTGCGTCATCTCGACCCCGGAGACCATGCCGGCGGGCACGCCGTCGACGTAGGCGATGAGCATCAGGTGGCCGGTCTGGGCGAGGAAGCGCTCGGACCACTCGCGGCGGGCGGGCCCGTCGAAGAGGCCCTCGGCGGCCGAGAGTTCGGCGGCGCTGCGGGCACGGCGGATGTCCATGGCGGCCAGGGTAGGGGCGCGGCGGCGTGCGGGCATGCGGATATGGCGGTGGGCGGTGTGGCGGGCGCGCGTGCCGGCCTACGAGGCGCCGGCCGCCGGGGACCGGCGGCCGGGGCGGTGCTCACGGACCCGGCGGGGGCGGTGCCGGCACCGGGCCGCAGCGAGGTCCATGACCTGGGCCGGCCCGCTGGCGCGGGATCCGTTCAGGCGGCGCGGACCGCGACGGCGGCGGCGTAGGAGTCCGGGGCGGGGAGATCGCGCAGGGTCCAGCCCGGGACCGGGGCGGGGGTGGGACCCGACCCCACGTACGGCTCGGCCAGGCCGAAGGCGACCCCCACGCCGGTGCCCTTCAGGCAGGCCTCCTTACGGGCCCACACCCGGGCCAGCACCGCCTGCCGCTCCGCCTCCGGGAGCGCGGTGATCTCGCCCGCCTCCGCCGGATGCAGGCTGCTCAGGACGTCGGCCACCGCGCTCGCCCTCGGCACCCCCTCCACGTCGACGCCCACCGGCACCCCCGAGAAGGCGAAGTAGGCCACGTCGTCGCTGTGGGACAGCGAGAAGTGCACCGAGCCCCCGGCCACGGCGGGACGGCCGTGCGGCCCCCCGCACCCCGGGCAGTCCTCGCGGACCAGGACGACCTCCTCCGGCGACAGCCCCAGGTACCCGCCGAGCAGCACGCGCAGCCCCAGGTGCGAGGCGAGGTAGCTGCGCCGGTCGACCGGGCGCAGCAGCCGGTCGGCCCGCTCCCGTTCGGTCGCGTCCAGCAGCAACCGCGCCCCGCCGGCCTCGTGGCCGCCGATCGCCTCGCGCGTGGTGTCCAGCGACCACACCGCCACACCGGACCCGGCCGGGGGTGGTCCGGTCAGGGGCGCGGCGCCGTCGAGCTGGTTCACGTACAAGGTCATCCGACGAGGGTAGACGAGGCAGTTGGAGCCCTGGTTACCCTCGTGCCGGACTTGTCGATCATCACTCCAGGGGGAACACACCGTGCACAGTGCCATCGTCACGCCGGAAGGCGACCGGATCCGCTGGGTCGAACTCCCGGGAGCGGAAGCGCCCCGCGTCTATCTGCACGGGCTCGGCTCGACCTCGCCCGCCTATTTCGCCGCGAGCGCCGTGCACCCGCTGCTGGCCGGTCGGCGCTCGCTGCTGCTCGACATGCTGGGGCACGGGCACAGCGACCGTCCCGAGACGTTCTCGTACACCCTGGAGGCGCACGCCGACGCCGTGGCGGAGGCCATGACCGCGGCCGGTGCCGAAGGCGCCGAGGTGATCGCCCACAGCATGGGCGGAGCGGTGGCCATCGTGCTGGCCGCCCGGCATCCCCGGCTGGTCTCCCGCCTCGTCCTGGTGGACGCCAACCTGGACCCGATGCCGCCCACTCCGGGCAGGGCCGGCAGCAGCGGTCTCGCCTCGTACACGGAAGAGGAGTTCCTGGCCGGAGGCTGGGAGGAGGTCCGGGACCGGGTCGGCGCGCACTGGTGGTCGACCATGCGGCTGGCCGGCCGCACCGCCCTGCACCGCACCGCCGTGAACCTGGCCGCGGGCACCACGCCCACCATGCGGGAGCTCCTGCTGGAGCTGAAGATCCCGCGCGGCTTCCTCTTCCCGGAGCAGGACGGAGCGCTCGCCGGCGCCGAAGCCCTGGAGGCCGCAGGAGTCGCCGTGTTGGCCGTACCGGACTGCGGGCACAACATCATGCTCGACAACCCGGAGGGCTTCGCCCGGGCCGCTGCGGCGGTCCTCGCCCACGACACCGTCTGAGCGTCTCCCCTCACCTGGCGGGAGTGCCGCCGGGCACCGCGGCGGGCGCGACGGCCGGGGCGCTGCCGGGGGCGCCGCCGGCCGGTATTCGGGCTCCGGGGGAGGGTGTCCCGTCGGTCCAGGCGTAGACCTGCCGGCCGCGTACCGAGACCTGGTACTGGTAACGGTCGCGGCACTCGGGGCGCTCCTCGCGCCGGGTGTCGCCGGGCCACCAGCGGGCGCCCATGCGGGGGCCGCCCGCCTTCTTCGGTGCTCCGGCGGCGCACTGCGGACCGTCGAGCGGGGTCTTGCCGAGGGTGAACCGGATCAGCCGGGCCCCGCCGTCGCGGCGCGCGCGGATCCGTATGTCGGTGGCGTCCCCCGGTATCCAGCTGGGCAGGACGAACGCCCGGTCGCCCTTCTTCGGAGCGTCGGCGGCACTGGCGTACCGCGTGCCCTTCTCCCGCAGGACCTGCTTCTGAAGGGCGTCCGTGACGGGGTTGGGCGGCAGGTTGGGCAGCGCGAAGGCGGCCAGGGCGAGGACTCCCGCGACGGCGGCGGCGATGACGAGCGGACGGCGGTTCATACCCATAAGTGTTCGGGCCGGGAGTAACGCGCGCGTCCCTCCCCGGTATCAACCTCGAATCTGCCGGAAGTCGGATACGCGGTCATACCTGAGAGGGGTGCGGTCCAGGGGGCACCGGCGCGACACGCAGGCGGCCGGGCCGCGTTATAGGGGCGGTAGGGGTCGGGGATATGGCGTGCTCCGAGGGTGAGTCCCGACGCCGCACCGGGAGTTGGACCGGGCGGCCCCGTCGCCCGCTCGCCCGCCGCCCCCACTCGGAGGAATGCCATGCGTCGCCGTCTCGTCCCCCTGCTCGCGTCCGTGTCCGCCGGCCTGCTGGCCCTCGCCACCCCGGCTTCGGCGGTCCCGGCGGACAAGCCGCAGGTGCTGAGCGGCTGGACGCAGACCAGCGCCTCCAGCTACAACGCCTGGGTCGCGGCGCGCGGCAGCCAGGGCAACTGGGCCTCGTACGCCTTCGACTGGTCGACGGACTACTGCTCCTCGTCCCCCGACAACCCCTTCGGCTTCCCCTTCCAGACGGCCTGCGCCCGCCACGACTTCGGCTACCGGAACTACAAGGCGGCCGGCACCTTCCCCGCCAACAAGTCCCGGCTGGACGACGCCTTCTACGCCGACCTCAAGCGGGTCTGCTCGCAGTACTCGGGCGTCAAGAAGGGCTCCTGCGACAGCACGGCCTGGACGTACTACCAGGCGGTCAAGGCCTTCGGTGTCTCCCCGCAGGACGCCCCGGCCGACGCGGCCCCCGCCGGGTCCACCCCGGCCGGCGCGGCCGGCTGATCCCGGACCCGGTCCCACCCCCGACCCGGTCCCACCCCCGGACCCGGCCCCACCCGCGCCCGGAACCACCCCGCACGCCGTCCCGCCCGAACAAACCCCCGTCGGGCGGGACGGTGCTCTTCCGGTTTTCGGCTTTCCGGTTTTGCGGGTGCAAGGATCCCGCAAGGGTCCTGTCGAGTGAATTTCCGCCAATCGCGGACGCCGTGACGACCGCTGGTCGAGCGGCCCGGACGGCCCCGGGGATACCCCTGGGGAAGGTGGAAGGAAGTGCCCCCGGCAGGACTCGAACCTGCGGCCAAGCGCTTAGAAGGCGCCTGCTCTATCCACTGAGCTACGGGGGCCGGAAGGTGACCGTGGTGGCCTGGAGCCCCTTGGTGGGGGTGGGACTGCGGTCCGTGCCGGGTCAAGGATAGGGCTCCGGTTGCCTTGTCCCGGTTGCTTCACTCGCGTGCCACGTTGTGGAGGTTCGGTGAAGCGGTCCCGATAATCGCAGGCAGGTGCGATTCTCGCACCGCTTTTGCGCCGCGTCGGCCTGGGTGTTGTGCACTCGTTATGCCTGCGTCCCACTCGTCCGCCGTGTCCATGATGTCCCTCAGGAGTCGCGGTCGGCGCGCAGAGGGCGTATAAGCTTCAAAAATGGTCCCAAATTGGGCATTCTTCGCATGTGGTGACCTTGGATGTTCGGCCTCAGCTGCTCGATGCCCTGTCCGCCCTGCGCGACCGGGTCGCGTCCGTGCGTCTGTCGCTGCCCCTGCCCGGCGCCCCACGCGCCCGCCAGACCAGAGCCGAGCTGCTCGCGCAGCTCGACGACTACCTCGTCCCCCGGCTGAAGTCGCCCGAGGCGCCGCTCCTCGCCGTCGTCGGCGGGTCCACCGGGGCCGGTAAGTCCACCCTCGTCAACTCCCTCGTCGGCCGCCAGGTCAGCGAAGCCGGAGTACTGCGCCCCACCACCCGCACCCCGGTCCTCGTCTGCCACCCGGACGACCACCACTGGTTCGCCGGGATGCGGATCCTCCCCGACCTCATGCGCGTCTGGGCGCCCCAGCCGGACGAGGAGCTCGTGCCCTCCTCCAGGAGGAACCCCGGGCGCTCGCCCGGCCACCCGGGCGCGACCAGTGAGCTGCGGATCGAGACCGTGGCCACCCTCCCGCGAGGCCTCGCCGTCCTCGACGCCCCCGACATCGACTCCCTCGTCGTCGAGAACCGCACCCTCGCCGCCGAGCTGATCTGCGCCGCCGACGTCTGGGTCATGGTCACCACCGCCTCGCGGTACGCCGACGCCGTCCCCTGGCACCTGCTGCGCACCGCCAAGCAGTACAACGCCACCCTGATCACCGTCCTCGACCGCGTCCCGCACCAGGTGCTCGCCGAGGTCTCGCGCCAGTACGGGGCACTGCTCACCCGAGCCGGGCTGGGCGACGTACCGCGGTTCACGGTGCCCGAGCTGCCCGAGTCGGCCGGCGGCGGCGGGCTGCTGCCGGCCAGCGCCGTCGCGCCGCTGCTCGCCTGGCTCACCCACCACGTCCACGACCCGGCCGCCCGGCAGTACGCGGTCGGCCGGACCGCCCTCGGCGCGCTCGACTCCCTCAAGCGCCGCATGCCCGAGCTGGCCTCCGCCGTCGCCGCCCAGCACGCCGCGGCGGTCCGGCTGACATCCGCCGTCGAGGACGCGTTCCGGCAGGAGGGCAAGCGGGTCCGCAACCGCCTCGACAAGGGCGCCGTGCTCGCGGGCGACGCCCTCACCCGGTGGCGCGGCTACCCCCTCGACACCAGCGCCGACGAACTCCTCGACTCCCTCGCGGAATCCCTCGCCGCGCTCCTCCAATGCGCCGTCGCCGCCGCCGACGAGCGGATCGCCGAGGTCTGGCGGCGCGAGCCCGCCTCCGGGGCGGTGCCGCTGCCCGGGCCCGACCGGGAGGCGGCGGAACGTATCGGCATGGCCGTACGCCGCTGGCGGCGCGTACTGGAGGAGCTCGCCGAGGAGGAGGTCTCCAAGCTCGACAAGCAGCCCGCGCCCGACCCCGACGGCGTGGCCGCCCTCCTCGTCGCCGCCCTCCTCGGTGGCAAACGGGCCCGTCCGGCGGGGGAGAAGCTCGCCGAGCGGATCGGCGTACAGGCCGCCGTACGCCTGCGCGACCGGGGCGGCGAACTGGTCGGGGACCACCTCGACGAGGTCCTGCGCGCCGAACGGGACCGCAGGCTCGCCCCCCTCCAGGCGCTCGAAGTCACCCCCGAACCACAGGCCGAGCTGATCGCCGCGCTGTCCGTACTGCAGAAGGAGAGGTGACGCGGTGACCGCCGTGACCGACCGCGACCACGCCGGCGACCGGTGGGACGACGGGTTCATCGCACGCTCCCGCCACCGGGCCGGCCGCAAGGGCGGCCCGCGCGGCACCGGCACGCGCACCGGCGACGCCCTCATCGACGACGCCCTCCTCGACGCGGCCCTGCTCGCCAACGGCCTCGACGAGGAGGCGGAGGGCGGACGGGACCCAGAGGACGCCGAGGACGCCGAGGGCGACGAGGCGATCGTGCGGGCGGTCTCCGGCGCCGGCAGCGACGGCGGCAAGGCGCCCGCACCCCCGCTCAGCCCCGAGGCCCAGGCCCTGCGCACGCGCCTCGACGCCATGCGCCAGCTGGTCGGCCTGTCCCGCACCCGCCTCGACGGCAAGACCCTCGCCGAGGCCGGACGGGTCCTGGACGAAGCGGCCGCGCGCCGGGGCCTGTCCCCGCAGCACACCGTCGTCGCCATCGCCGGAGCCACCGGAAGCGGCAAGTCCACCCTCTTCAATTCACTCGCCGGAGTGCAGATCTCCGAAACCGGACTGCGCCGCCCCACCACTGCCGCCCCCATCGCCTGCAGCTGGTCCGACGGCGCCGCGGGCCTGCTCGACCGGCTGGAGATCCCCGGACGGCTGCGGCGCCGGCCCCGCGAGACCCAGGAGGCCGAGGTGCTGCGCGGCATGGTCCTCGTCGACCTGCCCGACCTGGACTCGGCGGTCGGCGCGCACCGGGACCACGTGGACCGGGTGCTGGCGCTCGTCGACGCCGTGGTGTGGGTGGTGGACCCGGAGAAGTACGCGGACGCCGTCCTCCACGAGCGGTACCTGCGGCCGCTGGCCGGGCACGCCGAGGTGACCTTCGTCGTGCTGAACCAGGTCGACCGGCTCCCCGGCGACGCCGCCGACCTCGTACTCGACGACCTGCGGCGGCTGCTGGACGACGACGGGATCGCCCTCGGCGAGCACGGCGAGCCCGGCGCCACCGTCCTCGGACTGTCCGCCCTGACGGGTGAAGGGGTCGGGGAACTCCGCGAGCTCCTCGGACAGTTCACCCAGGAGAAGGGCGCCGCGACCCGGCGGATCTCCGCCGACGTCGACCGGGCCGCCGTGCGCCTGCGCCCGCTCTACGTAGCCGACGGGCACTCCGGACCCTCCGGACCCGAGATCGGCGAGGCGGCGCGCGCCGAGTTCGAGGACCGGCTCGCGGAAGCGGTCGGGGCGTACGCGGCCGGCCTCGCCGCCGAGCGGGCCTGGCGGCGCAACGCCGGCAAGGCCTGCGGCACGCCCTGGCTGCGGCTGTGGCGCTGGTACGAGAGCCGGCGCGCACCGCGCTCGCTCGCGTCCCTGGCCCTCATGTCCGCCAAGGGCCGCGGCTCCGGAGCGTCCGCCGCCGCGCCCCCCGAGGAGGAGGTGACCGCCCGCCAGCGCGTGGAGCAGGCCGTGCGGACGGTCGCCGACGAGGCGGTCGTCGGCCTGCCCGACCCCTGGGCGCAGGCCGTACGGGAGACCGCGGTGCGCGGCGCCGAGCGGCTGCCGGAGGCGCTGGACGAGCTGGCGGTGACCCTGGGCGCGGCCGTCGCCGTCCCCGGCGCGAAGCCGCCGCGGCCCGCCTGGTGGCCGGTCGCGGTGCTGGCGCAGGCGGCCATGACGCTGGTGCAGATCTTCGGAGGCCTGTGGCTGGTCGGGCAGATCGTCGGGGTCCTGGAGCCGAAGCTGCTGCCGCCCGTGCTGTTCATGGTGGCCGGCATCGTCGGCGGGCCGCTGGTGGAGTGGGCCTGCTCGCTCGCCGCCCGGGGGCCGGCGCGCAGGTACGGCCAGGACGCCGAACGGCGGCTGCGGCAGGCCGCGGCCGGCTGCGGCCGGGCCCGGGTGCTGGAACCGGTGGCGGCCGAGCTGCTGCGCTACCGCGAGGTGCGCGAGCAGTACGCGGCGGTGGCCGCAGGGGGGACGAAGTTGTCCACAACCCGCCAGTAGTCCACAGGCCGGAGCGGGGGCCGGGGGTCCGGGGCCAGCATGGTCGTACCTCGTGCGGATGGTCCGCACGGGTACGGAGTTCGGGGGAGGGCGGCCGGGATGAACGACACCCTGGTGACGCTGGTGGGGCACGTGGCGACGCAGATCGACTTCAAGGAGGCCGTGACCGGGCCGTCCGCGAGATTCCGCTTCGCGGTGACCCCCCGGTACTTCGACCGGCGCACGGAAACCTGGACGGACGCCCCCACCAGCTTCTACACGGTGTGGGCGCGCCGGGCGCTGGCGGTCAACCTGGCCAGTTCCGTCTCGGTCGGGGAACCGTTGGTGGTGCACGGGCGTCTGCGGGTCCGGGAGGGGCCGCCCGACGGCGAGGGCGTCCGCTGGTTCTCGGCGGACATCGACGCGATCGCCGTTGGACACGACCTCAACCGCGGAACGGCGGCCTTCCGCAGGGTCGTCAAGACGGACACCCCGCTGATGGGCCCTCAGAAGGCGGCGGTGGTCTGAGTGTTCGAGGCGGCTAGGATTCCCCGGTACTCACGGGCACCTTGGTCTTCGGCCCGAAGGGGAGAACTGTGTCGATTGCTGTTCCCGCATCCTCCGCATCCTCCGAGCCCCGCGCGGCGTCCACCGCGTCCGCGGGCGGGCCGGCCTCCGCGCCCACCGTCCCACCCGAGGCCGGACCGGTCCGGCCGGAGGTTCCGCTTCCATTCGGTGGTGGTTCCGGCGCGGCCGCCGGCGCCGCGGCTGCGGCGCGCGGCTCCGTACGCCGGCCCTGGGCGGCGGCCCTGCTGGCCGCGGCCCTCACCGCCGCGCCCGGCGCCCGCGCCGCGGCGGACTCCGGCCCGGCCGCCGCCGGCCGGGCGGCCGGGGGCGCGAGCGCCGTGCTCGACGGCCTCAAGACGTACGGGCAGGCGGTCCTGCGCGCCGGGGACGGCTCGGTCCGGCAGATCCCCGCCGGGCTGTACGAGATGCGGGTCGACGGCGGCGGCATGCTCCAGACGTACGGAGTCGGGGTCGCGGGCTACGCGCAGCCCCAGGCCCGGTACACGGAGAGCGGCTGGGGCGGCAGCCCGCTCGCCGGGAACACCGATGCGGGCGGCCGGATCCGCTGGGTCCTGGAGCACTCCTACCCCCAGCACAACGACCTGGCCGGGCTGGCGAAGGCGGCCGGGGCCGGGGCGCTGACCGCGGAGAGCGCGGCCGCCGGGACCCAGGTGGCGATCTGGCGGCTGGCCGACGGGGCACAGGTCGAGGCGGCCGACCCGGCGGCGGAGCTGCTCGCCGACTACCTCCAGCGGGAGGCAGGCCGGATGCCGGAGCCCCCGGCGTCGCTGGGGCTGGACCCGGGCCAGGTGTCCGGTCCGCTGACGGGGGCCGTCGGCACCCGGCTGGGCCCGGTCACCGTCCGGACGGGTGCGCAGAGCGTCACCGTCACCCCCGACGCGGCCGCCACCGCCATGGGGGTGCGGGTGGTCGACTCGGAGGGGCGGCCGCTGACCTCCGCGGCCAACGGCAGCCGGCTGTACTTCGAGGTGCCCGCCGGCACCCCGGACGGGACGGCCTCGGTGACCGTGCACGGCTCCACGAAGGTGCCCGTCGGGCGGGTCTTCACCAGCGGGATCCCGGCCGAGGCGCAGATCGTGGCCGGCTCCAGCGAGTCCGCGGCGGCCGCCACCGCCACGGCCGTCTGGCCGCAGCCGCCGGACGCCCGGGCGGGCACGGCCGGCACCGTGGGCCAGCTGGCCGCCGCGTCCGAGGTGGCGCCGGCCGCCGAGTCCGCCACGGCCGGGTCGGACTCCCCGGACGAGGAGCGGCTGGCGACCAGCGGCAGCTCCGCGGCCACCCCGGTCATCGCCTCCCTCGCGGTCGGGCTGGTGGTGCTGGGCGGCATGGTCGTCCTGCTGCTGCGCAAGCGGCCGCTGGAGGGGGAGGACGGCGAGGGGTGATTCCGGGCGGCGGCCCGGGGTAGGGGCGGGAGGTGGCTGATCAGAGACTGACCTGGCGGGGCACCCTCGCGGCCTGGGACCGACGGCTGTTCGACCTCGTGGCCCAGCGGCACTGGCCCGGAGCCGAACGGGTGCTGCCCGCCCTCGGGCGGGCCGCCAACCACGGGGTGCTGTGGGGCGGGACCGCCGCGGCGATCACCGTCCTCGGCTCGCCCCGGGCCCGCAAGGGGGCGCTGACCGCGGCCGCCTCGCTGGCGCTGGCCTCGGCCACCATCAACACCGTCGGCAAGTGGTCCGTGCGCAGGCCCAGGCCGCTGCTGGAGGGGGTGCCCGCCGTGCGGCTGCCGGCCGTGGCGCCGTGGACCACCTCCTTCCCGTCCGGGCACTCCGCCTCGGCCGCCGCCTTCACCGCCGGCCTCGCCCTGGAATCCCCCGGGTGGGGGGCCGCGGTGGCCCCGGTGGCCGCGTCGGTGGCCTTCTCCCGGGTCTACACCGGCGTGCACTACCCGTCCGACGTGCTGGCGGGCGCGGCCCTCGGGATCGCTGCCGGGTTCGCCGTACGCGGTCTCAGGCGCCGAGCCGAGCAGGCGCGGGCCGTCCCCGGCGACGAGCGCCCGGCGGCCGGCGCGCCCGCACTGCCGGACGGGGCCGGGCTGACGGTCGTGGTGAACGCCGCGTCCGGCACGGCCGCCGGGGGCCCGGGGCTCGACGTACTGCGCGAGCGGCTGCCGCGGGCGGAGATCGTGGAGTGCGCGGGGGACGGGGTGGAAGCCGCTATGGCGGCGGCCGCGGACAGGGCCGCGGTGCTCGGGGTGTACGGCGGCGACGGCACCGTCAACGCCGCCGCGACCGCCGCCCTGCGGGCCGGGGTGCCGCTCGCGGTGTTCCCCGGCGGCACCCTCAACCACTTCGCGCTGGACCTCGGCCTCACCGGCCCGGAGGACACCTGCCGCGCCCTCGCCACCGGCCAGGCGGTCCGGGTCTCCCTGGGCCGCATCACCCCGGCCGGCGGGGCCGGGCAGGGGGTCCGGTACTTCCTGAACAACTTCAGCATCGGGGCCTATCCCGAGCTGCTGCGGCACCGGTTGCGGTGGGCGCCGCGGATCGGGGGCGGGCCGGCCGCGGTGCTGGCGGCCTGGCGGGTGCTGCGGGCCGAGCGGCCCGTACGGCTGACCCTGGCCGGGCGGCCCCGCAGCGCGTGGCTCCTCTTCGCGGGCAACGGCACCTACCAGGGCACCGGCCCGGCCCCCCGCCGCCGGGCCGGCCTCGGCGAGGGCCTGCTCGACCTGCGGGTCGTCCACGGCGGCGGCCGCCCCGGCCCGCGCCTGCTGGCCGCCGCGTTCGCGGGCCCGCTCAGCCGGTCCCCCGTCCACGTCGCCACCCGGCTGCGCCGGCTGCGCGTCGCGGACATCCCGCCCGGCACCCCGCTCGCCTACGACGGCGAGTACGCCCCGGCCCCCGCCGCGCTCGTCCTCGACACCCTCCCCGACGCCCTGGTCGTCTACCGGCCCCGCTGAAGCCGGGCGTCCGTCCCCAGGTCGGCCCGCATCAC
Organism: Streptomyces sp. NPDC033966; assembly: GCF_055575955.1. Taxonomy (NCBI): domain Bacteria; kingdom Bacillati; phylum Actinomycetota; class Actinomycetes; order Kitasatosporales; family Streptomycetaceae; genus Streptomyces; species Streptomyces sp. NPDC033966. The sequence goes on along the minus strand of NZ_JBVIRQ010000006.1, from coordinate 298,364 downwards.
GGCGCGCATCTCCTTCCACCGCTCCCCGAGCCCGAGCAGGTCCGCCTTGACCGCCTCGAAGCCGCCGTCGGGCAGTGGGTCGCCCTCGTCCAGCCGCAGGATCCGGTAGAAGGCCTCGGCGAGCCGTGCGGCCGTCGCGTCCAGCTCGGCCACGACGGGCTCCGAGCCGACCAGCTGCGCCTCCGCGAACGCCAGGTGCATCGCCTGCCGGGCCGCCTCCAGCTCGGCCCGGCCGGTGGCCCTGTCCCCGGCGGCCTGTGCAGTCCGGGTCTTGTGGACGAGCCACAGGAAGTTCATGAGCTCGATCCGGTAGCGCCGGTACCCGGCCATCGCCGCCACGTAGCAGGCCCGGCGGACGTCCAGCTCGGCCGCCCGCTGCTCGCGCTGCCACTGGCCCTCGGCCATCCGTTCCTGCCGCTCGAACTGCTCGGATTGGACCCGCCCCACGAGCCGCTGCGTCAGCAGCGGCGCGAAGAGCGTGCCCGTCATGCCGATGAGCGCTATCGCGAGCGGCAGCAGCCAGCCGTCCATCAGGTCTCCCCCCGGAGCGTCGTACCCGTGGTGCCTGCGGCACCTGTCGTACTCGTAATACCAGTGGTACTCAGGGTCACCCTTCCCTGGCCGGGGACCCGCGGGGGCTCCGGGGGGCCCGTACTGGTTTCCCCCAGGGGATGGACGTACGGCAAGATGGGGTGTATCTGCCCACCATCGATCTGCCGGACGGTTTCTCTTGGCTGAGTACATCTACACCATGCGCAAGACGCGCAAGGCGCACGGCGACAAGGTGATTCTGGACGACGTCTTCCTGAACTTCCTGCCCGGCGCGAAGATCGGTGTGGTCGGCCCCAACGGCGCTGGCAAGTCCACCGTTCTGAAGATCATGGCGGGCATCGAGCAGCCGTCCAACGGTGACGCCTTCCTGTCGCCCGGCTACTCCGTCGGCATCCTCATGCAGGAGCCCAAGCTCGACGAGTCCAAGACGGTCCTGGCGAACGTCGAGGACGGCGTCGCCGAGATCAAGGGCAAGCTCAACCGGTTCAACGCGATCGCCGAGGAAATGGCGACGAACTACACCGACGAGCTGATGGAGGAGATGGGCAAGCTCCAGGACGACCTGGACCACGCCAACGCGTGGGACCTCGACGCCCAGCTGGAGCAGGCCATGGACGCGCTGGGCTGCCCGCCCGGCGACTGGCCGGTCACCAACCTCTCCGGTGGTGAGAAGCGCCGCGTGGCCCTCTGCAAGCTGCTGCTGGAGGCCCCCGACCTGCTGCTCCTCGACGAGCCCACCAACCACCTCGACGCCGAGTCCGTGAACTGGCTGGAGCAGCACCTGGCCCAGTACAAGGGCGCCGTCGTGGCCGTCACCCACGACCGGTACTTCCTCGACAACGTCGCCGAGTGGATCCTCGAACTCGACCGCGGCCGCGCGCACCCCTACGAGGGCAACTACTCCACCTACCTGGAGAAGAAGGCCGAGCGCCTCAAGGTCGAGGGCAAGAAGGACGAGAAGCGCGCCAAGCGCCTCAAGGAAGAGCTGGAGTGGGTCCGCTCCAACGCCAAGGGCCGCCAGGCGAAGTCCAAGGCCCGTCTCGCTCGCTACGAGGAGATGGCGGCCGAGGCCGACAAGATGCGAAAGCTCGACTTCGAGGAGATCCAGATCCCGCCGGGCCCGCGTCTGGGTTCGATCGTGGTCGAGGTCAACAACCTCTCCAAGGCGTTCGGTGACAAGGTCCTCATCGACGACCTGTCCTTCACGCTGCCGCGCAACGGCATCGTGGGCATCATCGGCCCCAACGGCGCCGGCAAGACCACGCTCTTCAAGATGATCCAGGGCCTGGAGACGCCGGACTCCGGCGAGATCAAGGTCGGCGAGACCGTCAAGATCTCGTACGTCGACCAGGGCCGCGCCAACATCGACCCCAAGAAGAGCCTCTGGGCGGTCGTGTCGGACGAGCTGGACTACATCAACGTCGGCCAGGTCGAGATGCCGTCCCGCGCGTACGTCAGCGCCTTCGGCTTCAAGGGCCCGGACCAGCAGAAGCCGGCCGGCGTCCTCTCCGGCGGTGAGCGCAACCGCCTCAACCTCGCGCTCACCCTCAAGCAGGGCGGCAACCTGCTGCTCCTCGACGAGCCCACCAACGACCTCGACGTCGAGACCCTGGGCTCCCTGGAGAACGCGCTGCTGGAGTTCCCCGGTGCGGCCGTGGTCGTCTCCCACGACCGCTGGTTCCTGGACCGGGTGGCCACGCACATCCTCGCCTACGAGGGCGAGTCCAAGTGGTTCTGGTTCGAGGGCAACTTCGAGTCCTACGAGAAGAACAAGGTCGAGCGGCTCGGCCCGGACGCCACCCGTCCGCACCGCGCCACCTACAAGAAGCTCACCCGGGGCTAGGTCGCGGTCATGGCCAGACACCACTACCGGTGCCCCCTCCGCTGGGCGGACATGGATGCCTTCGGGCACGTCAACAACGTCGTCTTCCTCCGCTACCTGGAGGAGGCGCGCATCGACTTCATGTTCCGCCTGGCGCCGGGGGAGGGCAGCGACTCCTTCACGGGCGGTTCCGTCGTGGCCCGTCACGAGATCGACTACAAGCTGCCCCTCGTGCACCGGCACGAGCCGGTGCTCATCGAGTCCTGGGTGACCCGGATAGGCGCCGCGTCCCTGACCATCCGCTACGAGGTCAAGGACGAGGCGACCGAGGACGCGCCGGAGACCGTCTACGTCCGTGCCGAGACGGTCGTCGTGCCCTACAACCTCGCCGAGGGGCGGCCCCGCCGCATCACCGACGAGGAACGGCACTTCCTGGAGCAGTACCTCGACAAGCCCGAGGACGCTCCCGCGGCCGCCGGAAGGCGCCTCGCGGCATGAGCGGACAGCTGCGCCTCGCGGACTCCGGGGAGGCGGCGGACCTCGCCGCCTTCCTGGGCCGGCTGGTGCACTACGACCGTGCCGCCGCCGTACGCCTCCAGGCGGCGGCGGGCGGCGGCGCGCTCGCCGTCTTCGGACGCCCGCCCTCCTTCGACGTCCTGGCCGTCCGCACGGCACGCCTCGCCGAGCCCCTCGCGACCCCGCTGGACGTCACCGTCTCCGCGGGCGAGCTGCTGGAGGCCGTCGACGAGAGCGGCGCCGCGGTGACCGTGCCCGGCCCCGTCACCGGCCCGCCCTGGGCCGGGGTCCTGCCGCCCCGCGGCGGCTGGCGTCCGGTCCCCGGCCTGCCCGCCGCCGAGGCGGTACGCGCGGCCGTTGCCGCCGCCGTCGCCGAGTTCCGCGCCCGCGACGAGGCCCTGCCCCCGCAGCACCGGACCCGCTCCGAGCGGGACCGCATCGGCCGCGAGATCTGGTCGCGGACCCTCGGCGACACCGAGCTGCCGCTGCGCGCCGTGCACGCCGCCCAGTCCCTGGGCTTCCTGCGCCCGGTACGCGCCGCGGTACCCGCCGGCCCCGCGGCCGTCCCCTCCGCTTCCGGTTCCGGTTCCGGGGGCTCCGCCACCGGCGCCCCGGACCCGTTGGAGCTGCTCGCCTCCGGGGGGTGGCTGCGGCTGCGCACCCCGTACGGCTCCGTCGCCCTGCGCCGTCCCGGCGCCCTCGCCGGCCTGGGCGCCATCCAGGTGCGGCCCGTCTAGGGACCGTCCAGGGCACGTCTTCCGGATCAGGCTCGTCCGCCCACCGGACAACGGGGGGCGGACGAACCTGTACCGTGCGCTGGGCCGGGTTACGGGTTGAACGAGTGCACGTGGTTCGGGCGGCTCACGACGAACTCGTTCATGAGGATCGTCCGCGATTCGCCGTCCGACGTGTTCGAACACCACTCGAAGGCGCGGTGCGGGACCGTCTCCTGGAAGCGGTCCCGCCACTCGACGCCGTCGCCCGAGTACGCGTAGCAGTACCAGATCTGGTTGACGGCACTGACGTCACCGCCGTAGACGACGGCGCTCTCACCGGGGCCGATCCGCCACCAGCCCTCCTTCACCCAGTTGCTGCCGTCGGAGCAGTTGGGCTGGTGCCGCTCGACCATCGTCCAGATTTCCCGGTGGTAGTTGTTCTGGAACCTCATGGACATGACGCGCCTCCTATTCCGAGTCCGGCTGCCTGCGGGCGGCCGGACTTCCGTCGGACTGGTACACGGGTGCCGGACCGCGGCCGGGATGGGACGCGCTCGTACTCTCGTGCGGGCCGGGAGCCGCGGCGGGCCGACCCGTGGCGAGGGCGCGGTCCAGTGCCTCCGCGTCCGCGTCGGTCTTCGGATCCACCGCGTCCGCAGTGTCCTGTGACATGGAACCTCCAGTTCCGTCGATGCTGGTGCGACGGAGAGGTTCCCGGAAGGGTGCGCCGGGTATCGCGGCCCGCCCGCCCGTGCCCCGTACGGGCCTGGACCGGACGCTCGTCCGGGGGCCCGCGTACGGCCGCTTGCAGGGGCCCGTACTGCGCGGGGTCTAGCCCGCGGTGTTGATCATCGAGGCGGCCGCGTAGGTCAGGTAGCGCCACAGCTGCGCCTCGTGGTGCGGCGCGAGCCCCAGCTCGTCCACCGCCACGCGCATGTGGGCGAGCCACGCGTCGTGCGCGGCCGCGTCCACCTGGAACGGCGCGTGCCGCATCCGCAGGCGCGGGTGCCCGCGGTGCTCGCTGTACGTCGTCGGGCCGCCCCAGTACTGCATCAGGAACAGTGCGAACCGCTCCTCGGCGGGCCCGAGGTCCTCCTCCGGGTACATCGGACGCAGCAGCGGGTCCCCCGCGACCCCCTGGTAGAAGCGGTGGACCAGACGGCGGAAGGTCTCCTCGCCGCCCACCTGCTCGTAGAAGGTCGTCTCCTGGACCGTGCTCTGCGCGTCGTCATTCACCCGACCATCGTCTCAGACGCCCGGACGGAGGACCCCGGTCCTAGGACCGCCCGGTGCCCGGCCCGGCGGCCGAGAGGTCGCACCCGGGGCCCGCCCGCAGCACAGTGGAGACATGGGCACGGGGAAGGCCGCGGAGAAGGACCTGCGGGAGACGGCGCACGCCGCCCAGGTCCGGGAACTCACCGCCGCCGGCGTGCTGGAGGACCCGGCCTGGCGGGCGGCCTTCGCCGCCGTGCCCCGGCACCTGTTCGTGCCGTACTTCTGGACCGGCCGTGGAGCGGGGTACGAGCGGCTGTGGGGCGAGGACCCGGACCCCGAGCGCCGGGCCCGCTGGCTGCGCGGGGTGTACACCGACGCCCCGCTCGCGACGCGGCTGCGCGACGGCGAGCTCGTCTCCTCCAGCAGCCAGCCCTCCCTGATGGCGAAGATGCTGGACTCGCTCCAGGTGCGTGACGGGGACAACGTGCTGGAGATCGGCGCCGGAACCGGCTACAACGCGGCCCTGCTCTGCCACCGGCTCGGCGACGGCCTCGTCACCACGGTGGACCTGGACGAGGAGATCACCGAGTCGGCGCGCTCCCACCTGGCCCGGCTCGGCTACCGGCCCGCCGTGGTCACCGGCGACGGGGCGCGCGGCTGCCCGGCCCGGGCGCCCTTCGACCGGATCCTCGTGACCTGCACCCTGCCGCTGATCCCGCCCGCCTGGCTCGGCCAGTGCCGGCCGGGGGCGCGGATCCTGGCCCCGCTGTCGACCGGGCTGATCGCGCTGACCGTCCGGGACGCCGGTTTCGCGGAGGGCCGCTTCCTGCACACCTCCGCGTACTTCGTGCCGCTGCGCGGGGCCACGGCCGCGCCGGGTCCGCCCGGGGCGACCGGGCCGCTGCACGGGATCCCGTACGAACTGGTGGAGAACGAGCGCTTCCAGTTCCTGCTGATCCTGACCGCGGACGTGCTCCACCCCCGCGAGGCGCTCGACCTGTGGCGCGGCGAGGGCCGGCCGGCGCGCGAGCGGTTCGGGGTCACGGTCACCCCGGAGGGGCAGTGGGCCTGGCTCGACGATCCCCAGGGGCCCTACGTGTGGCCCCTGGGGGAGGGCGGACCGGCCACCCCGGACAGGCCCTAGCCCCGGCGGACCGTGATGGTGGTCCAGGCGCCGAGGTGGACGCGGTCGCCGTCGGCGAGGGGCACGGGCACGTACGGCTGGATGGGGTCCTCGCCGCCGTTGATGGTGGTGCCGTTGGTGGAGTTCTGGTCGACCACGGCCCAGGTCAGGTCCGGCTGCTGGACCAGCACCGCGTGCTGGTGGGAGACGCCCGGGTCCTCCGGGGGCACCGACAGGTCGATGTCCGGCGCCTCGCCCGTGGAGGCGCGGCGGCGGCCGATGGTGATCTGCCCGCCGGAGAGCGGGAGGTGGAGCTCCGGGGAGTAGGCGGGCAGGTTGAGCGCGGCGGCCTCGGGACCGCTGCGCTGCATCATCGCCATGAAGTACGAGCGGTCGGGTCCGATCGTCGCGGACCAGGACGCGCTGCCGCTGCGGTCCGGGGCCGCGAAGGGCTCGGACTGCGGCGGCTCCGGCTGCTGGTACTCGGGCTGCGGTACGGGCTGCGGCTGCACCGGCTGCGGTACGGGCTGCTCCTGCGCGGGCGGCTGGAGGAGCCAGTCGTCCTCGCCCTGGAGCGGCTCCGCCGGCCGGTTGACCCGCGACGGGCGGGAGCCCTGGTACTCGAAGTGGTCCTGGGAGAACACCGGCTGGGGCGGGGCCGGCGGCGGGGGCGGCGGGGTGGCCACCGCGCCGGTGCCGGGCCCGGCGGCGCCCTGGACCCCGCCCGGTGCGGGCTCGGCGGCGTACGGGGTCGCCGAGCGGGTGAGGAAGTTGTACCGGCACTCCTCGCAGAAGGGGGCCATCGCCTCGCGCGGGGTCCGGCACTGCGGGCACAGTTCGGCCTGGGCGGTCGGCTCGCCGCCGGTGGGAGGGTAGCCGTAGCCGTAGGAAGGCGCAGCGGGGGCGGCGGCGGGGGCGGTCATGCGGAGGCCGCAGACCTCGCACCAGTCGTCGGAGGCGGACTGGTGGCCGTTCGGGCAGGTCGGCATCGCGGCGGTTCCCCCTTTTTCCTGCGTCATCGCGTCAGGCTTCTTCTCAGGTCTTCTTCACTCGGACGGTCTGCGTCGAACGCGTTTCAAGGGTCATCTCGTCGGCATCGGCGACCTTCGCCTTCAGCCGCACAGTACCCGCCACCGCGTCCACGACATCCACCACCTTCGCGAGCAGTTTGGCGGTGTCGGCGTTCCCGGAGGCGCTCGCCAACTGCACGGCACGGCCCAGCTTCGCCGTCGCGCTGTCGACATCGCCCATTTTGCGGGCTTCCAGGCCCTGCTGGATAGCCTCCGCGAGCTCCGCCTGTCCCGTGTAGTGCGCCACCTGGGGGCTGATGGCCGTCGAGGCGGCCAGGTCGTCCGTCCACACCGCCCGGACCAGTCCCTGCGCGAGCGGGGGCCGCGGTCCGCCGTCCGGCCCCGGCAGGACCAGCGAGGCCCGGGCGGCCAGCATCTCCTGGCCCACGGAGGCGCCCGGCACCCGGACGCACACGTGGTACTCGCGGGACTCGTCGCCCCACGAGCCGGTCGGGTAGTCCCCAGCCCGTGGGCCCGCCTCGGTACGGCGGCCGGTCAGGTCGTGGACGGAGGGCGAGACCTGCTTGACGTACTGGACCTCGGCGCCGACCGGGGTCCACAGGCGCAGCGCGACGTCCGCGACCTCCTTGCCCATGACCTGCTCCATCATGCGCGTGAAGTCCTCGGCGAGATGGGCCGGATCGGCGACGATGTCGGCGGAGCCGAGCAGCGCGCTCGCGATCCCGGTCACCTCCTTCACCTCCCAGTCCGTGCCCACCCCGCGGGCGTCGCAGGTGAAGCGGCCGGCGCAGGCGTCGAGGGTGGCGCGCAGCACGGCCGGGTCCTCGTGCTCGTTGCGGCCGTCGGTGAGCAGGATGCCGTGCCGGATCGTCGCCGGGGTGCGGCGCAGCAGGCCGTCGGCGAGCCGCAGCCACGTCCCGATGGCCGTGCCGCCGCCCGACCGCAGGCCGCGCAGGGCCTCCTTGGCCTGGGCGCGGGTGGCGGGCCCGGCGGTGGCGAGGCCGCCCTGGCCGGGGTAGACCTCCTTGGCCTCGTGCGTCCCGGCGATCACGGCGAAGGCCGTGCCGTCGCGCAGGGTGTCGATCGCGGCGGCGGTGGCCTCGCGGGCGCCGCGCATCTTGTCCGGCGGGTACTCCATGGAACCGGAGCAGTCCACCATGATCACGACGGCCGCGTCCTGGCCGCCGGGCGCGTGCGCGGCGGTGGCCGTGGCTCCGCCGGTGGAGGTGACCGTCACGATGGCGTGCACGTCGCGCCCGCCCGCGGGCAGGAACTCGTTCTGGTACACCTCCACGTTGAAGCGGGGTGCGCTCGGCTTGGCGAAGTTCGCCATCGGTCGGTCTCCTCCTCCGGGCCGGCTGGGGCGGCGGGTGGTCAGGCCCGGGGGCGGGCCTGCGGTTCCGCTTCGGGTTCCGCTTCGGGCTGGGCGTGGGCTTCGGCCGGGCCCGCGAAGGGCACGACGGCGACGGTGATGTTGTCGTGGCCGCCCCCGTCCAGGGCGTGTCCGACCAGGACCTGCGCGCTGTGCAGCGGCCGGTCGGCGGCGTCCGCGGGCAGGACCTGCGCCATCTCCCGCGCGGACTCGGCGTAGTTCCACAGGCCGTCCGTGCAGACGACCACCACGCCGGGGTGGTCCGGTCTGAAGCTGGCGGTGTGCGGGTCGAGGTCGTACGCGTCGGCGCCGAGCCAGCCGGTGATGGCGTGGGCCCGGACGTCTGCGTAGGCCTCGGCCTCGCCCATCAGGCCCGCCGCGACCATCTGCGCGGCCCAGGAGTCGTCCTCGGTGAGCCGGCGGGCCAGGGCGGCGCGGTCGTCCGGCACCCAGTAGGCGCGGCTGTCGCCGACCCATCCGATGGTCAGCACACCGCCGCTGACGACGGCTCCGACAAGCGTGCAGGCGGGGGCGTTCTGCGCGCCGGGGGCCGGCGGGGCGAGCGCGTTCACCGCGGTGGCCGCCGCGAGGATCGCCCCGCGCATGGCCTCCACCGGGTCGGCGCCGCGCGGAAGGGCTTCGAGCAGTGCCTCGTTGGCGGCACCGGCGGCGGCGGCCGAGGCCTCGTCGGGGCGGCTGGCGGAGGAGACGCCGTCACAGACGATCGCGACGGTCGCGGCGGAGCCGTCGGGCAGGGCGGTCGCCGACACGGCGAAGGAGTCCTCGTTGCGGTGGTGGCGCAGGCCGCGGTCGCTGACGGCGGCGACGCTGCAGAGCTCCTCCTCCATGTGGTCCCGCTCGCGGGGCTGCGCGTGGCCGCAGTGCTCGCAGTACCCGTCGGTGTCCACGTGTCCGGTGCGGCAGGCGACGCAGGTCCTGCCGTCGCCCTGCGGGGCGGGCGCGTACGGGTCCTCCTGCGGGGCGGGCGCGTACGGCTCCTCGCCCCCGGTGCCGGGCGGGTCGTGGCGCACCCCGCCGGCGCCCTGCGGGGCAGAGCCGTACGGGTCCTCCTGCGGGGCGCCGGCGTACGGCTCCTCGGGGCCGGCGGCGGAGGCCCAGGGGGCGCCCGGGCCGGGCTCGCCCTCCCAGCCGGGCGCGGGCACGCCGTACCCGGCCGGGGTCCCGCCGTAGCCGGGGGCGGAGTACGTGGCCCCGGCCGGGACGGGGGCGGGAGCGGGCTCGGCGCCGGACGCGGCCGGGATCCCGCCCGCCGGGGCGCCGTACTCCCAGCCGGGCGCCGTCACCGGAGCGGGAGCCGGAGCCGGAGCCGGAGCCGGGGCGGCCGGGGGCTCGTGACCCGCCCGGACCGTCGCGCCCGTGGTCGGGGTGACCGGGAGGGTCGGGGTGGGGTCCGCGTCCGGGGGCGCGGCGGAGAGGGCGTATCCGCACACGCCGCAGAAACGGTCACCCTCCTCCAGGGGCTCCGCGCAGCTGGGGCAGCCCGACAGCCGATGCATCGACATCACTCACACCCACGTCCGGGGACGGAAACGGTTTGCCCGTTCCACCAGTTCGATCCGCTCCTCGCCCCGCTGGGCCAGCCGGGCGAGGACGCGGTAGGAGCGTTCCAGGCCGAAGCGCAGCCCCCGCTCGTCCAGTTGACTGCCGAGCAGCGAGGTCCGGCCGGGGTCGGCACCCCGGCTACCCGACAGTACCCAGTCCAGGGCGGAGCCCAGAACCTCCGTCGCCAGCCGCTCCTGCCGCTCCGGATCCAGGCCGAACCGCCGCAGCGCCTCCACCTGGTCGGAAGCCGCCGCGAGGTCGGCCAGCAGTTCCTCGCCCGGGGACCGGTCGCGCAGGCGTGCCCGTACCGCCGCCACCCGTGCGGCGGTGTAGTGGATCGACGCCTCCGGAACGGATTCCAGGGTGCGCACCGCCGCGTCCCGGTCTCCGGCCGCCAGTTGGACCCGGGCCAGCCCGAAGGCCGCGCTCACGAAGCCCGGGTCGGTGATCCAGACGAGCCGGTAGTACTCGGCGGCGTTGTCCAGCTGGCCCAGGATCTCCGCGCACAGCCCGAGCGCCAGCTTCGGCGCCGGCTCGCCCGGGAAGGCGTCGTAGACGGCGTCGAAGGACAGGGCCGCTATCTCGTCGTCCCCGGTGGCCAGGGAGGCGATCCCGCGCGCCCACACCACCCGCCAGTCGTCCGGATGGCGGGCCTCCAGCTCGGCCAGGGCGCCGGCGGCCACGGCCAGTTCGCCCAGTTCGAGCCGGGCGCGCAGCTCCCGCAGCCGCAGCTCCGCGGAGTCGGCCGGGGCCGCGCCCAGGGCGCCCAGCAGGTCGGCGGGCGCGGAGGCGAGGAGTCCGGCGAGGAAGCCGGCATTGGGGTCGGACGGGTCCACCAGCGGTACCGGCAGGGCGAGCGCGGTGTCACGGGCGTCGAGCACCGCGAGCCCCGCCGTCGCCGGCGCGGGCGTACGGGGCGCCGGGAGCGGTGCGAACGCCTGCCCGTGGACCGCCGGCGCCGGCCGGGGCCCGGGCACCGGGGTCCCGGACACGTGGGTGGCGGTGGTCCCCAGCGGGGGCAGCGCGCCGCCGCCGGCGGGCGGAACCGGCGCGGGGACGACGCCGGCCGGCCCCACCCCCGGGCCCTGCCCCGCCCCGCCCCGCACACCCGCCGGGGCGGCCGCCGCCACCGCGGGCACCGACCCCGCCGCCGGCCCCGCCGCCGGCCCGGCACCCGCCGGCCCGGCACCCGGCGTACCCGGCGTACCCGCGCCGGCGGAGCGCCGGCCGAAGAGGGACCCGCCCCGCCGGGGGGCCACGGACCGCACGCCCAGCCGGGACACCTCCGTCCCCGGTGCGTCCTCGTACAACTCGGTGTCCGGAACTCGCAGTTCCGGACCGAAGAGGGTCGACAGCCACGGCCGCGGCCGGCCCGTCTGCAGCGCGACGACCTCCCGCAGCACCCCCGTCAGCTGGTCCGCCATCTCCTGGGCCGACGCGAACCGCCGCCCCGGATCCGGATCCGTCGCCCGTACCAGCAGCCGGTAGAAGGACTCGTACCGCTGGAACACCTCGATGTGCTCCGGATCCGGCAGCGAGTCCACGAACACGTTCGTGTAGCCCTGGAAGTCGAACGTCAGCACCGCCAGGGTGCGCGCCACCGTGTACAGGTCCGAGGCCACCGAGGGCCCCAGCTCCGCCACCTCCGGCGCCTGGTAGCCCACCGTGCCGTAGATGGCCGACTCCTCGTCGTCCATCCGCCGCACCGCGCCCATGTCGATGAGCTTCAGCTGGTCCTGCTGCTGGATCGCGTTGTCGACCTTGAAGTCGCAGTACAGCAGGTTGCGGCTGTGCAGGTGCCCGAGCGCCTCCAGGGCCTCGATGCCGTACGCGCACGCCTGCTCCACCGGCAGCGGATCGCGCCGCCCGTCCGGCCGACGCCGCTCGTTGGCGATCTCCTTCAGCGACTTGCCGCCCACGTACTCCATGACGATGTACCCGTCCAGCGAACCCGTCCGCTGGTCCAGGTGCTCCACGAAGTTGTAGATCCGCACGATGTTCGAGTGCTCGATCTCCGCGAGGAAGCGCCGCTCGGAGATCGCCGCCTCCATCGCGTCCTGGTCCCCGGTGTCGAGCAGGCCCTTGAGCACCACCCACCGGTCCGACACCGCCCGGTCCACCGCCAGGTAGACCCAGCCGAGCCCGCCGTGCGCGAGGCAGCCCGCCACCTCGTACTGGCCGTGCACCACGTCACCGGCGCGCAGCTTGGGCACGAAGGAGTACGGGTGCCCGCACTTGGTGCAGAAGCCCTCCGTACGCCCCGGCCGGTCCCCGCGCGCCCGGCCCACCGGCGCCCCGCAGTCCGAGCGCGAGCAGAACCGCTTGCGCTCCGGCACCTCCGGGTTCTCCAGCACCGCCGCCGCAGGATCCGGACGCGGCACCTCCGGGACGCTGACCAGCCCCGCGCCCAGCCGGCTGCGCCCCGACGAGGACGCCGACGAGCCCGAACTGCGCACCGACACCGACCGGGTGGACGCGGCCCCGGGCAGCGAACGCGACAGCCGCCCCGACACCGAACGCCGCGAGGACGAGGACCGCGAGGACCGTGACGAGCGGGCCGACGCCGAGGAACGGCCGGAACCGCGCGAGCCCGCCGAACCCCGGGAGTCGCCCTGCCGGGCGGCGCTCGTCATCCCCGTCGGCGGCGACACCAGCTCCTCCGCGCCCGCCGCGACCGCACCCACCGGAGCGAGCCCGCAGGTGTCGCAGTACACCTCGCCGCCGCCCATGTCCTCGTACGCCCCCGGGCAGCCGGGACGAAGGCAGGGCGATCCGATCAGGCTCATGCCTCCTCCTCCCCCGGCCGCTCGGGCCGGTGGTCCTGCGGCGCCAGCGCCTCCGCCGTCGCCTGCTGGTAGCGCCACACCGCCTGCTCGGCGGCCCGCAGGTCGCAGGGCGCGCTCCACAGCATCCGCCGGGCCGCGTCGTACCGCTCGATCAGCAGCGGGTCCGCCGCCAGACCGTGCCGGGCCGCCTTCGCCTTGTACGCGTCGAGCCGCCCGCGCAGCTCCGCCCGGACCGCCAGCGGCGCCGTCACCGCGGTCAACGATTCACGGGCCCGCCGCAGTTCCTCCTCGGCCCGGTCCTCCAGCGCGTCGAGCAGCGGGGACAGCCGGTGCCACTGCGACTGCCGCCGGTACTCGGCCGCAGCCGCCAGCTGCTCCTGCAGGGCCGTCGGCGGACCGCTGACCGCCGGCACCTCCGACGCCGCGATCTTCGCCAGCACCTCGCCGCGCGCCGTCCGCGCCTCCGACAGGGTCCGGTCGGCCCGCGACAGCAGGTCCCGCACCGCGATCAGCCGCTGCTCCGCGTCCTGCCGTACGGTCAGGACCGCCTCGACCTCACGCCGTACGTCGTCCAGCGCGCGCGCCGCCCGGTCGTAGCGGGCGGTGTCCGGACGGCCCCCGCCGGGGGCGGAACTCCCCGGCGCCGCCACCCAGAAGGCCAGCGGGTCCGCGATCACCGCCCGCCGCAGCTCGGCCAGCTCGGCCGTGATCTCCTCCAGGTCGTCCCCCGAGGGGTGCTCGCCCGGCCGGACCCCCACCGAGTGCGCCAGCGAACGCGTCCGGTGCAGCTCGGCGGCGAGCAGGTCGATCCGCGCGGGCAGCGCCGACCACACCGCGTCGGCGGCGACCACCACGTCCAGGGAGGCCGCGTACAGCTCGTTCATCCGGGACACCAGCTCGGCCAGCGAGAAGCGCTCCGCCAGCGCCACGCCCTCCACCCCGGCCCCGGCGATCGTCACCCCCGGCCCGCGCAGCCGCTCCGTCAGCTCGGCCAGGTCCTCCCGGCTCGGCCAGCGGCGCCGCTCACGGATCTCCCGGGCCGCGGCGAGCGCCCCGCTGTACGCGTCGAAGTACGTCCACAGCCGGGTCACCGACGCGTCCGCGGCGGCCCACCGCTCCTTGGTGACCCCGCTCAGCGCGGCCCCCTCCAGCAGCCGCCGGCCCGCGTGGTCCTGGAGCGCGAGCAGGGAGGTCTCGACGGCCTCGTGCTCCGCGCCCAGGCGCGCCAGCGCACGGTCCACGTCGTCCCGGTCCATCACCGCGGACCCCGCCCCCGGCAGGCCCGCACGGAACCCGCCCGCATGGACCCCGCCCGCATGAAGCCCGTTCCGCTCGCTCACGTACCGCTCCGAATCCGCCATGGGCCTCAGCCGTCCCGGTACTTGGGCGCCGGCGGCACGCTCGCCTTCGGCAGGACGTCCTCGAAGTGCTTCTTGTACGAGGTCGCCCACGGGCTCTGGTCACCGCCCGACCGGTAGTTCTCCAGCACCTTGTTCACCCTGCGCACCAGGTCGGAGGCGTCCTTGTTCATCGCCACCCCGTAGAACTCGCGGGTGAACGGCGCCCCGACCAGCTGCACCGACGGGTCCTGCGCCGCCTGCCCGGCGGCCAGCGCGTTGTCCGTGATGATCCCGTCCACCTCGCCCAGCTGGAGCCGCACCAGGCAGTCCAGCTGGTTGGCCACCGACACCCCGACCGCCCCGTACGACTGGGACCTCAGGGCCGCCTCCGCCGTGGAACCGGCCGCCGTGCAGATCCGGCGGCCCTTCAGCGAGGCGTCGTACCCGGTGATCGGCGAACCCTTGGGGGCCAGCACCTGCTGGCCCGCCTCGAAGTAGGCCGTCGAGAACGCGACGTCCTCCAGGCGCTTGCAGTTGATCGTCATGGTCCGCACCACGATGTCGACCCGGCCCTCCTGGAGCGCGGGGACCCGCTGACTGGTCGGGATCGCCCGGTAGATGACCAGGTCCTCGTTGCCCAGGATGTCCTTCGCTATGGCCTTGACCAGGTCGATGTCGAAACCGTCCAGGTGGCCGTCGGGATTGCGGTAGCCCCACTTGAAGCTGTTCTGGTCCACGCCCGCCACCAGCTTGCCCGCCTTGCGGATCCGCTCGATCGCCGGGCCGTCCAGCCCCGCCGGGCGCAGACTGGCCTCCGGGTCCTGGCAGGTGTCGGCCGGCGCGTACGGGACCACCGCCACCGAAGCGGGCTCGTGGACCACCCCGGACCCGCCGGCGGGCGAGGACCCGGCCAGCGGCAGCAGGACCGCGGCCGCCGTCACCGCGCAGGCCGCGGCCATCGCGCTGACCCCGCCCCAGCCGCGCAGCCGGCCCGCCGCGCGCCGGAACCCGGCCGCGCCGGACGGGAGCGGCGCGCCGCTCCCGGCCCGCTCCGGCGTACCCGTCCCGTACGGCTCCTGCCGCTCCGGCCGTGTCCCTCGTATCCGCATCGATCTCACCTGTACTCCGAAAGCCTGCGGCCGATGCCGAGGAGGGCCGCCGCCGCGCCGGCGACCGCCAGCACCGCCGAGCCGGTCACCAGCCCGCCCAGCGCGCCGAGCCCGTCCCGGGCGGCCAGGGTGAACTGCTTCTGCTCATGGGCCACGGCCCGCTCCAGGGAAGCGTCCACCGTGTCGAACGAGGCCCCGCTGCTGTCCTTGTGCTTCTCGTCCCCGATGACCAGGGGCAGGGCCTGCTCGTAGTCGCCCTTCATGTCGGCGTCCCGGGCCGCCGCGTGCCGCTGCTTCCACTGCGCCACACCCTCGACGGCCTTCGAGACCGGCTCCCGGCCCGTCCCGTCGTCGGCCAGCCGCAGCGCCCGCGCCAACCCGGCGTCGAGCTGCTTCATGTTCTTCTCGTAGTCCACGTCGTACTTGTCGGACTTCTTGTCCTCGGCCAGTACGGCACCCCGCGCGATCAGCGTCAGGTTCTCGTTCGCCCGCGCCTGGAGCGAGGCGATCCGCGCGTCGTTGAGCACCTTCAACGACTCCTGGCCGTCCGCCCTGGCCTCGCCCAGCCCCGCCCGCGCGACCGACTGACCCACCGCCAGCCACAGCAGCACCACCGCCGCCGCGGCCGTCGCCGCCAGCAGCCCGTGGTTGAAGACCCGGTTGGTACGACGGTAGTTGCGCCGCTGCGCCCACACCAGGGCGCCCAGCGCGAGCACGCCCGCGCCCGTCGCCGCCACCGGCCAGGACCGGGCCTCGTCGTAGTCCGTGTACAGCCGGCCCGTCTCCGCCTCGTACAGCCGCTGCGCGGCGGGCAGCAGCACCGTGCTCATCTGCTCGTTGGCGTAGCGCAGGTAGGCGCCGCCCAGCGGCAGGCCCTGCCGGTTCGTGGCGCGGGCCTGCTCGATCAGACCGGTGTACCGGGGCAGCTGCTCGCCGAGCAGCGCGATCTCCTTGCGGGACTCCCCGCCGGCCCCGGTGTTGGCGGCCGCGCTCACCAGCAGCCGGGAGGCGTTCGCGATGTCCTTCTCGTAGCGCTGGCGGACCTCCCGGGGCTCCTGGGCACCCGCGAGGAAACCGCTGGAGGAGGCCGTGTCGGCGTCGGCGAGGGAGCGGTAGATGCTCGCGGCGTCCGCGCTCAGCGGCTGACTGCGGCCCACCACGTCCTCCGCGGCGGTGACCCGGCCGGACACCTCCCACACCGCGACCGTGCCGAACAGCACGACCAGGGCGGCCAGCACCGCGCCGATGATCCGCAGCCGGCCCGGCTCGGTCGTCGCCGCGACGCGCACCCGCTCCACGCCCTCGGCCCACGCCGTACTGCGCCCCGGCGGCGCGGACGGTCTCCCGTCCGGTCCGGCGGGCGCCCCGGAGGTACCGCCCCCGGGCGCGGACGCGCGTGTCGTGATGGCCACCGTGACCTCCCCCTCGGTCCCTCTGCTCCGCAGCAGTATGGCCCCAGCGGCGCCCGACCACAGCACCCGGTGCCCGATCTTGGACGATCCCCCTCCCGGACCGGCCGGCCACCGCTCCCGGCTCCTACCCCCGCGGTTTCCCCCCGTCACCCTTCAACGTGAATACGCCGCAGCGGCCCCCGTGGTTCCAGACGTACGCGCCGGCGGCACGGGTTCACTCGAACCGGGCACGCAGCCTCGCCAACGCCCCCGGCGGCGCGCCCAGCGCGTCCAGGCCCAGCAGGGCCGCCCCCAGCACCGGCGGGGCGGTGACCACCGAGACCCGGGCCAGGGGGGCGCGGGCGGCCAGCAGTTCCTCGATCCGGCCGTTCAAGCGCGGGTGCCGGGCCGTGAGCACACCGCCGCCCAGCAGCACCGGCACCTCCCGCTCCAGCAGCCCGAGCCGCTCCAGCGCCACCGAGGCCAGCGCCACCACCTCCTCGGCCTGCCGCTCCACCAGCGCCGCCGCCACCGCGTCGCCCGCCGCCGCCACCGCGAACAGCACCGGCACCAGCTCGTGCAGCCGCCCCCGGCCCAGCCCGCCCAGGTGCAGCGCCTCGATCAGCGCCGCCATCGAAGCCAGCCCGAAGTGCCCGGGCAGCGCCGCCGCCAGGGCCGTCGGCCCGCCGCGCCCGTCCTCGGCGCGCGCCGCCCACCACAGGGCCTCCTGGGCCAGGCCGCCCCCGCCGCCCCAGTCCCCGGAGATCTGCCCCAGCGCGGCGAAGCGGGCGGTCCGCCCGTCGGGCAGCATGCCCACGCAGTTGATGCCCGCCCCGCAGACCACGGCGACCCCGAGCGGGCCGTCCGCGCCCGCCCGCAGGATGGCGAAGGTGTCGTTGCGCACCTCGGTGGCCGCGCCCCAGCCCCGCGCCGCCACCGCCTCGGTGAGCCGGCGCTCCTCCGCCGGCAGGTCGGCGTTGGCCAGACAGGCCGAGACCCGGGCCGCCCGCGGCACCCCGGGCAGTCCGGCGGCCGCCGCCGCCCCGGCGACGGCCTCCGCGAGGACGTCCACGGCCGCCTCCACACCGGACACGGGCGGCTGGAAGCCCCCGGCACGCCCGGTGCCGAGGACCGTGCCGTCGGCGGCGACCAACGCGGCGTCGGTCTTGCTGTTGCCCGCGTCGATCGCGACGACGGCGCAGGCGGGCGGAACGGCTACGCCCACGGCAGGTGCTCCTTGTTGTGCGCGAGCAGCCGGTCGGCCAGCCCCTCGGCCAGGTCGTACTGCCCGACCAGCGGATGGGCCAGGAGGGCCTTGAAGACCCGCTCGCGCCCGCCGCGCAGGGCCGCGTCCAGCGCGAGGTCCTCGTACGCGCTGACGTGCGCGACCAGCCCCGCGTACAGGGGGTCGAGCCGGGGCGCGGGCAGCGGTACCGGGCCGTCGCCGTCGACCCGCGCCTGCACCTCGATCACGGCGTCGTCCGCCAGGAACGGCAGGGTGCCGCCGTTGCGGGCGTTGACCACCTGGACGGACGGTCCGCCGCCGCCGAGCAGGGCCGCCGCGAGGTCCACGGCGGCCTCGGAGTAGAAGGCCCCGCCCCGCTTGGCCAGCAGTGCCGGCTTCTCGTCGAGCGCGGGGTCCCCGTACAGGGCGAGGAGTTCCCGCTCCATCGAGGCGACCTCGGCGGCCCGCGAGGGCTTCTCGCCGAGCTCCCGGACCACCTCGTCGTGGGCGTAGAAGTAGCGCAGGTAGTACGAGGGCACCACGCCGAGCCGGTCCAGCAGCGGGCGCGGCAGGTGCAGGTCGGCGGCGACGGCGTCGCCGTGCTCGGCCAGCAGCCGCGGCAGCACGTCGGCGCCGTCCGGGCCG
Source organism: Streptomyces sp. NPDC033966 (assembly GCF_055575955.1). Lineage (NCBI taxonomy): Bacteria > Bacillati > Actinomycetota > Actinomycetes > Kitasatosporales > Streptomycetaceae > Streptomyces > Streptomyces sp. NPDC033966. The sequence goes on along the minus strand of NZ_JBVIRQ010000006.1, from coordinate 279,958 downwards.
CCGAGCCGGACCCCGAGCTCCCAGGTCAGGTGGTTGAGGCCGACGTGGTCGAGGTGGACCTCGGCGGGCGCCACGTCCAGCAGTCTCGCGAACTTGCGCTGGAAGCCGATGGCGACGTTGCACAGCCCGACGGCCTTGTGCCCGGCCTGGAGCAGGGCCCGGGTGACGATCCCGACGGGGTTGGTGAAGTCGATGATCCAGGCGTCGGGGGCGGCCCGGCGGACCCGTTCGGCGATGTCGAGGACGACCGGCACGGTCCGCAGGGCCTTGGCGAGGCCGCCCGCGCCGGTGGTCTCCTGGCCGACGCAGCCGCATTCCAGCGGCCACGTCTCGTCCCGCAGCCGGGCCGCCTGCCCGCCGACGCGCAGCTGCAGCAGCACCGCGTCGGCGCCGGCCACGCCCGCGTCCAGGTCGGACGTGGTGGTGACGCGCCCCGGGTGGCCCTGGCGGGCGAAGATCCGCCGGGCCAGGCCGCCGACCAGCTCCAGCCGTTCGGCGGCCGGGTCGACCAGTACGAGTTCGCTGACGGGCAGGGTGTCGCGCAGCCGTGCGAAGCCGTCGACCAGTTCGGGCGTGTAAGTGGAACCGCCGCCCACCACTGCGAGTTTCATCGGGATCAGCCTTTCACTCCTGTCAGGGTGACTCCCTCGACGAACGCCTTCTGGGCGAAGAAGAAGAGGACGATCACCGGGGCCATGACGAGCACCGTTGCCGCCATGGTCAGGTTCCAGTTGGTGTGGTGCGCCCCCTTGAAGGACTCCAGGCCGTAGCTGAGGGTCCAGGCGGCCGGGTTGTCCGAGGCGTAGATCTGCGGGCCGAAGTAGTCGTTCCAGGCGTAGAAGAACTGGAACAGGGCGACGGCCGCGATCCCGGGCTTCGCCATGGGCAGGACGACGCGCAGCAGGGTGCGGACCTCGCCGCAGCCGTCGACGCGGGCCGCGTCGAGGTACTCGTCGGGGATGGTCAGCAGGAACTGCCGCAGCAGGAAGACGGCGAAGGCGTCGCCGAAGGCCAGCGGGACGATCAGCGGCCACAGGGTGCCGGACAGGTCGAGCTGCTTCGCCCAGAAGAGGTACATGGGGATGACGGCCACCTGCGGCGGCAGCATCATCATGGCGATCACCAGGAGCAGCGCGAGCCGTCGTCCGCGGAAGCGGAACTTGGCGAGGGCGTAGGCGACGGGCAGTGAGGACACCACGGTCAGTACGGTCCCCAGCCCCGCGTACAGCAGGGTGTTGCGCCACCAGGCCGGGAAGCCGGGGGTGTGCCAGACCTGCGCGTAGTTGCCCCATTCCCAGGTGCGCGGCCACAGCTCGCGGGTGAGTGCCTGCTGGTCGCTCATCAGGGAGGTGAGGAGGAGGAAGACGAAGGGGAGGACGAAGAACAGGGCGGCGGCGACGGCCAGGGAGTGCACCCCGATCCAGTGCAGCACGGCCCTGCGGCGGTGGCGGCGTACGTCGGTCATCGGTCACCGGCTCCGATCAGTCCGCCCCGCCGGCGCATCAGGAGCGCGGTGAAAGCCATGGAGAGGGCGAACAGCACCAGGGCCAGGACGCAGGCGGAGCCGTAGTCGAAGCGCTGGAAGCCGAGGTGGTAGACGGTCTGGGGGAGGGTCAGCGTGGACTTGTCGGGGTAGCCCGGCTCGGTCTGCTGGCCGGAGCCGCCGATGATCCCGGCGGCGGCCTTCGAGGCGACCGTCGGCTGCGTGTAGTACTGCATGGCCTGGATGACCCCGGTGACCACGGCGAACAGGACCACCGGGGAGATGTTCGGCAGGGTGATGTGCCGGAAGCGTGCCCAGGCCCCGGCCCCGTCGAGTTCGGCGGCCTCGTACTGCTCCTTCGGTACGTCGAGCAGGGCGGCCATGAAGATCACCATCAGGTCGCCGGCCCCCCACAGCGCCAGGGCGGTGAGCGCGGGCTTGGACCAGCCGGCGTCGGTGAACCAGCCCGGTGCGGGCAGCCCGGCGGCGTCCAGCAGGGTGTTGACCGGGCCCGTGCCGGGGTTGAGGAGGAAGACGAAGGCGAGGGTGGCGGCCACCGGCGGGGCCAGGTAGGGCAGGTAGAACAGGGTGCGGAAGAGGCCGGCGCCGGTCTTGACCTTGGTGACGAGCAGTCCGACGCCGAGGCCGAAGACGACCCGGCAGCTCACCATGACCACGACGAGCCACAGGGTGTTGCGCATGGCCGGCCAGAAGAGCGGATAGTCGGTGAAGACGTAGCTCCAGTTGTCCAGGCCGTTGAAGACCGGGGGCCGGAAGCCGTCGTAGCGGGTGAAGGAGAAGTAGACGGTGGACAGCAGCGGGTAGGCGAAGAAGACGGCGAAGCCGATCAGCCAGGGCGACAGGAAGGCGAGGGTCCGCAGGGCGGAGCGCCGGTGCCTGGCCCGCAGGGCGGGGGAGTCCGGGGTTTTCGTGGCCGGGGTCATCGGGGGCTACTCGGCCTTCGCTATGTCCGTGTCGATCTGCCGGTCGGTCCTGGCGAGCCCGGCGGCGAGGTCGGGGACGTCGCCCTTCTCGACGGCGTACGCGAAGTCCTGGAAGGTCAGCTGGTAGGCGCCGCCGTCGGCCCGGGCGGGGGTGGTGTTCGACTTCGGGTGCCGTGCGATGTCGAGGAACGTCTTGGACTCCGGGGTCACCTGGAGCTGCGGGGAGCGGAGTGCGGCCAGCGTGGAGGGCACGTTGTGGATGGCGTTGGCGAAGGCGACGACGGCATCGGTGTCGGTGGTCATGTACCGCACCAGCTCCCAGGCGGCGTTCTGCTTCCGGCTCGCGGAGGAGATGCCCATGATGGTGCCGGAGAGGTAGCCCTTGCCGTAGTCCGCCCGCTGGTCGTCGGGCACGGGCAGCGGGGCGGTGCCGATCTCGAAGGGGACGCCGGCGGCCTTGGCCATGGCCGGGCGCCACTCGCCGTCGATCTGCATGGCGACGATCCCCTTGTGGAAGGGGTGCTCGGCGCTCCACTCGTCGCCGAAACCGGAGCGGAAACGTTCCAGCTTCTCGTAGCCGCCGAGCTTGGACACCAGGTCCTTCTGGAAGGTCAGCATCTTCGCGAAGGCCGGGTCGCCGGCCAGGTTCGACTTGCCCTCGGAGGTGAAGTAGGAGGGGCTCCACTGGGCGGCGAGCCGCATCGGGGTGGTCTCGTAGCCGTGGAAGGTGGGCATCAGGCCCAGCTGCTCGTACGAATCCCCCTTGGGCTTGGTGAGCTTCTGCGCCACCTCGGCGAACTCGCTCCAGGTCATGGGCGGTTTGGTGATCCCGGCGGCGGCGAACGCGGTCTTGTTGTAGACGAGGCCGTAGGCGTCGTGCAGCAGCGGCAGGGTGCACTGGTTTCCGTCGTACCGCGTGTACTCCAGCAGGGTCGCGGGGAAGACCTTCGCCGTGTCGATCCCGGACTTCTCCATGAAGGGGCCCAGGTCGGCGAAGGCGCCGGAGTTGCAGAACTTTCCGACGCTGTCGGTGGCGAAGGAGGAGACCACGTCGGGGGCCTTGTCCCCGCCCGCCCGCAGCGCCTGGTTGATCTTGGCGTCGGTCATGTTGCCGGTGGCCTTGACCTTGATGTTCGGGTGCGCCTTCTCGAAGCGGTCGATGCTGTCCTGGATCGCCTTGACCTCGGAGGGGGCGGACCAGCCGTGCCAGAAGCTGATGGTGACGTCGGCCTTCGGGTCGTCGGCGGCGGTGGCGCCGTTCTGGCCGGTGCAGGCGGCGGCCAGTACGGACATGGCGGCAAGGGCGGCCGCGGTGGTGGTCAGGCGTGCGGCTCGGGGCATGGCGGTGCTCGCTCTCTGGGGGAGAACTCCGGATGAGGGGTGGTACGGGCTGGGGGCTACGGCTGCGGGCTGCGGGTGTCAGCGGGAGGTGTCGAAGACTTCCTCGCGGGTGGCGGCCAGGGCGCTCTCCAGGGCGCCGCGCAGCACGGGCCGCTCGCGCACCTCGCCGGTGACCAGCCGCGGCCGGGAGGGGGCCAGTTCGGCGAGCTCGTCCTCCAGCAGGGCGCGCAGCGGGTCGCCGCCCGCGGTGATCAGGGCGCCGGACAGGACCACGATCTCCGGGTCCAGTACGGCGACCAGCGAGGCCAGGCCGGTCGCGAGCGCGGTGGCGTACGACCGGAGGAAGCCCAGGCGGGCTCCCTCCGGCTCGGCGGCGGCCCGCCGCAGCAGCTCGGCCCCGACGGCCACCTGCGAGGCGTGCGCGGTGTGCGGGGCGTCCGGGGCGGAGCCCGGGGCGAGGCCGGCCGCGGCGGCCAGCGAGGGCAGCACCTGCGCGCCGGCCAGCTCCTGGTATCCGCCGGTGTTGGCCCGGGTGACCTGGCGGACCAGGGGATGGCCGGGCACGGGCAGGAAGCCCACCTCGCCCGCGCCGCCGGTCCAGCCGCGGTGCAGCCGCCCGCCGAGGACGAGGGCGGCGCCGAGGCCCTCCTCGTTCCACAGCAGGACGAAGTCCTCGTGGCCGCGGGCCGCGCCCAGACGCTGCTCGGCGACCGCGGCGAGGTTCACGTCGTTCTCGTACCCGACCGGCAGGGGCAGGGCCGCGGCCAGCTCGTCGAGGAGGGTGGGGGAGTGCCAGCCGGGGAGGTGGCTGGCGTAGCGCAGCCGCCCGGTGCGGGGGTCGAAGGCGCCGGGGGTGGCGATGACCACGCGGTGCAGGTCGGGCAGGGCCAGTCCGGCGTCCTCCAGGGCCCCGCCGAGGGCCCGGGTGACCTGGCCGACGGCGTCGGCGCCCTCGGTGTAGGGCAGCTCGAAGCGTCCGACCGCGGTGCCGGTCAGGTCGGCGACGGCGGCGAGCACCCGCTCGGGGGTCACGTCGAGGCCGCCGACGTGGGCGGCGCGGGCGTTGAGCGCGTACAGCTGGGCGTTCGGGCCGGGGCGGCCGCCGTCCGTGCCGGTGGCGACGACGAGCCCGGCGGCCTCCAGCCGGGCCAGCAGCTGGGAGGCGGTGGGCTTCGACAGCCCGGTGAGGTGCCCGATCCGGGTCCGGGACAGGGGGCCGTGCGTCAGCAGCAGTTCCAGGGCGGCGCGGTCGTTCATGGCGCGCAGCAGGCTGGGCGTTCCTGGAGTGGCGGCGGGCATGGCGGGGTCCCTCCCTCACCGAGGAGAACTGTTAGGTAAGTTTCCTATTGGCTTCGGAGGTGTGTCAATGCCGCTGCCCCGCCGGAACGGACCGGCGGGGCAGCGGATGGCGTGACAGGGGGCGGGGCCCCGCGGGGCGGGCCCTACTTGGGCAGCCGGACCCCCGGCGCGGGTGCGGGCACGGGTGCCGCCGGTATCGGGGCGGTGGCCAGGGACTGCGGGGAGGCCGGGTTGCCCAGCGCCGAGGGCGCCGCGACGGCCGCCGCAGGGTCGGCCGGGGCGGCCTCGTCCTCGTCGGGGGCCGGGGCGCCGCCGATGATCCGGATGCCGGCCGCGTCGAAGGCGTCCTTGATCCGCCAGCGCAGCTCGCGCTCCACCGCGAACTGCTGGCCCGGCATGGTCTTCGCCGACACCTTCACCGTCATCGAGGCCAGCAGCACCTCGTCCAGGCCCAGCACCTCCACCGGGCCCCACAGGCGCTCGTCCCACGGGGTCTCCTTCGCCAGGGTGTCCGCGACCTCCTGGACCACCTCGCGGATGTGCGCCAGCTTCTCCGTCGGCTTGACCTGCACGGCCACGCCCGCGGTCGCCCAGCCCTGGCTGAGGTTCCCGATGCGCTTGATCTCGCCGTTGCGGACGTACCAGATCTCGCCGTTGTCGCCGCGCAGCTTGGTCACGCGCAGACCGACCTCGATCACCTCGCCGGAGGCCACCCCGGCGTCGATCTTGTCGCCCACGCCGTACTGGTCCTCCATGATCATGAACACGCCGGAGAGGAAGTCCGTCACCAGGTTGCGGGCACCGAAACCGATCGCCACACCGGCCACACCGGCACTCGCCAGCAGCGGCCCCAGGTCGATCTTCAGCGCCGCCAGTACCATCAGCGCGGCCGTGCCGAGGATCAGGAACGAGGACACCGAACGCAGCACGGAGCCGATCGCCTCCGAGCGCTGGCGGCGCCGCTCCGCATTGACCAGCAGCCCGCCCAGCGCGGTGCCCTCGACGGCCTCCGCGCTGGAGTTCATCCGGCTTATCAGCTTGGTCAGGGCCTTGCGGACCACGGTGCGGAGCGCCACCGCGATCACGATGATCAGCAGGATCCGCAGGCCGATGCTCAGCCAGGTGGCCCAGTTCTCCTCGACGAAGCTCGCGGCGTTCGTCACGCTCTCGGCGGCGTCGTCGGTGGTGGACGCTGCATGCGGTAGCAGGGTGGCGGGCGAGGGCACGGCGGGAACCTCCAGGCATAGCGGTCCGCCCGCGGAACGGTCGTACGGTCGTGCTGGCTGTGCGGGCAGGCCATCCACACTAACGGGGCACGGGACCGACCTCGTTGCGTTGTTCGAGGGAGAGACCGGACTCACCTGGGGATGAAAGGGAGTGTGGTTGAAAACACCCCGGGCCCGTTACCGGCGCGTGGTGGCGCTTCGACCAGCCGTAAGGGGAGACTGAGAGCAGATCGTCCCGGCGCGAGCCACGCGCCGCCGGCGTACAAGGAGGCAGTCCGTGCCGCACGTCCTGGTCCTCAACGCGTCGTACGAGCCCCTCGGCGTCGTACCGCTCCGCCGCGCGCTCGTCCTCGTCCTGGAGAACAAGGCAATCTCCCTGGAGGAGTCGGGCGCCTTCCTGCACAGCGCGACACGAGCCGTCCCCGCGCCCAGCGTGGTCAGGCTCAAGCGCTTCGTGCGGGTCCCCTACCGGGGGCCCGTTCCGCTCACCCGCCGCGCGCTGTTCGCCCGCGACGGCGGCCGCTGCATGTACTGCGGGGCCGTCGCCACGAGCGTGGACCACGTCATCCCGCGCAGCCGCGGGGGCCAGCACGCCTGGGACAACGTGGTCGCCGCGTGCCGGCGGTGCAACCACGTGAAGGCGGACCGGCACCTGCTGGAACTCGGCTGGCGCCTGCGCCACCAGCCGGCCCCGCCGTCGGGACTGGCCTGGCGGATCATCGGCACGGGACACCGGGACCCGTGCTGGATGCCGTACCTCCAGCCGTACGGGGCGCAGGACGCGCTGGAGCGCATCGGGATACCGGCGGCCGCCGCCGCCTCCTGACGCACCGCTGCGCGGAGCCGGCCAGGTGACCGGCTCCGCGCAGGCACACCCCCGGCAGGGCTACGGCAGCACCGCCTGGGCCGTCGCCGACCAGAGGCTGCAGCCGAAGCGCGTCGCGCGGCGGTCGCACGTCACGCGGAGGTAGCGCGTGTCCGGCGCGTCCAGCCGGACCGCGTCCACCCCGCCCCGGGAGGACACCACCGCGCCCGGACGCCACGTGACGCCGTCGGGGGACGTCTCCACCCGGAACTTCGAGGGGTACGCCTCCTGCCAGTGCAGGGTCACCAGGCCCACCCTGGCCGGGGCGGCCAGTTCGGCCTGCCACCAGGCGCCGTCCACCGCCGGGGACGACCAGCGGGTCGCGGCGGAGCCGTCCACCGCCGCCGAAGCCGGGAACTGCGGGGCCTCGTTGCCCGAGGAGGTGGCACGGGCCCCGCGCAGCAGGTCCGGGCCGCCGGTGCGCGGCACCGCCCGGACGGTGAGCACCCGCACCTCCCCGTCGAAGGAGAGCGGGACCGCGTACTCCCCGGACGGGGTGCCCGCCGCGACGGTGACCTCCACCGGGACGGCGACCGTCGCACCCCGGGGCACCACCACGTCCTGCGGCAGCCGGACCTGGACCCCGGCCGGCGGGGCCGCCGTCAGCGGGCCCCGGAACTCCCCGGGCCGCAGCCCGGACAACTGCGCGGTCACCGTGCGCGCGGCGCCCCCGGCCTCCACGTCGGCCCGGCCCCCGTCGGCCAGTTCGAAGCGGGCCCGCGGGCCGTCCGCGAACCACGGGACCACCTTGTGCACCACGGGGGCCGGGCCCGCCCACGACAGCCGGACCGCGTCCGCCCGTACGCCCCCCGCGTCGGCCTGCGTCCAGCCGGACACCGCCGCGTCGGCCAGCCGGCGCCAGCCCTCGCCGGGCACGTGCACCTCCACCGCCGCACCCCGGGCGCCCCGCGCCAGCGGGTCCGTCATCACCGTGACCGCGGCGAGCGGCCGCGCGGCATCCAGCCGGACGGTGTAGGAGCCGGGCTCCTCCCGCACGGTGCCGTCCTCGCGGGCCGCGCCCGTCCAGGCGTCCGACTCGGCCGCCGCCTTCGCCAGGAAGGGGTCCAGCACGGAGGTGTCCACCCGCACCCCGCCCGGTTCCGCCAGCGCCTCCCGCGCCTCGGCGAGGTCCCGCGAGGCCTGCCAGGCCGCCGCCCCGTCGCCCCGGGCCTCGGCCCGCATCAGGTCGACCGCCAGCTCGCCCGCGGCCCCGTACCGGGACAGCCGCTCCAGCCACGGCCCGGCCTCCGCCGCCACCGGCGCGCCGAGGCGCTCCGGGGCCTCCCGGAGCACGGTGAACGCCGCGCGCAGCCGCTCGCCGGCGGCCTTGTCCCCGGCGGCGCGGGCCCGCCAGAACTCCTCCACCAGCGGCTTCAGATAGGCCGACTCCTCCACCTTCAGGCCCGAGGAAGCGGTGTTCCCGGCCAGCGCCGCCAGCGCGGCCCGGGTCTTGGGGTCCGGGCCGGACAGGTCGCGCACCGCCGCCGCCCAGGACTCCCCGGCCCGGTAGCCGCGCGGGTTCCACGCGTAGTCCGCCGCCGTGAACAGCGGGATCCGCGAAAGGGTGCCCTGCGCCATCGCGTTGGCCAGCACCCCCGCCGAGCCGCCCGCCACCGCCGGATCGCGCCCGGCGTACGGGCCCAGGAAGATCCGGCCCGGGTCCCAGTCGTTGACCGGGTAGTTGTCCATGGTGACCAGCGGGTGCGCGAGCGCCGCCCGCGCCCCCGCCAGCTCCTTGCCGGTGATGGTGCGCGGCACCACGCCCACGCCCGTCCAGGCCACCTCCACGCGCGGGTCCAGCGCCCCGGCCAGCGCCGTCCGGTAGGTCGTGGCGCCGTCCTGGAAGTACTCCGTCGGCAGCAGCGACAGCGGGGCCGCCCCCGGATGCCGCGCCGCCAGGTGCGCGGCCAGCTCGCCCGCCACCTCCGCGTGCGCCTTCGCCGCCGCGGCGGGGCCCGTCCCGTACCGCACCCGGTCGGCCCGGCAGCCCCATTCGGTGTAGCTGACGTCCTGGAACTGCACCTGGAACGCCCGGAAGCCCAGCTCCCACATGGCGTCGACCTTGCGCAGCAGCGCCGCCCGGTCGTCGGCCGACGCCAGGCACATCGACTGCCCCGGCGACACCGCCCAGCCCAGCACCACCCGGTTGGCGCGGGCCCGTTCGGCCAGCGCCCGGAACTCCTCCTGCCGTTCGCGCGGGTACTCCTCGCGCCAGGCCGTCGTGCGGTACTGGTCGTCGCCGGGCGCCAGCAGCATCCGGTTCTGCTTGGTGCGGCCCAGGAAGTCCAGCTGCGCGAGGCGCTGTTCCCGGGTCCAGGGCTGCCCGTAGAAGCCCTCGGTGATCCCGCGCACGGGTGCGATGGGCCAGTCACGCACCAGCATCCCGGGCACCTTGCCGTGCCCGGCCGCCAGCAGCTGGCGCAGCGTCTGCGCGGCGTGGAACAGCCCGTCCTCGCCCACCCCGGCCAGCGCGACCGTGTCCCGCCCGCCGGCCCTGCCCACCGCCAGCCGGTAGCCGCCGGCCGGCAGGTCCCCGGCCGGGGCCGCGCCCAGCGACAGCAGGGCCTCCTCGGCGTCCGTGCCCTGGAGCCGTACGACGAGGGCCCGTTCGGGCAGCGCCGCGCCCGGGGGGCGCACGTGCAGGGTCCGTACCCCGGCCGCGCGCAGGGAGGTGCGTACGACCTCGACGGCGTACGGGTCCACGTCCTCCGGGGCCACCAGCACGGCCTCCGCCGCCACCGGCAGCTCCCGCCCCGGGTCGGCGGTGGCCGACTGCGGCCGGGGCCACACGGCCGGGCCCTCGGAAGCGGCTCGGGGAACGTCGGAGCCCGGGTCGACGACGGGCCCGAGTCCCGACGTGTAGACGGGAGCGGAGCCGCTGTCGGGGCGCGGGGAGCCCGAGGTCCCCGGGGCCGCGACGATCCGCGGCGGAGCCGACGCGACGGCCCCGCCGAGGAGGCTCCCGATGACTGCGACGGCTGCGGCCGTGGTCCGCTTCCTGCCCCTGAGCTGCACGGAGCCTCCCCAGTCCCGAGTCGTCCCCCGACCGTGTGAACGAGCCCGAGCCCACCACCCGTGCGGCCGGGGTGTCAATGCGGGTGGGGTGATCTGACCTGGATCCGCCAGGAATGCGATGCCCCTGACTGGGTATGGCTGCGGTGTTCGCCGCGGGTGTTGCATGGGCGGTCCGAAGAACCGCAGCACGGTCCCGAGAACCGCACGGCGGTCCGAAGCACCGTAGAGGGAGGACCTCATGAACGCCCGCACCGCGTCCGGCAGCCGCAGGAAACCCGCCCCGCTCGCCCACCTGCCCGTCCCGTCCGGCCCCGCCGACGAGCCGGCCGCCGCCGCGCACCCGCCGCTGACCAGCGAACCCCCGCTGGCCGGTGCCGCGTACGCACCCCTGACCAGTGAGTCCCCGCTCGTCGCCGAGGCCCCCCTCACGAGCGAGCCGCTCACCTAGGCCCTACCCCTCACCAAGGATGACGATGGACGACCTCGCCCGGCTCGCGGCCCTCTACGGCGTCGCCACCTCCTACCAGCCCGCCGAGGACGTCACCGTCCAGGTGCCCGAGGCCACGGTCCGGGCCGTGCTGGGCCTGATCGGCGTCCCCGTCGGCACCCCCGAGGAGGTACGGGAGCGGGCGGTCCGGGAGGAACGGGAGCGGGCCGGGCGGCTGCTCCCGCCGACGCTGGTGCACTGGCGGGGCGAACCCGCCCCCGGGGCCCTGGCCGCGCTGCCGGCCGGGACCCGGGTGCGGGTGACCCTGGAGGACGGGGCCGGGGAGGCCGACTGGCACCCCGGCCTGCCGCTCGGGGTGCACCGGCTGACCGCCGGGACGCCGGACGGCCGCACCGCCTCCGCCACCCTGATCGTGGCCCCGGACCGGGCCCCGGCGGCACCCGACCGCGCCCACGGGCTGCTCGTCCAGCTCTACTCCCTGCTCTCGGAGCGCTCCTGGGGCATGGGCGACCTCGGCGACCTCGCGGAGCTGGCCCGCTGGGCGGCCCGCACCCACGGCGCCGGGTTCGTCCAGGTCAACCCGCTGCACGCGGCCTTCCCCGGCACCCCGAGCGACCCGTCCCCCTACCGGCCCTCCTCCCGCCGCTTCCCGGACCCGGTGCACCTGCGCGTCGAGGACCTCCCCGAGTGGGAGGCCTGCCCCGACCGGGACGCCCTCGCCGAACTCGCCGCCCGCGGCGGGGAGCTGCGCCGCGAGGTGCTGGAGAAGGGGGCGCTGATCGACCGGGACGCCGTGTGGGCCCTCAAGCGCGCCGCCCTGGAACTGCTCTACGCCGTCCCCCGCACCCCCGCGCGGGAGGCCGCCTACCGGGCGTTCCGCGCCGCTCAGGGGGAGGGGCTCGCCGCGCACGCCGCCTGGTGCGCGGCCGCCGCCGGGGAGGACCCGCAGGAGCGCGCCGACTTCCACTGCTGGCTGGTCTGGCTGACGGACACCCAGCTGACCGCCGCCCAGCGGGCCGCGCGGGAGGCCGGGATGGAGGTCGGCATCGTGCACGACCTGGCCGTCGGGGTGCACCCGGACGGCTCGGACGCCCGCCTCGGCCCCTGGCACCACCGGGAGATGTCCGTCGGGGCGCCGCCGGACGCCTTCAACGCGCGCGGCCAGGACTGGGGGCTGCCGCCCTGGCGTCCCGACGTCCTGGAGGCCCACGCGTACGCTCCCTTCCGGGCCCTGCTGCGCGGGGTGTTCCGGTACGCGGGAGCGGTGCGCCTGGACCACGTGATGGGCCTGTTCCGGCTCTGGTGGATCCCGCGGGGGACCCCGCCCGCGCAGGGTACGTACGTCTCCTACGACGGTGAGGCGATGCTGGCCGTACTGGTCCTGGAGGCGCACCGGGCCGGGGCACCGGTGGTCGGCGAGGACCTCGGGACGGTGGAGCCGGAGGTGCGGCGGGCGCTGGCCCGGCGCGGGATCCTCGGCACCTCGGTGCTGTGGTTCGAGCGGGACTGGGCGGGCGACGGCGCACCGCTGCCGGCCGGGGCCTGGCGGTCCCAGTGCCTGGCCACCGTCACCACCCACGACCTGCCGCCCACCGCCGCGAAGCTGGCCGGCTCCCACGTCGAACTGCGCGACCGGCTGGGCCTGCTGACCCGCCCTCTGGACCTGGAACGCGCCGAGGACGCCGCCGACACCGCCGAGTGGCTGGCGGCACTGGACCTGCTGGGGCTGGAGACCAAGGGCGAGGAGGCCGCCGTACGGGCCCTGTACGCCTTCCTGCTGAGCACGCCCGCCCGGCTGGTCGGCGTATGGCTGCCCGACGCGGTGGGGGACCGGCGGCCGCAGAACCTGCCGGGCACCTGGGACCAGTACCCCAACTGGCGGCTGCCGGTCGCCGACGCGGACGGGCGCCCGCTGACCCTGGAGGCGCTGACCGCCTCACCCCGGGCGAACGCCCTGCTGAGCGCGGTGCGGGAGGGCGCGCAGACCCGTACGGCACCCCCGGGCGCGCGCCCCGTTTAGGTGTTCGCTACGTTTGCACCGTGGACAAGAAGAACGCTCTGCGCGCCGGCGCCGTCACGGCCGGATCGACGCTGATGATGCTGCTGATGACGTCTCCCGCCCTCGCGGTGACCCGCGACGACGGCGACGACCCGGGCCCGGGCCTGAGCATTGGCGAGACGCTCGGCCTGTACGTGGCCGCGCCGATCGTGCTGTTCCTGGTCATCGCGGGTCTCGTGATGGTCGGCGACAAGTCGCGCAAGAACCAGGCCTGACCCGACCGGGCAGGTCCCTTCATCAAGGCTTCCGGGCGCCGGAGGTCCGCGGAACCGGTGTGAGCCGGTCCCGACGCGGCCTCCGGCGCCTTGGCGTACCCGGACACCCCCTGGGGCCCGTCCGGCCCTGATCCGCCGGACAGGCCCTTAGGACACGTCGGCGAGCAGCTTGCGCAGCATTCCGGTGAGCTGCTCGACCTCTTCGGGGTCGAAGCCCGCCAGGGCCCTGCGGTGCACCGCCAGGCCGGCGGAGACCGCCTCGTCGGCGAGGGCGAACCCCCGGTCGGTGAGGGTCACCTGGAGCCCGCGCCGGTCGTGCGGGTCGGGGCTGCGGGTGAGCAGTCCGGCCTTCTCCAGCTTGTCGAGGCGGCCGGTCATCCCGCCGGTGGTGAGCATCAGCGTGGCCGACAGCTGGCGCGGCGAGAGGGTGTACGGGGCCCCGGAGCGGCGCAGCGTGGCGACGACGTCGAACTCCCCGCGGCTGATGCCGTAGCCGTTGTAGGCGCGTTCCACCGCGTCGCCGACGGCTTTGGAGATCCGGTAGATCCGGCCGAAGACGGCCATCGGGGCGGTGTCCAGGTCCGGTCGTACGGCGGCCCACTGCGTGGTGATCGCGTCGACGGCGTCCGGCTGGGCGTCCTTCTTCACGTCGGTCATAACTGAAGTATCCGATTCCGTTCACTCGTTCGCAAGAAAGTAGCTTGCGGAAAAGTAGCTTAGGAGTAAGCTACTTATCAGCGACCTACTCGGGGAGGTCCGGGGACGGGCCCCCGGGTAGGTCGCGACTAATCCGCACCCCGCCAGCCCATCCTCATCCGCTCGAGGAGTGACCGTGAACCGCGTCACCACCACCATCCTGACCGCGCTCGCCCCCATCTCCTGGGGCTCGACCTACTTCGTCGCGAGCGAGCTGCTGCCCGCCGACCGGCCCCTCTTCACCGGGGCCATGCGCGCCCTGCCGGCCGGCCTGCTCCTGGTCGCCCTCTCCCGCGTCCTGCCCAAGGGCGCCTGGTGGTGGAAGTCCGCGGTCCTCGGCACCCTCAACATCGGCGCCTTCTTCCCGCTGCTCTTCCTCTCCGCCTACCGGCTCCCCGGCGGTGTCGCCGCCGTGCTGGGCTCGGCCGGACCGCTCTTCGTCGTCGGGCTCGCCGCCCTCCTCCTGGGGGAGCGGGCCAGGCTGCGGACCGTGCTCGCCGCCGTGGTCGCCGCGTTCGGCGTGAGCATGGTGGTGCTGACCGCCGAGGCGAAGCTCGACCTCATCGGAGTCATAGCCGGCGTGGTCTCCTCCGCCTCCATGGGCGCGGGCACCGTGATGACCAAGCGCTGGGGCCGCCCCGAGGGCGTCGGCCCGCTGGCCGTGACCGGCTGGCAGCTCACGGCGGGCGGCCTGGTCATCATCCCGATCGCCGCACTGGTCGAGGGGGCGCCGCCCGCGCTCGACGGCAAGGCCTTCCTCGGCTACGGCTACATGATGCTGATCAACACCGGGGCCGCGTACTTCCTCTGGTTCCGCGGCATCGGCCAGCTCACCGCCACCTCCGTCACCCTGCTCGGCCCGCTGTCCCCGCTCACCGCCGCCGTCATCGGCTGGGCCGCGCTCGGCCAGGCCCTGTCGCCCGTACAGCTGATGGGCATGGGCCTCGCCTTCGGTGCCACGGTCTTCGGCCAGCTCCCGGGCCGGGCGGCGAAGGCCAAGCCGGAATCGTTCAGCAAGGCTGAAGAAACCGATCGAAATCTTTCGATGGACCTGGGCAAAGCCAAGGTGTGAGAGTGGGTCCACGACCCACACCACACTCTCAGGGGGAAACCACCAGTGACCGTCATGGACCGCATCCGCACCGCACCCACCGCCGCCGGCACCCTCGCCGGCGGCGGCGCCGTTGCCGGAGACAAGGCGAGGAAGGGAGCCGCCGGACTCGGCGTACTCCTCGCCCTGGTCGCGACGGTCGTCTGGTCCGGCAGCTTCGTCGCCACCCGCGGCATGGCCGACACCGTCCCGCCCGTCCAGGCCGTCTTCTGGCGGTGGATCATCGCCGCCGTCGCGGTCACCCCCTTCGCCGCCCGCCAGGCCTGGCAGCAGCGGGCCCTGCTCCGCAAGCACCTCGGCTACATCAGCCTCGCCACCCTCTTCGGCGTCACCCTCTACAACACCCTGGTCCACCAGGCCGGACTGACCACCTCCGCCTCCAACATGGGCATGATCATGGCGGCCTCGCCGGTCATCATGGCCCTGTACGCCCGCCTCGGCGGCGAACGGCTCGGCGCCCGCCGCTCCTTCGGGATGCTGCTCGCGGCCTTCGGCGTGCTGCTGCTGGTGGGCGACGGCTCCCTCGGCTTCGACTTCGGCGCCGGCGACCTGTGGATGTTCGGCGCCGCCCTCTCCTTCGCCACCTACAGCGCCCTCCTGAAGCGCAAGCCGGCCGAAATCGGCGGCCTGGCCTTCCTCCTCACCACCTTCGTCCTCGGCGCCCTGATGCTGGCCCCCGCGTACGCCGTCTCCCTCACCGTCCAGGGCGGCTTCGAAGCGGCCCCCCACACCATCGGCCCCCTCCTCTACGTCGGCGTCTTCTCCTCCGCCGTCGCCTTCTTCGCCTGGAACAAGGCGATCTCCCTCATCGGCGCGGCCCGCGCGGGAGTCGTCTACTACCTCCAGCCGGTCTGCGTCGCGGTCCTCGGCCTGCTCCTCCTCGGCGAGCGCACCGGCCCGGCCCAGCTCCTGTGCATGGCCCTGATCCTGGGCGGAGTCGGCCTGAGCAGCACCGCCCGCCGGTAATTTCCTTCCCGTGACCGACTGGGACATCAAGAAGCTCCGCATCCTGCGGACCCTGGCCGACCAGGGAACCGTGACCGCGACGGCCGAGGCGCTGCACATGACGCCCTCGGCCGTCTCGCAGCAGCTGACCAACCTCGCCCGCCAGCTGGGGGTACCGCTCCTCGAACCCCAGGGCCGCCGGGTCCGCCTCACCGACGCCGCCCACCTGGTCCTGCGCCACACCGAAGCCGTCTTCGCCCAGCTCGAACGCGCCGACGCCGAACTCACCGGCTACCTGTCGGGGGAGTCGGGCGAAGTCCGCGTAGGCGCGTTCTCCACGGCGGTCCCGGTCCTCGTGGTCCCGGCGGTCGCCGCGCTCAAGCGCACCCACCCGGGGATCGAGGTGAAGGTCCAGGAGACCGAAGCGGCCGAGTCCTACGAACTCCTCTCCGCCGGCACCGTCGACCTGGCTCTCTCCCTCGCCGCGCACGCCCCGACCGCCCGGGACGCCCGCTTCACCCGGATCACCCTCCTGGAAGACCCCCTGGACGTGGCCCTCCCCCAGGACCACCCCCTGGCAGCCGCCCCCGTGCTCCGCCTGGCGGACCTCTCGGCGGACCGGTGGATCTACGGCGGGAGCGGCCCCTGGTCGGAGATCACCCGCTCGGCGTGCGAAACGGCGGGCTTCGTCCCGGAACAGGCCCACTCGGCCTCGGGATGGACCGCGATCCTGGCGATGGTCGAGGCGGGCATGGGCGTGGCCCTGGTCCCCCGCATGGTCTCGGCCCGCGCCTCGGGCGTAACGGTCCGCACCCTCACCCACGACCGCCCCACCCGCCACGTCATCGCAGCCCTCCGCCGAGGCACGGAAGCCGCCCCGGCGGTCTCCCGAGTCCTGCGGGCCCTCCAGGGGGCGGCGGCGGGGCTCGCGTGAGGGGGAGCGGTATCCCCTCGGGCGGTGTCAGGGCCGGTTTGGGGGTTTCCCGTCAGTCCCATCGTCCTTCCGTGTCGTGCCGGTCCCTCAAGAGCGCTCCCTTCGGTCGCGTCGCTACGCGATCGCCTTCGGCGACCCTTGACCGACCGACCCGCCCCGGAAAGCCGAAAGACTGCCGGGAAACCCCCAAAAGAACGGCACGGTCCATGGTTGGAGGGGCGGCCGTGTTAGCGATGAGGCGACGGGGCCGGGCGTCGGCCCGCCGGGCATCCGGGCCCGTGGATGCCGGATTCGGGGCCGGGGGCGCGACTGTGCGCACGAGAGGCTGACCAGAGCGACCTGCGGAGCACCCAGGCGCGACAGATCGCTACGCGCTCCTCTCGTCTCAGCGTCCGACGACCGCCTTGGGCTGATACCCGCACCAGAGGTTGACCGGAGCGGTGCCCGGTCGACTCATCGGATGACGGGGCCGTTGCCGGCTCGCCAGTCGTCCAGGCGTTTGCGGATGCTGGGGACCATGGGGAGTTCGTCGGTTTCGTGGGGCGCGAACCAGGCGACTTCGAAGGATTCGTCGGAGGTGCGGAGGATGCCCCCGGTGGGGCGGGCGAGAAGGCAGATGGAGAACTCCTGGCGGACCTCGCCGTCGTCGTAGGCGAAGACGTGCCCTGGATTGGTATAGGTGCCGACGATGCCGGTGATCTCGATGGAGATGCCGGTTTCTTCATGGGTTTCCCGGACCGCGCAGTCGCCGATGGACTCGCCAAGATCCATCTTGCCGCCGGGAAGGGCCCACATGCCGTTGTCGGTGCGGCGCTGGAGCAGCACTCGGCCCCCGTCGTCGACCACGACGGCGGATGCGGCGGGGACGAGGCTGTTCGCCGGCGGGGCGCTGGGGTCGTCTTCGTAGTCACGCCTGGGCATTGCTCTCCCTGATGGGGCAGGCTCCCCGGCTCGGGTGGGGAGCCTGCGGATCGGTCAGCCCTTGAGCGCGCCGACGAGTCGGGCGCGCTCGCGGAGTTCTCTTACCGCCCGGACGGTGCCGTGCGGGCGCAGCCTGAGGTTCATCACCTCGAAGTGTTCGTCGCCCCGGGCTGAGGAGAGGGCCTCGTACTCGTCCAGGAAGCGCCCCCACGATTCGCACGCGGCCTCGACGTGGCCGATGGACAGCTGCCGCTGCGCGAGGACCCCGTACGCGTGCAGGCGGCCCTGGCGCTCGTTGACGGGCTGAAGCCGGATCGATTCGCGCAGGGTCCGTACCGAGCCCGGAACGTCCTTCGTCTCGTTCAGGACGTGCGCTACGTGGAACAGGTAGGCGGTCCGGTCGTAGCCGCCGATCGCCTCCCGCCGATCGTCCGCCCGCGCGAGCGCTTCCTCCGCCTCCCGCAGCCGGACGAAGGCCTGCCGCTTGTCTCCGACCATGGCCGCACCGTGTGCCTGCTGCCCACGCAGGAACGCGACCAGCCTCGGCCCGGCCACAGGGGCCGCTTCCGCAGCCGAGTCGGCGAGTTCGAGGGCGCGCCGGCCGTAGCCCAGATTGGACGCCTGGAGCGCCATGCCGCGCAGGGTCCGGCAGTAGGTGATGTGCTCCTCCGCCTCCCCGGCGAGCTTCAGCGCGGACACGTAGTAGTCCTGGCCCAGCCGGTGCTGGCGTTCGTACATCGCCATCCACCCGGTCAGGTAGACCAGGTCCGAGGCGGCGGCGAGCAGGCTGCGCCGCACCGGGGCCGCCGCCTCGGCCTTCAGCCACGGCCCCACCGTGTTCACGAGGAATGCCGCAGCCATCGGCCGGGCATGGCCCGCGCCGAGCTCGTCGAGGATGCCGGCGATCCGGTCCGTCATCGCCCCGACCGCATCGACCTGCGCCTGTCCCACCCTCGTCGTCGCCTTGCCCGGCCCTATCGGGTCCGGGCCGTCGGCCCGCGCGAGGGTCGGGAACAGAGGGATGCTGAGCGCTGCGGAGAAGACGCCGGCCGCGATCACGCGGCGTCGGGACGGATCCATGTCTGTCCTTCCGAGTTCTACGAGTTCCCGCACAGTGTCCGCCTCCCCCGCCCCGGCGGGGGGTGTGAGACCGGCCTCGGCGTAGCTGACCGGCCGTGCCAGCTTCCGTTCGAACGCTTCGATGATCAGCGCTCTGACCTGCGGCCTCGGCTGGTGTCCCGCCACCCATTGCGACACGGCGGGCTGGCCGTACTTGAGCAGCAGCCCGGCCTCCGCGCCTATGCGATTCACGATCGAGGCGAACTGGCTTCTGGACCATCCGGCCTGCTCAAGGAGCGTCGACAGGCCGGTGTTGGGTGTGCGTGAGCGTCGCGCCATGAGCAACTCCCCACAGGTGCATGACTTGCATGCTTCTCCGACCCTCCAACGGTACTCGTGCAAGGGCTCCGCGCGGTTACCTCTTCACACCGAGCAGTGACCGCGCGGGAGTTGACTCTCCCGCGCTGAGGCAAGGAGCGGCCCATGGCCAGCCGGATCATCCACAGCTGTGCCCGTGGAGTGTTGGGCATCGACACCACAGGCGACCCTTGGCGCGGGCTGGAGGCCTCCTTCGCCTCCAGCCAGGACCTCCTGGACCGCGCCCGAGCGGGCTGGCAGCGCTTCGCCGCCTCGTTCGAGGAGCCCTGCGATGACTGACTCCTATGAGTACGTCCCCCACCGCCTCCTCCGCCAGCGCGTTCGCGACATCGCATCGGGCGTCGAGGGCGTCCTTATGGCCGTGATCAACGAGAACGTCTCGGACACCGGCATCGAGCGCTGGATGGAGCTTGCCTACATCCGGGGTGCCTCCGGCCGTGAATTCACCACCGCCGCCGCCAACGTCGAACCCGCCCACGACCAGCCCCAGACGGCCGCCGGCCGCCGAGATCAGAGAAGCGCGTAGCGATCCGTCGCGCCCATGTGCTTTCCACGCTGCCCTGATCAACCTCTGGTGCGGGTATCAGCCACAGGCGGTCGCCGGACGCTGAGACGAGAGGAGCGCGTAGCGATCTGTCGCGCCTGGGTGCTCCGCAGGTCGCTCTGATCAACCTCTCGTGCGCCTAGGCGCGCCCCCGGCCCGGGATCAGGGATCACGGGGCCGGATGCCCGGCCGGCCGAGGCCCGTCCCCTCGCCTCATCGCTGACGGACCCGCTCCTCCTCTCCTGCCCCGTGACCGTTCTTTTGGGGGTTTCCCGTCAGTCTTTCGGCTTTCCGGGGCGGGACGGCCTGTCAGGGGTCGCCGAAGGCGATCACGAAGTGACGCGACCGAAGGGAGCGCCCTTGACAGGCCGGCACGACACGGAAGGACGATGGGACTGACGGGAACCCCCCAAACCGGCCCTGAGGCCGCCCAAGGGGCTACCGCCCCCACCCACCGGCCCGCACCCGGGGAGGCGGGTGGGCAACCACCGCCCGGCCCCGGGGGGGCCGAGGGGGAGATAGGGGGCCCGCGCCGTGACCCGAAACGGGACGGCCCCCGCCCCCCCCGGCAGGGGAGGCAGGGGCCGTGCCGGCAGGACCTGTCAGGCCCCGGCCGCCGCGTCGGCGGCCTGGGCCTTCAGGGCGCGTTCGACGCCCGAGCGGGACTCCGAGACCAGGCGGCGCAGGGCGGCGTTCGGCTCGGCCGAGGCCAGCCACGCGTCCGTCGCGTCCAGGGTCTCCTGCGAGACCTGCAGCGACGGGTACAGGCCCACCGCGATCTGCTGCGCGATCTCGTGGCTGCGGCTCTCCCAGATGTCCTTGACCACCGCGAAGTACTTCGCCGTGTACGGCGCGAGCAGCTCCCGCTGGTCGGTCTGGACGAAGCCGCCGATCACGGCCTCCTGCACCGCGTTCGGCAGGTCGGACGACTCCACCACCGAGGCCCAGGCCTCCGCCTTGGCCCCGGCCGTCGGGCGCGCGGCCCGCGCCGTCGCCGCGTGGCGCTCGCCCGCGGCGGTCGCGTCCCGCTCCAGCTCGGCGGCGATCGCCGCCTCGTCGGCGATGCCCGTGGCGGCCAGGCGCTCCAGGAACGCCCACCGCAGCTCGGTGTCGACGACCAGGCCCTCGACCTCGGCCGAACCGTCGAGCAGCGCCGCCAGGTAGGTCAGCTGCCCCTCGGTACGGGCCGTCGCCGCGAAGGCGCGCGCCCACGCCAGCTGGTGGTCACTGCCGGGCCGGGCGCCGCGCAGGTGCTCCAGCGTGGCCTCGGTCCAGACGGCCAGGCCCTGGTCCCGCCACGCCGGGTCGGCGTACAGGTCGACGGCCAGCTTCACCTGGCGGTGCAGGGACTGCACCACACCGATGTCCGACTCCTTGCCGATGCCCGACAGGACCAGCGCCAGGTAGTCGCGCGTGGCCAGCTCGCCGTCACGCGTCATGTCCCACGCCGAGGCCCAGCACAGCGCGCGCGGCAGCGATTCGGTGAAGTCGCCCAGGTGCGCGGTGACGTTGGCCAGCGAGACCTCGTCCAGGCGGACCTTGGCGTACGACAGGTCGTCGTCGTTGAGCAGCACGACCGCCGGGCGGGCGCGTCCCGCCAGCTCCGGCACGGCCGTCAGCTCGCCGTCGATGTCCAGCTCGATCCGGTCGGTGCGGACCAGCTTGCCGTCCTGCAGGTCGTACAGGCCGACCGCGATGCGGTGCGGCCGCAGCACCGGCTCGCCCTTGGCGCCGGCCGGCAGGGCCGGGGCCTCCTGGCGCACGGCGAACGAGGTGATGGCCCCGTCCCCGTCCGTCTCGATCTCGGGCCGCAGCACGTTGATGCCGGCGGTCTCCAGCCACGCCTTCGACCAGGCGGTCAGGTCGCGGCCGGAGGTCTCCTCCAGCGCGCCCAGCAGGTCCGACAGGCGCGTGTTCCCGAAGGCGTGCGCCTTGAAGTAGGCCTGCACGCCCTTGAAGAAGGCGTCCATGCCCACGTACGCGACGAGCTGCTTGAGCACCGAGGCGCCCTTGGCGTACGTGATGCCGTCGAAGTTGACCAGGACGTCGTCCAGGTCGCGGATGTCGGCCATGATCGGGTGCGTGGACGGCAGCTGGTCCTGCCGGTACGCCCAGGTCTTCATGGAGTTCGCGAACGTCGTCCACGCGTGCGGCCACTTCGAGCCCTCGGCGTAGGCCTGGCAGGCGATCGAGGTGTAGGTGGCGAACGACTCGTTCAGCCACAGGTCGTTCCACCACTCCATGGTGACGAGGTCGCCGAACCACATGTGGGCGAGCTCGTGCAGGATGGTCTCGGCGCGCACCTCGTACGCCGCGTCGGTCACCTTCGACCGGAAGACGTACTGGTCGCGGATGGTGACCGCGCCGGCGTTCTCCATCGCGCCCGCGTTGAACTCCGGCACGAAGAGCTGGTCGTACTTCGCGAAGGGGTAGTCGTACGCGAACTTCTCCTGGAACCAGTCGAAGCCCTGCCGCGTCACGTCGAAGATCGCGTCGGCGTCGAGGAACTCGGCGAGCGAGGGGCGGCAGTAGATGCCGAGCGGGACGGACTGCCCCTCCGGGCCCTCGTACGAGCTGTGCACCGCGTGGTACGGGCCCACGATCAGCGCGGTGATGTACGAGGAGATGCGCGGGGTCGGCTCGAAGACCCACACCCGGTCCTTGGGCTCTGGCGTCGGGGAGTTCGAGATGACCGTCCAGCCCTCGGGGGCCGTGACGGTGAACTGGAACGTCGCCTTCAGGTCGGGCTGCTCGAAGCTGGCGAAGACCCGCCGCGCGTCCGGCACCTCGAACTGGGTGTACAGGTACGCCTGCTGGTCGACCGGGTCGACGAAGCGGTGCAGGCCCTCGCCGGTGTTGGTGTAGGCGCAGTCCGCGACGACACGGAGCTCGTTGGCCCCGGCGGCGAGGTGGTCCAGCGCGATCCGCGAGTCGCGGAAGACGGCGGCCACGTCCAGCGACTTGCCGTTCAGGACGACCTCGTGCACGGACGGCGCGACCAGGTCGATGAAGGTCCCGGCGCCTGCCTCGGCCGACTGGAAGCGCACGGTGGTCACGGACGGGTAGGTACCGCCCTCCTGCGCGCCGCTGAGATCGAGTTCGATCTCGTACGAGTCGACGGTGAGCAGCTTCGCCCGCTGCTGAGCCTCTTCACGGGTGAGATTCGTGCCAGGCACGCGTTCATCTCCTTTGATGGTGACGTTGCCCGGCCATCCTTCCACGCGGGCCGGGCCGCCGTGCGGGAGTAATCCAGAGGCGAACACGAGGTCCGATTTCCGCCAGACCCGGCCGGGCCGCCCGCGGACCCTGGACCCATGACCACGCACACGGCCCTTCCCATCCCGCCGGCCGCCCTCACCGCCCTGCGGGCCCGCGACGACGCCGGGCGGCCCTGCCTGCCGTACGAGGACCCCGAGGGCGGCGCCCCGCTGCGCTGCTGCCTGCGCCGGAGCCGGCCGGGCGAGCGGATCGCCCTCGTCTCCTACGCCCCGCTGCGGCGCTGGGCCGCCGGGGAGGGCGTCGACCCGGGCGCGTACGACGAACAGGGCCCGGTGTTCGTCCACGGCGCCGACTGCGCGGGTCCGTCCGCCGAGGACGCGGCCGGCCACCCCTTCGCGAACGCGGGTGCCCTGCGCACGGTCCGCCGCTACGACGCGGGCGGCCGCATCCTGGGCGGCCGCGTCCTCACGCTCCCGGAAACCGCCGACGACGCGGTGGAGCAGGCTCTGTCGGAGGCCTTCGCCGACCCGCGCACCGCCCTCGTCCACGTCCGCGCGGCCGAGTACGGCTGCTTCCTCTTCGAGGTCCGCAGGCCCTGACACGCCGGAGGGGCGGTGCCGTGACGGCACCGCCCCTCCGGTCACGACACGGGTGTCAGCCGCGCAGCTCCTCGGCGACGAGCTCCGCGATCTGGACGGCGTTCAGCGCGGCGCCCTTGCGGAGGTTGTCGTTGGAGAGGAACAGCGCGAGGCCGTTGTCGACCGTCTCGTCCACGCGGATGCGGCCCACGTACGAGGCGTCCTTGCCGGCGGCCTGGAGCGGGGTGGGGATCTCGGACAGCTCGACGCCCGGGGCGTCCTTCAGCAGCTCGTAGGCGCGCTCGACGCTGATCGGACGCTCGAAGCGGGCGTTGACCTGGAGCGAGTGGCCGGAGAAGACGGGGACGCGCACGCAGGTGCCGGAGACCTTGAGACCGGGGATCTCCAGGATCTTGCGGGACTCGTTGCGGAGCTTCTGCTCCTCGTCGGTCTCGAAGGAGCCGTCGTCGACCAGGTTGCCCGCGAGCGGGACCACGTTGTACGCGATGGGGCGCTTGTAGACGGCCGGCTCGGGGAACTCCACCGCGTCGCCGTCGAAGGTGAGCTGGTCGGCGGCCTCGGAGACCGCGCAGGCCTGGCCCTTGAGCTCGGCGACGCCGGCCAGGCCGGAGCCGGAGACGGCCTGGTAGGTGGTGGCGATGAGGGCGGTGAGCCCCGCCTCCTCGTGCAGCGGGCGCAGCACGGGCATGGCGGCCATGGTGGTGCAGTTCGGGTTGGCGATGATGCCCTTGGGGCGGTTCTTGATCGCGTGCGGGTTGACCTCGGAGACCACGAGGGGGACCTCCGGGTGGCTGCGCCAGGCGGAGGAGTTGTCGATCACGACGGCGCCCTGGGAGGCGGCCTTCTCGGCGAGGGCCCGGGAGGTGGCGCCGCCCGCGGAGAAGAGCACGATGTCCAGGCCGGAGTAGTCGGCCGTGGAGGCGTCCTCGATGGTGATCTCCTGGCCCTGCCACTCCAGGGTGGAGCCGGCGGAGCGGGCCGAGGCGAAGAGCCGCAGCTCGTCCACCGGGAACTTCCGCTCGGCGAGGATGCCGCGCATGACTCCGCCGACCTGTCCGGTGGCTCCGACGATTCCGACCCTCACGGTGACTCCTTCAAATACGTGGACGCGGGCGCGCGTGAAGCCATCATGCGTTCGACCCCACGAGGCTTGTCCAATCCATTGTCCGAGGTGCGGACAGTGTCGGAGCCGTGAACCCCGGTGACGAGTCCGTGACGGCCGTGTTTCAGCGCCCCCGAAGGTCCGTTTTGCCTGGTCAGGGCCGGTTAGCGTCTGTTCAGCCGTGATCGTTATCCGGACGCGGCGCACCAGAGACCGAGACACCCGTACCCCGGGGGGACAGCACCATGCCGAACATCCACCGCCACCGCCGGTCCATACCGGCCCTCGCCGCCCTCGTGGCGGCCGCCGTCGCCGCGCCCGTGCTGCTGGCCGCCACTCCGGCCGGCGCCCATCCGCGCGAGGGCAGGCTGGCCCAGGAGCTGGTGGAGGAGGTCACCG
Source organism: Streptomyces sp. NPDC033966 (assembly GCF_055575955.1). Lineage (NCBI taxonomy): Bacteria > Bacillati > Actinomycetota > Actinomycetes > Kitasatosporales > Streptomycetaceae > Streptomyces > Streptomyces sp. NPDC033966. Next base: position 255,156 of record NZ_JBVIRQ010000006.1, on the reverse strand, counting down.
CGCGCGGGGCCTACCGCCACCTGGCGAAGTTCCAGCAGATCGCCGACGCCAACGGCGGCAACCGGGCCGCGGGCACCCCGGGCCACGCCGCCTCGGCCGCCTATGTCCACGACACCTTGAAGAAGGCCGGGTACGACGTCTCGTACCAGGACTTCGACATCTACGAGGCGCACACGAGGACGGAGAAGACCACCGTCCTCGGTGACCAGCCGCGCGAGCTGGCCACCGCGGCCTTCACCTTCACCAAGTCCACCCCGGCCGGCGGCCTGGCCGCCCCGCTCGCCCCCGCCCGGGTCGACGAGACCCCGGGCTGCACCGCCGACGACTACGCCTCCGGCACCTTCACGGGGAAGATCGCCCTGGTCAAGCGGGGTGCGTGCACCTTCGTGGAGAAGCAGCGTGCCGCCGCGGCGGCGGGTGCGATCGGTGTGATCGTCTACAACCACAGCGGCACCACCCCGGTCCGCGGCGGGTTCTCCTCCCCGGCCGAGGGGATCATCCCCAGCGCGGGGATCACCCTGGCCGACGGTGAGGCGCTGGCCGCGGCCGCCGCGAAGGGGGAGGTGAAGGTGCGCCTGGACCTGGACCAGGAGCACGTCAAGAAGACCACCCGCAACGTGATCGCCGAGACCAGGGGCGGCCGGGCCGACCGCGTCGTCACGGTCGGCTCCCACCTGGACTCCGTCCCCGAGGGCCCCGGCATCAACGACAACGGCTCCGGCTCGGCCGGCCTCCTCGAAGTCGCCCTCAAGCTCGCCGGCGAGGGCGCCAACAAGAAGAACAAGGGGCCCGCCAACAAGGTGCGCTTCGCCTGGTGGTCGGCGGAGGAGCTGGGCCTTCTGGGTTCCGAGCACTACGTCGCGCAGCTGTCCGACAAGCAGAAGAAGGACATCGCGCTCTACCTGAACTTCGACATGATCGCCTCGCCAAACCCGGCGCAGTTCGTCTACGACGGCGACGACTCGGACAAGACCGGCGCGGGGGCCGGACCGGCCGGCTCGGCGCAGATCGAGGCGCTGATCAACGGCTTCCTGGACACGAAGGGCAAGCCGCACGAGGGCAGTGACTTCGACGGCCGGTCCGACTACGGCCCGTTCATCGACAACGGCATCCCGGCGGGCGGTACCTTCACCGGCGCCGAAGGCATCAAGACCGCCGAGCAGGCCAAGCGCTACGGCGGCACGGCCGGGGCGGCGTACGACCCGAACTACCACGGGGCGGGCGACGACCTGAAGAACGTCGACCTCAAGGCGTTCGACACCAACCTGGACGTCATCGCCCACGCGGTCGGCACGTACGCGGAGTCCCTGCGCTCGCTGGGCAGGTAAGCGGCGCGACGGGGGAAACGGGAGGGGCGGTGCTCGGTCGAGCACCGCCCCTCCGTCATGCGTTCAGCAGGTCACGCCGTTACGGGAGGACCTTGTCGATCTGCACGCTGCCGGTGCCGGCGGCGGTGCCGCGGGCGTTGAGCAGCTGGACCTGGCCGAAGAACTGACGGCCCTCGGGGGCCGCGCCCGTCACCAGGACGTTCGCCGAGACCTGCGCGGAGGCGCCGGTGGCGAGGTTGACCGCGGCGGCCTCGTCGACCTGGACGGAGCCCAGGGCGGCCGAGAAGAACACGTCGCGGTAGTCGTACGTGGTGGTGCCGGCCGGGACCGCGTAGCCGATCACCTTGATGGTGTAGGTACCGGCGGCGGGCTTGACCAGGCTGACGGACTCGTCGGAGTCGCCGTCGGCGGAGGAGCCGACCTTGACGCCGTCCTTGTAGACCTCGAGGTCGAGGTCGGCGCCGGTGTCCGAGGGCTTGTTGATCGCCACGTCCAGGCGGGCGGCGCCCTCACCGACGGTGACCTCGGTGGTCTTGGTCTCGCCGGCCGCGATGGTCGGCTTGTCGACCTTCGCGGAGCCGAGCGGGCCGCCCCGCAGCTTGCCGCCGGAGATGGCGGCGGCGTCGTTCTTCACGGTCCACTGGACCGGCGCCGGGGTGCCCTGCTTGACCTCGGGCAGGACCTTGACGGCCGGGTCGAAGCCCGCGCCGAGGACGGAGACGTCCAGCTTGAACGGGTTGTCGAGCAGCGGCGACGTACGGCGCGACTCGACCTCGATCTCCCAGACGCCCGGCTGCGGGTTCTCGTACGAGCGCAGGTCGGGGCGGCACTGGTTGGCCGGGTTGTCGTAGTTCGGGTAGCACTGGGTGGTCGCACTGTCCTCGACGCCCGTGCCGTACGGGTGGATCGAGATGAAGCGCGTCTGGCTGCCCGCCGCGAGCCCGCCGAGGGCGACCTCGAGGGTCTTGGCGCCCTGCGGGACGGTCACGAAGTACGACTTGTGGCTGTTGCGCTGCACGGTGGAGGTGTCCGACAGCGTGAAGGACGGCTTCGCCAGCGGGGTGGCGGCGACGACCGTGGACAGGATCTGCTTGTCGACGCCCTCGGTGGTGGGGTCGTCGAGCTGCAGGATGCCGCTGTGGACGCCGGCCGACTTGACGTTGGCCTCGACCTTGATGGTCACGGGCTTGTTCAGCGGCAGGGTGACGTAGTCGTACCCGCCACCGCCGACGACCTTGAAGGTGCCGTCGTTGGTGCGCCAGCCGATGTTGTGCCGCGTGCCGTACTTGACGCCGGTGGTGCGGGTGACGACGACGTCGTAGACCTTCTTCTGGCCGACCTTCAGGCCGCCCTCGCGGTCGTAGAGGCCGGTGCCGAAGCCCGGGGTCTTCAGGAACTGGTCGAGCGCGGTGTCGACGGGGGCCTTGACCGTGAACTCGTTGGCCTTGGCGCCGCGCTGGATGGACTCCCACGCCTTGGGGATGTCGATCAGACCGGCACCCTGTGCGTGGGCCGGAACGTCGTCGATCTTCTTGGCGGTGCTGGTCAGCGCCACGCGCAGGTTGGCCGGGGGCAGGGCGATCTTCGCCTGCTTGGCGGCCGAGATCAGCAGGGCGCTGGCGCCCGCGGCCTGCGGCGAGGACATCGAGGTGCCCTGCAGCATGCCGTAGCCGGCCGGGAGGTTGTAGCCGGCCTCCTTCACGGGCGCGCCGGGCAGCCAGGTCTGGATGGTGTTGATGGCCGCGCCGGGGGCGGTGATGGTCGGCGTGAACCCGCCGTCCTCACGCGGACCGCGCGAGGAGAAGGGGAACATGTTGTACTTCTTGGCCACGCCGGAGCCGTAGTTGGCGGCCCAGGTCTCCTTGGAGACCGCGGCGCCCACGGAGATGACCTTGTCCGCGAGGCCGGGGTCGCCGATGGTGTTGACGCCCGGGCCCTCGTTGCCCGCCGAGATGACGAGCTGGACACCGTAGGTGTCGATGAGGTTCTTGTAGAGCTCGGAGCGGGCGTTGTTGCCGTCGTTCAGCGCCGGCAGGCCGCCGATCGACATGTTGACGATGTCGACGCCGCGGTTGACGACGAGGTCGATCATGCCCTCGGTCAGTGCGACGTTGGTGCAGCCGCCGGACCAGGAGCAGGCGCGGGAGGAGACGAGCTTGGCGCCCGGCGCCTGGCCGTTCATCTGGCCGCCGAACAGGCCGTTGGCGGAGGTGATGCCGGCGACGTGCGTGCCGTGCTCGGACTCGATGATGCCGATGTTGACGAAGTCGGCCTTCTTGCCGACCCAGTCGCCGCCGAGCGGGTCCATCGGGACGTCCTTGCGGATCTCGATGGTGAACGGGATCCGCTCCGCGACCTCGGTGGCCGGGTTGTCCGTACCGAACCAGCCGATCTGGTAGCCGTCCTTGTACGGCTTCATCGGCTCGTTGTTGGTGAAGTCGCCGTCCTGGTCGGTGTCGACGCGGACGGTGCCGGCGGCCGCGTCGTAGAGCATGCCGAACCGGTCGGTGGTGTCCCCGTCCCGGTTGACGTCGCCCTTCATGTCGCCGGTGGCGGTGATCGACTCGCTGAAGCGGCTCCACTGGAAGCTGCCCTCGGGGGCCTTCCAGCTCTGGCCGCCGGCGGTGAAGGCGCCGCCCGTGGAGGTGACCGGGGTGATCTGGGCGCGCCAGGTCCCGTCGTTGTCCGTGATCGGGTCGGTCGCGGTCACCCAGTCGACGATCTTGCGCTCGCCGGTGGTGGTCTTCTGCAGCGCGGGGTGGCTGACGTCGACGCCCGAGTCCATGATGCCGATGGTCACGCCACGGCCGTCGGCCTGCGGGTTCTTCTTGACGAAGTCCACCGAGCCGGTCTCGAACGAGGGGTTGTACGGGTTCTTGGCCGGGGTGTTCTTGTCCGGCGCCGGGTAGGACTCGGCGGCGGTCTTCCTGGCCGAACCGTCCTTGCTCGCCTCGGGGCGCGGGTCCGGCAGCCGGATCTCGTGCCGCAGGTCCATGCCGTGCACGGACTCCAGCTTGGCGGCCGCCTTCAGTGCGGCCTCCGCCTTGTCGGTCGGCAGGGTGGCGCGTACGTAGCCGAGCTTGTCGTACGTCTGGCCGATCGAGGCGCCCTGGACGGCGTCGAGCTGGTCGGCGACCTGCTTGGTCTGGCCGGGGGCGGTCGCGACCATGACGGTGACGGTCGCGTCACCCTTGGTCTTGGCCTCCTGGAGCAGTTCGGCGTCGGCCGAACCGAGCTTCTGGTCCGCGGACTTGACCGGAGAGGTCACCCACGGGTCGTCACCGGAGCCCGCCGCGAAGGCGGGTACCGCGCCGGTGGCGCAGAGGGCGGCCACCAGGCCCGCGGCCGCCGCGACGCGGGCCGCGCGCCTGGTGCCGGGTATGGCCCCGGTGGTGGAGCTGGGGGAGTCGAGGGTCATCAGCATCCCTGGCTAAGTGAAAGATACGGTCCGGATTTCGGTGCCGGATGACCGGTCAGCTTTGCGCAAGTGACAGCTGTTTGGGGAGGGTTGTCATTGACCGAGACCTGACATGGCGGGTTCCCGTCAGCGCGGAGTGTCCGCCAGTGAGGACATGCCGGGGCAAGCCGGGGCGACTTGCGGTGCCCGGTGAGTTGATTTATCGACTTTCCGACCGTCTTACGGGGAAGGATCGGCCTTCCGTCTCAAAGTCGGTGTGACAGATTCCGACCGTTCAGCGCTCGCGCGTGCGCGCGTAGTGCCGCGAGGCCTTGGCGCGGTTGCCGCAGATGGCCATGGAGCACCAGCGCCGGGTGCCGTTGCGCGAGGTGTCGTGGAAGTGCAGTACGCAGGTCTCCGAGGCGCACTTGCGGATCCGGTCGGGCGCGGTGGCCAGCAGGCCGAGGTAGTCGCGGGCCGCGGTCCAGGCCGGACCCCAGGAGGGGTCGGCGAACTCGGCGCGCTCGCCCGGGCCTTCGGCGGTGAGGGTGGCCCGGATCCGGCCGTGCTCCAGTACGGAGTCCACCAGGGAGCGCGCGCTCTCGTCGGCGGGGTCCGCGACCGCGCGGGCGATCGCCTCGCGCGCGGTCAGCAGGTGGACCAGGGTCGACTTGTCCGCGCGGAAGCGGCCGGCCAGGCCGGCGCCCTCCAGCCAGAGGGCCAGGCCCTCCAGCCGGCTCAGTCCGGAAGCCCCCGCGAAGAGGTCGGCGATCTCGCCGTCCAGCATCCAGCGCGTGTTCAGCAGGTCGAGGGAGACCGGCTCTCCCGTCAGCGGACGTGGGTCCGTGGTCGGTGCCGTCATGTCCGCCTCCTCGCGCCGCTAACCCCTCAAGGGTACGTGACCGGTTGACGGGCTCCGGACTAACCCTTAATCTCAATTTAGAAGGTTAGAACTTCGGGGAAGGGAACCCTCATGTCCGCCACCACCGGCACGCTCCGCACCGGGCACATCGGCCTCAACGTCACCGACCTGGACCGCTCGCTCGCCTTCTACCGCGACGCCCTCGGCTTCGCGCTGCTGGGCGAGGGCAAGGAGGAGGGCCGCAGGTTCGCCTTCCTCGGCCAGGACGGCGAACTCGTCCTGACCCTGTGGCAGCAGGCGGAGGGCCCGTACCGGCCGCAGGCCGCCGGGCTGCACCACCTCGCGTTCTCGGCCGGCGCGATCGAGGAGGTCCGGGCGTACGAGGAGCGGCTGCGCGGCCTCGGCGTGGACTTCGCCCACGAGGGCGTCGTCGCCCACCGCGAGGGCGCCGCCTCCGGGGGGATCTTCTTCCACGACCCGGACGGCACCCGCCTGGAAATCTCCGTGCCCACCGGGGCGCAGGGCGCTCCCGCCCCCACGGCGGATGCTCCGACCTGCGGCTTCTTCTAGGAACTCAAGGATTGGGGGTCGTCATGGGCCGGTACCACGAGGGCTCGCTGGCCGTGCAGGAACGGGTCGGCGTACGCGAGCTCGCCGAGCACGTCGGCCGCTCGATCGGCGGGGACATCCGCGACGTCGCGGCGGCCTTCCTCGCCCAGCAGCCCCACCTCGTCGTCGGCGCCGCCGACGGCGCGGGGCGGCTGTGGGCCTCGCTGCTCACCGGTGCGCCCGGTTTCGTACATGCCACCGGGCCGGACCGCGTCCGGGTCTCGGGGGGCCTCCCCGAGGGCGACCCGCTGGCCGGGGCGCTGGCCACCGCGGGCACCCGGGTCGGGACCATCTCCCTCGACCCCCGCACCCGGCGCCGGATGCGGCTCAACGGGATCCTCGCCGTGGCGCCCGGCGGTTTCGCGGTGGAGGCCGAGCAGGTGTTCTCCAACTGCCCCAAGTACCTGCAGAAGCGGCAGCCGCTGGAGCTGGTGGCCGAAGGGCCCGGGGTGGTGCGGCGCGGTGACGCGCTCACCCCCGGCCAGGAGCGGGCCGTCCGCGCCGCCGACACCTTCTTCGTCGCCACCACCGCCGAGGCGGACGGGGCCGACGCCAGCCACCGGGGCGGGATGCCGGGCTTCGTGGAGGTGCTCTCGCCGACGGAGCTGCTCTGGCCGGACTACGCGGGCAACGCGATGTTCCTGACCCTCGGCAACCTGGCCGCCGACGAGCGGGCCGGGCTGCTCTTCCCCGACTGGGAGGGCGGCGGGCTGCTCCAGCTGAGCGGGCGGGCCCGGACCGAGTACGGCCCCGGCGGGAGCCGCGCCGTGCGCTTCCGGGTGGAGGCGGTGGTGGAGAGCCTGCATCCGGGGCGGCTGCGCTGGAGCGCCCCGGAGTACTCCCCGGCCAACCCGCCTCACCGGGGCAGTACGACCAGGTAGGCGGCGGGCTCGCGGTCGCCGGACGCCGTCAGGGCGGTCCGGACGACCGCCGCCTGCTGCTCGGGCCAGTCCCGCAGCTTGCGGGGCGTCAGGTACAGGACGGTCACCCCGAGGCGCTCCAGGGTCTCCCGCTTGCGGACCGCCTCCGACCAGTCCTCGTCCTCGCCCTGGCGGGGTGCGCGGGTGTCGATCTCGATGGCGACGGCCTGCTCGGGCCAGTACGCGTCGACCCCGCCCAGGTGCGGGCCGCCGGGCAGCCGCAGGTCCACGTTCCAGACGGGCTCGGGGAGCTCGAAGCCGCGTACCAGCTGGTACAGCCGGTCCTCCGCGATGGCCCGGCCCTCGGCGAGGAGGGACTCGACGGCGTCAACCACGTGCGGCCGGTTCAGCAGCCGGGCCACCGTCAGCTCCCGTACCACGGCGGCCGGTTCGCAGTGGCCGCCGCGCACGGCCTCGCTGAGGATGCGGCGCACCGTGCCGGCGTCGGAGACCTCTGCGACGGCGTCGGCGACGGCCCGCGCCACCGGGGCCACCGGCAGCCCGGTCACCTCCACGGGGCGGGGCGGGGTGTGGGCGCGGACGATGCGGACGTCGCCGGTGGAGCGCAGGCGGCGGGTGTTCGGCACCAGCACGTCGATGTGGGAGAGGGCGAGGAGGGCGGGGGTGGCGGAGAACCGGTAGAGCGCGAGGGCGGCCAGCCCGGTGATCATGACCTCGCCGCTGCCGCGCCGGCCGGCGTACAGCAGGGCGGCGTGCAGCCGCTCCTCGCTGGTCGCGGGGCCGGAGTGGAGCAGGAACACCCCGGGCAGCACCTGCTGCCAGGGCCGCCCGGCTGCCTCGGAGGCGCTGACGCCGTGCTCGCGCAGCTGCGCGAGGGTCAGCACGCGGGGGCGGCTGGCGGTGAGGTGGGCGAGGGGGAGGGGTGCGTTCTGGTTCATGACACGGTGATTCCCTCAGGCCATGGCCTTGCTAACCCCTGTTACACGCCCGTCGACAAATCCGGACAAGCTGGGGCTAAAGTACGGGCGTTCGAGTGCCGATGGGCGTCCGCCGGTGAGCAGGCTTTACGGGCCCCTGCCCGTGCCCAGGTGCGGCGCCGCTCCTGGGGCTCCGCCCCGGACCTCGCGCCTCAAACTCCCCCAGCTACCGCTGGGAGGTGCCCCCAGGCGGGGCTGGATTTGCCCGGGTGCGGCGCCGTTGTCGGGGGCAGAGCCCCCCCGACAACGGCGCCGCAGGCTAGCTGCCCGCGGCCGCGTCGCAGGCCTGGCCGCGCAGCGCGCGGGCCAGGTCGTCGCGGGACTCCAGCACCAGCCGGCGCAGCGCGGGGGCCGCGTCCGGGCGGGCGGCGAGCCACGCGTCGGTGGCCTCGACCGTGGCCCGCGAGTCCTGGAGCATCGGGTAGAGCCCCTTCACCACGTCGATGCCGATCTGGATCGAGCGCTGCGCCCAGACCCGCTCGATCACCTCGAAGTAGCGCTCCGTGTAGCCCGCCAGCAGCTCGCGCTGCGAGCTCTGCTGCATCCCGGAGATGGTGGCCTCCACCAGCGCGTTCGACAGCGCGTCCGACTCCACCACCGCGGCCCACGCCTGGTCCTTGACCGCCGCCGACGGCCGGGCGGCCAGGCACCGCACCTGGTGCCGCTTGCCCGAAGCGGTGTCGTCCCGGGTCAGCTCGGCCTCCACCGCCGCCTCGCCCAGGGCCCCGTGCGCCACCAGCGGCAGCAGGAAGTCCCAGCGCAGCTCCTGGTCGACCTCCAGCCCGTCGACCCGTGCCGTGCCGTCCAGCAGGCCCAGCAGCAGCTGGAAGTCGCCCTCCGTCGCCGCGCTCGCCGCGAAGAACCGGGCCCAGGTCAGCTGGTGCTCCGACCCCGGCTCGGCCAGCCGCAGCTCGTGCAGCGCGCCCGCCGCCAGGTCCCGCCCGGTCTGCTCGCGCCGGGGTGCCGGCGTGTAGTGGGTCACCGCGCTGAGCGCCTGCGCGTGCAGCTGCTGGAGCACGCCGACGTCGGTCTCCCGGCCCGCGTGCGCCAGGACCAGCGAGACGAAGTCCCGCGCGGGCATGAGCGCGTCCCGCGTCAGGTTCCACAGCGCCGACCAGCACAGCGCCCGGGCCAGCGGGTCCGTCAGGTCGCCCAGGTGCCCGCGCAGCGTGGCCAGCGAGGCCTCGTCGAAGCGGATCTTGCAGTACGTGAGGTCCTCGTCGTTGACCAGGACCAGGTCCGGCCGCTCCAGCCCGGCCAGCTCCGCGATCACCGTCCGGGCGCCCGCCACGTCCGCCTCGGCCCGCGCGTAGCGCGCCAGCGACCCGTCCGCCTCCAGCCGGTACAGGCCCACCGCGACCCGGTGCGGGCGCCACGTCGACGGAGCCGACTGATGGGGCACTGCGTCGCCCTCCTGGACCACCGCCAGCTCCGTGAGCCGCCCGGCCGCGTCGGAGGTCACCGCCGGCGTCAGCGCGTTCACGCCGGCCGTCTGGAGCCAGGCCCGCGACCACTCGCCCATGTCCCGCCCGGAGACCTCCCCGAGCACCGACAGCAGGTCGTCCAGGGTGGTGTTCCCGTACGCGTGCGCCTTGAAGTAGCGCCGTGCGCCGTCCAGGAACGCGTCCCGGCCCACGTAGGCGACGAGCTGCTTGAGCACCGCGGCGCCCTTGGCGTACGTGATGCCGTCGAAGTTCAGCTTCGCGTCCTCCAGGTCACGGATGTCGGCCGTGATCGGGTGCGTGGACGGCAGCTGGTCGGCCCGGTACGCCCATGCCTTGCGGCTGTTGGCGAAGGTGACCCAGGCCTGGTCGAAACGGGTGGCCTCGACGAGTCCGAAGGAGCCCATGAAGTCCGCGAAGGACTCCTTCAGCCACAGGTCGTCCCACCACTTCATGGTGACCAGGTCGCCGAACCACATGTGCGCCATCTCGTGCAGGATGACGTTCGCGCGCCGCTCGTAGGAGGCCTGCGTGACCTTCCCGCGGAAGATGTACTCCTCGCGGAAGGTGACCATCCCCGGGTTCTCCATGGCGCCGAGGTTGTACTCGGGCACGAAGGCCTGGTCGTACTTCCCGAAGGGGTACGGGTAGTCGAAGATCTCGTGGAAGAGGTCGAAGCCCTGCTTGGTGACGAGGAACACGTCGTCGGCGTCGAAGTGCTTCGCCAGCCCCTTGCGGCACATCGCGCCCAGCGGGATGGTCAGGTCCCCGCGCGTGTAGGTGTCCGTGACGTAGTGGTACGGACCCGCCACCACGCAGGTGATGTACGTGGAGATGGGCGCGGTCTCGGCGAAGCGCCGGGTCTGCCCCTCGCGGGACTCCTCCGCGCCGTTGCTCCACACCTGCCAGCCCTCGGGCGCGGTCACCTCGAAGCGGTAGGGCGCCTTCAGGTCGGGCTGTTCGAAGTTCGCGTACACGCGGCGGGCGTCCGCCGGCTCGTACTGGGTGTAGAGGTAGACCTCGCCGTCCTCCGGGTCCACGAAGCGGTGCATGCCCTCGCCGGTCCGGCTGTAGGCGCAGTTCGCGTCGACGACCAGGACGTTCTCGGAGTCGAGCCCCTCCAGCGCGATCCGCGCGCCGTCGAAGACGGCGGCCGGGTCCAGCGTGCGTCCGTTCAGGGTGACGGAGTTCACGGAGGGGGCGATCAGGTCGGCGAAGGAGGACGCGCCCGGGACGGCGGCCCGGAAGCGCACGGTGGTCACCGAGCGGAAGGTGCGGGGGCCCTCGGCCGGCTCGGCCTCGTCCACCGCTGACCTCAGGTCGAGGACCACCTCGTACCCGTCGACGGACAGCAGTTCGGCCCGTTCGCGGGCCTCGTCGCGGGACAGGTTCTCTCCGGGCACGTTGCACTCCTTCGTGCGTGATCACGGTCTTCGCTGGAATCCTCCCACGGGGAATGCGGGCGATCCCGGCCTGGTTGGCGGATAAGAACATGACCCGTGACGCCTTATATGACTTGAGGAGTGCCATGACCGACACCCAGGTGAGCGAGAAGACGCCGGTCGATTTCTGGTTCGACCCGCTCTGCCCCTGGGCCTGGATGACCTCCCGCTGGATGCTGGAGGTCGAGAAGGTCCGCGACGTGGAAGTCCGCTGGCACGTGATGAGCCTCGCCGTGCTCAACGAGCACAAGCTCGACGAGCTGCCCGAGCGTTACCGCGAGCTGCTCGGCCCCAAGGGCTGGGCCCCCGTGCGCGTGGTGGTCGCCGCCCAGCAGAAGTTCGGCGACGAGGTCACCGGCAAGCTGTACACCGCCCTCGGCACCAAGATCCACAACGAGGACCGCGGCGCGACCCGCGAGGTCATCGCCGATGCCCTGGAGGAGGTCGGCCTGCCGGCCGAGCTGCTCGCCTACGCCGACTCCGACGAGTACGACCAGGTCCTGCGCGACTCCCACAACGACGGCATCGAGCGCGTCGGCCAGGAGGTCGGCACCCCGGTGATCTCCGTGCCCGGCCCCGACGGCGGCGAAGTGGCCTTCTTCGGCCCGGTGGTCACGCCCGCCCCGCGCGGCGAGGCCGCCGCCCGCCTGTGGGACGGCACCCTGCTGGTCGCCTCGACCCCCGGCTTCTACGAGATCAAGCGCACCCGCACCCAGGGCCCGTCCTTCGAGTAGTCCGGCCCCGTACGTACGGAAGACCCCCGTGAGTCACGTCCTCACGGGGGTCTTCCGCTGAACGCGCCCGCACGCGAAGGCTGAGAAGACGATCACGAGGCGGGCGGGTCTGGGGGGCTGGGGGTGTCTTGCGGATCAACCCTTGACGGGGATCAGCAGCGGGGTGTTCGCCTTGGCGTCGGCGTAGCGCTTGGCCACGTCCTGCCAGTTGACGACGTTCCACATGGCCTCGATGAAGTCCACCTTCTGGTTCTTGTACTGAAGGTAGAAGGCGTGCTCCCAGGCGTCGAAGACCAGGATCGGCGTGCTGGCGATACCCACGTTGCCCTGGTGGTCGTAGACCTGCTCGACGACGAGCCGGCCGCTGACGGGCTCGTACGCGAGGACGCCCCAGCCGGAGCCCTGCGTCGCGGAGGACGCGAAGGTCAGCTGCTTCTTGAACTTGGCGAAGGAGCCGAAGGATTCGGTGATCGCGTCCGTCAGGTCGCCCAGGCCGTCGGCCGCGGTCGGCTCGCCGCCGCCCTCGCCGGTCTTCGGGCTGGCCATGTTGTTCCAGTAGATGCTGTGCAGGATGTGGCCGGAGAGGTGGAACGCGAGGTTCTTCTCCAGGCCGTTGAGGGCGCCCCAGTTCTCCTTGTCGCGCGCCTCCTCCAGCTGCTCCAGCGTGGTGTTGGCGCCCGTGACGTAGGCGGCGTGGTGCTTGTCGTGGTGCAGCTCGATGATCTGCGGGTTGATCACCGGCTCCAGGGCCGCGTAGTCGTAAGGAAGCTCAGGAAGCGTGTAGATGGCCATGCGTGTTGTCCGGTCCCCTCGGCGTGTCAATCGCTAATTGCAACTAATGCGCAACTGCACGCTAGCAGTATCTATTCCGAGTCACACGTAAGGGTCACCTCTGTACGAAGAGAGGCGGACCCCGCGTCGCACACGGGGTCCGCCTCCTGGCGGGAAGGGCTGTCGGGCCGTCAGCCGCGCGCCGCCCGGCGCTGCATCGCGTATCCGGTCGCCGCCAGGGCCGCGGTCAGCCCGCCGGTGAAGACCACCTGCGTCCGGGTGTCCTCGCCCAGGGCCATCAGCACCAGCACGCCGGCGACGCCCGCCAGCGCCACCCAGGTCAGGTACGGGAAGCCCCACATCTTCACGACCAGCTTCCCGGGGGCCTCGCGCTCCAGGCGGCGGCGCAGCACGAACTGCGAGACGGCGATGAAGCCCCAGACGATGAGGATGACCCCGCCGACCATGTTCAGCAGCCAGGCGAACAGGGTGTCCGGGTACCAGTAGGACAGCAGGACGGTGACGAACCCGAAGCCCGCGGAGGCCAGCACCGCGCGGCGTGGCACCCCGCCGGAGACCTTGCCCAGCGCCTTGGGGCCCTGGCCCCGGGCGACCAGGGAGTAGGCCATGCGCGAGGAGCCGTAGATGTTGGCGTTCATCGCGGACAGCAGGGCGACCAGGATGACCACGTTCATGATCTGGCCGGCGGCCGGGATGCCCAGGTGGTCCAGGGTCGCCGCGTACGGGCCGTGCTCGGTGACGGCCGGGTCGTTCCAGGGCAGCAGGGTGACGATCACCAGCATCGAGCCGACGTAGACGATCGCGATCCGCCACATGGTGGTCCTCACGGCCTTGGCCACGCCCTTGACCGGGTCCTCGGACTCGGCGGCCGCGATGGTCACCGTCTCCAGGCCGCCGTACGCGACCACCGAGGCGAGCAGGCCGACGAGCAGGCCGTCGATCCCGTTGGGCAGGAAGCCGCCGTCGTGCAGCAGGTTGCCGGCGCCGGGGGAGGAGGTGCCGGGCAGCAGGCCGAGGACGGCGAGCACGCCCAGCCCCAGGAAGAGTCCGATGGCGCCGATCTTGAGGGCGGCGAACCAGAACTCGAACTCGCCGAAGCGCGCGACCGCGCCCAGGTTGGCGACGGTGAAGACCACCATGAGCACCAGCACCCACATCCACGACGGGGTGCCGGGGAACCAGCCGGCCAGGATGTGCGCCGCGCCGATGGCCTCGATGGCCACGCCCACGACCAGCAGGGTCCAGAACATCCAGCCCGCGGTGAAGCCGGCCCAGGGCCCGACGGCCCGCTCGGCGTGCACCGAGAAGGAGCCGGAGGCCGGGTTGGCGGCGGACATCTCGCCGAGCATCCGCATCACGAACATCACGAGCAGCCCGGACACGGCGTACGCCAGCACGATCGAGGGGCCGGCGGCCGCGATGCCGGCGCCGGAGCCGACGAAGAGGCCGGCGCCGATCACTCCGCCGAGGGCGATCATCGAGAGGTGGCGCTGCTTGAGGCCGTTGCCGAGGGGGGAAGCGGCCTTGGCGGCCGCGGGGCCGCCGGTGCCCCGCTGCTCGGGAGGTGCGGTGGTGGTGCTCTGACTCATGGGGCCAGTCTGCCGATCGTCCGTTTATCGGACGCCAGATGTCCATTATCCGGACATCGCTCTCACCGGACGTGACCGGACCGCCCCGGAAACCGGAACAGGCCCGGGACGAACGTCCCGGGCCTGCCCCACCTCTGCCGAACGGTCAGGACCGCCGGTCCCGGACCTCCCGGTACCACGCCACGAGCAGCACGGCGGCCGCCGCGCCCGAGGACCACAGCAGCTGCGGCCGCGCCGAGTCGTCGAACAGCATCAGCACCAGCACCGCCGCCATCCCCGCCAGCGCCGCCCACGTCAGGTACGGGAAGGCCCACATCGGCAGCGTCAGCCGCTCCGGCATGTCCCGCTCCAGCCGGGGCCGCAGCCGCAGCTGCGAGACCGCGATCAGCGCCCACACGAACAGCAGCACCGCGCCGACCGCGTTGAGCATGTAGAGGAACACCGTGTCCGGCCACAGCAGGTTCAGCACCACCGACACGAAGCCGAACGCCACCGACGCCAGCACCGCCCGCGTCGGCACCCCGCTGCCCGACACCTTCAGCAGCGCCTTGGGCGCCTCGCCCCGCTCGGCCAGCGAGAACACCATGCGCGAGGAGCCGTACAGGTTGGCGTTCAGCGCCGACAGCAGCGCCACGAACACCACGATGTTCATGATCTGGCCCGCCGCCGGGATCCCGATGGAGTCCAGGACGGCGACGTACGGGCTCTCACCGGGCTTCAGCGAGTCCCACGGCAGCAGGGTCACGATGACCAGCATCGAGCCGACGTAGAAGAAGAGGATGCGCCACACCGCGCTGCGCACCGCACGGGACACCGACTTGGCCGGGTCGTCCGACTCGGCGGCCGCGATGGTGACGACCTCCAGGCCGCCGAAGGCGAAGACCACCGCGAGCATGCCGGCGATGACCCCGCCGACCCCGGCCGGGAAGAAGCCGCCCTGCCCGGTCAGGTTGGCCATTCCCACGGGCTCGGTGTCGGGGAGCAGGCCGAAGACCGCCAGGGTGCCCAGGATCAGGAACAGCACGATCGCGCCGACCTTGAGGGCGGCGAACCAGAACTCGAACTCGCCGAAGTTCCGGACGGCGGCCAGGTTGCTGAGGGTGAAGACCACCATGAAGATCAGCACCCACAGCCACTGGTCGACCGAGGGCACCCACCCGTGGGCGATGTTCGCGGCGCCGGTCGCCTCCACGGCGAGCACCACCACCAGCAGGAACCAGTACAGCCAGCCGGCCGAGAAACCGGCCCAGCGCCCGAGGGCCTTCTCCGCGTACACCGAGAAGGACCCGGAGGCGGGCATCGCGGCGGACATCTCGCCGAGCATCCGCATCACCAGCATGGCGAGCACGCCGGCCAGCAGGTACGAGCAGATGATCGCGGGGCCGGCGATCCCGATGCCGGCGCCGGAGCCGACGAACAGGCCGGCGCCGATCACGCCGCCGAGGCCCAGCATGGTCAGGTGGCGCTGCTTGAGGCTGTGGCTCAGGGGTTCCGGGGGCAGCTCGCTCCCGGTGACGGACAGATCTTCGCGCATGAGCAGATTCGTACTCTCGGTAGACAAGCGACGCAGGGTATCCGGGGGGATTGGCGGGAACCTACAGTCTGGCTGGAGCGGACCCCCGGGAGCAAAAAGGTATGTGTCGTCGAATGTGGGCCGTGATCGGGATCACTTCAACTCGGGTGTAAGGCTGCACCTTTGTGCGGTCTCCACCAAACCGGACAGTATGGCTTTGTCCCGGTCGGTGGTAGGGGCGGCCGTGTGGCGACGGCTAACGTCGCGGTGTCCTGCCCGACCACCCCACCTTCCGGAGCCTTAGATGAGCACCGCTTCCGTCTCCTTCCGGCCCGGCGCCGTCCTCGCCGACCTGCTGCCCGCGAGCCGCGTCAGGGACGCCGCCCTCGTCGTCGGCGGAGCCGCGCTCACCGGCCTGGCCGCGCAGATCTCCGTCCAGGTCGACGGCCTGGCGGCGCCGATCACCGGGCAGACCTTCGCGGCGCTGCTCGTCGGCACCGCGCTCGGCGCCCGCCGCGGCTTCCTGTCCCTGGCGCTCTACACCCTGGTCGGCATGGCCGGCGTGCCGTGGTTCGCGGGCGGTGCCTCCGGTGCGGGCGGCGCGACCTTCGGCTACGTGCTCGGCATGCTGCTGGCGTCCACCCTCGTCGGCGCCCTCGCCCGGCGCGGCGGTGACCGCTCGGTGCTGCGGATGGCGGGCACGATGGTGCTGGGCTCCGCGGTGATCTACGCGGTGGGCGTGCCGTACCTGATGGCCGTCACCGGCATGTCCCTGGACACCGCCGTGGCCAAGGGCCTGGTCCCGTTCCTGATCGGCGACGCCCTCAAGGCCGCGCTGGCCATGGGCGCGCTGCCGGCCGCCTGGAAGCTGGCCGGCCGCCGCGGCTGAGCGCCTACGGCCTCCCCGCCGGTGCCTGCACAGCAGCCCCGGACCGCGAGCGGGCGGTCCGGGGCTGCTGTCGTGTGCGGGGCCGGTCAGGCGGCGTCGGTCGCGGCGTCGGCCACGGCCTCGGCGGCGAGCTCACCCTTGCGGCGCGAGTCGCGCACCACGCCGATCACGATCACGGCGGCCGCGACGAGCAGCGAGTAGAGCACCGTCTCGCGGTTGTCCTTGTCGTAGACCATGTAGCCGAGGACGAAGGTGATCATCGCAGCGGTGGCCCAGGTCAGGTACGGGAAGAGCCACATCTTCACCGTCAGCTTCTCGGGGGCCTCGGCGACGAGGATCTTGCGCATGCGCAGCTGGGTCAGGCAGATGACCAGCCAGACGAAGAGCGCGATCGCACCGGAGGAGTTCAGCAGGAAGCTGAAGACGGTGTCCGGGTTCGTGTAGTTGAAGATGACGGCGACGAAGCCGAAGACCGTGGAGCCGAGGATGGCCGCCATCGGCACGCCCCGCTTGTTGACCTTGGCGAAGGCCTTGGGGGCGTCACCGCGCTCGCCCAGCGAGAACGCCATGCGGGAAGCGGTGTAGAGGCCCGAGTTCAGGCAGGACAGCACGGCGGTCAGGACGATCACGTTCATGATCTGGCCGGCGGCCGGGATGCCGATGGAGTCGAGGGCCGCGACGTACGAGCCCTTGTCGACGATCGACTTGTCGTTCCACGGCAGCAGGGTCAGGACGACGAAGATCGACCCGAGGTAGAAGACGCCGATGCGCCAGATGACCGAGTTGGTGGCCTTGGTGACGGCGCGGCGCGGGTCCTCGGACTCGCCGGCGGCCAGGGTGACGATCTCGCTGCCCATGAAGGAGAAGACGACCATCAGCACACCGGTGAGGACCGAGCCCCAGCCGTTGGGCATGAACCCGCCGGCGTCGGTGAGGTGCGCGAAGCCGGCGCCCGGGTTGTCCGAGCCGGGCAGGACGCCGAAGACGGCGAGCATGCCGACGACCACGAAGGCGCCGATGGCGACGACCTTGATGCCCGCGAACCAGAACTCGAACTCGCCGTAGGAGGCGACCGAGCCGAGGTTGGTGGCGGTCAGCACCGCCATGACGATCAGGGACCAGCCCCACTGCGGGATGGCGGGGATCCAGCTTTCGAGGATCACGGCGCCGGCGGTGGCCTCGACGGCCAGGACGACGACCCAGAAGAACCAGTACAGCCAGCCGATGGAGAAGCCGGCCCAGCGGCCGAGCGCGCGGTCGGCGTAAGCGGAGAAGGAGCCGGAGTTCGGGCTCGCGGCGGCCATCTCGCCGAGCATCCGCATCACGAAGACGACCATCGCGCCGACGAGGGCGTACGAGATCAGGATGGCGGGGCCGGCCTTGGCGATGCCGCCGCCGGAGCCGACGAAGAGGCCGGCGCCGATGACACCGCCGATGGCGATCATGGAAAGGTGGCGGTTCTTGAGACCGGCCTTGAGACCGTCGGAGGGCTGGGCGGAACCGGGTTCGCCGGTCGGGTCGCCTGCCTTCTGAAGGGTCGTCGTCGTGCTCATGGACGAATCCTTAGGTTCTCGGGTGGAGAGTTCCGGCATTCAAACCCGATTTCCGGCCAGTACGGAAGACCTTCTTCCGATAGTTACCTAAGGCCCCCAACGCGGGACCAAGGTCCCGACCCCTCCTGACTGGGGTCTTTGGGTTTACTTGAGGTTTAGAAGTGATTTATGCGACACCCCTCTGCCGTCCTCGGAGGCCGCGCATGCCACACTCGACCCATGCGCGTGTATCTCGGATCCGACCATGCCGGCTTTGAGCTCAAGAACCACCTCGTGGACTGGCTCAAGAACAACGGCCACGAGCCCGTCGACTGCGGGCCCCACATCTACGACGCCGTCGACGACTACCCGCCGTTCTGCCTGCGCGCCGCGGAGAAGACCGCCGCGGACGCCGACAGCCTCGGCATCGTGATCGGCGGCTCCGGCAACGGCGAGCAGATCGCCGCCAACAAGGTCAAGGGCGTCCGCGCCATCCTCGCCTGGAGCGTGGAGACCGCGAAGCTCGGCCGCGAGCACAACAACGCCAACGTCATCTCCGTCGGCGGCCGGATGCACAGCCAGGAAGACGCCACCAGCTTCATCGAGGCCTTCCTGGCGACCCCGTACTCCGACGAGGAGCGCCACACGCGCCGCATCGACATGCTCTCCGCGTACGAGACCACCGGCGAGCTCCCCCCGATCCCGGCCCACCACCCGCAGGACCAGTAGGACGCCGTGTGCCGCCGGACGCCCCCGTCCGGCGGCACACACCAGATGGAGGAGCGCCGCCGTGCCCGAGGGGCATACGATCCACCGCCTCGCCCAGGACCACACCGAGCGCTTCGCCGCCCGCCCGGTACGGGTGAGCAGCCCCCAGGGCCGCTTCGCCGAGAGCGCGGCCCTGCTCGACGGCCGGGAGCTGGAGAGCGCCGAGGCACACGGCAAGCACCTCTTCCTCGAGCTGGGCGACGCCTGGATCCACATCCACCTGGGCCTCTTCGGCAAGCTCGGCTTCGGCCCCGCCCCGGCCCCGCCGGCCACCGACACGGTCCGGCTGCGCCTGCTGAACGAGGACCACTACGCCGACCTGCGCGGGCCCACGGCCTGCGCGCTGATCGGCGAGGGCGAGAAGAAGGCGATACACGACCGCCTGGGCCCCGACCCGCTGCGCCCCGCCGACGACCCCGGCCGCGCCTGGACCCGGATCTCCCGCAGCCGGACCACGATCGCCGCCCTGCTGATGGACCAGAAGATCGTGGCGGGCGTGGGCAACGTCTACCGCGCCGAGGTCCTCTTCCGGCACGGCATCGACCCCTACCGGCTCGGCCGGGACCTCACCCGCACCGAATGGGACGCCATGTGGGCCGACCTGGTGGTGCTGATGCGCGAGGGCGTCCGCAAGAACCGTATCGACACGGTCCGCGACGAACACCTCCCCGAGGCGATGGGCCGCCCGCCGAGGGTGGACGACCACGGCGGCGAGGTGTACGTCTACCGACGGGCGAACATGCCCTGCCACATCTGCGGCGGCGAGATCCGCACCGCCGGCCTCGCCGCCCGCAACCTCTTCTGGTGCCCCGCCTGCCAGCAGCGCTAGGCCGTGTCTTTTGGATCAGGCCGGGCCCGCGACGCCTGGCACCGCGCCTCGCCACGTTCTCGTCGGTCGACGACGCTCCGCGTCGCCTCCCTCCTCGGCCTTGCGATGCACGGCACCAGCCGCCCCGGGCTGATCCGGCCTGATCCAAAAGACACGGCCTGCCCTGTCCGGCCCTGATCCGCCGGACAGGCGCTGGCCGCGCGGAATCCAGCCCCGCCGGCGTTGGGGCCGGACAGGCCCTAGAAGTTGTGCGGGAGCCAAGGGGCGACATCGCCCGCGAAGGCCCGCGAGGCCTCCCGCAGCGCCCCCGCCCGCAGCTCGCGCACCCTCCCGGCCGCCGCCAGCGAGGTCAGCGTGACCCCGCCCAGGTACGCCGAGCCCAGCTCCCGCACCGACAGCGCCAGGTCGGCGGCGTCCTGCGAACGCACGCACCGCCCCGCCCCGTCACCCCCGGCGGTCAGCCGCCACCGCCCCGCGTTCCACGGACAGAACGCGTCCTCCACCTCCAGCACCACGTCCACCGCGGCCCCGTACGCCCGCGCCTCCAGCGCCGCCGGCAGGTCCACCAGCCGCAGGTGCAGCGCGTCCCGCTGGTGCGCCCGGATCCGGCGGATGTCGCTGACCAGGTGCAGCAGCGGGTCGTCGACCGGCCGCCCGTACGCCCGCACGTGCCAGGTCAGGTCGATCTCGAAGAGGTAGCGCCACAGCGCCGCGTACACCGCCGGGTCCGGCGCGTGCACCTCGCGGACCTCGACCTTGCCGTCCGATCCGATCAGCTCCCAGTCGGGCTTGACCCGGTACCGCGCGTACCCGGCCACCCCGCCGTCCGGGCCCTCGGCCACCACGCACTTCAGCGGCGAGGCCCCGTTCCGCAGCTCCGGCGGGTCCAGCAGCGCCTCGCGCTCCCAGCCCGGCTGCCGCGCGAGCATGCCCGGCCGGCCCGCCACCAGGGCGGCGTAGACCCGCTCGCAGTCCGCGAGGGCCTTCTCCGGGTCCACGAGCCGCAGCCGCACCTCGTCCGTCCCCGGCGGCACGTGGAGGCGTACCCGTGTGGTGTCGATGTCGACGGCCGTGGAGTACGCGGCGGTGCCGTAGCCGAAGCGGCCGTAGATCTCCGGCTCCGAGGCCGTCAGTACGGCGACCGGCTCCTCACCCGTACGGATGTCGTCCAATTGGCGGCGCATCAGCGACGTGAGCACCCCGCGCCTGCGGTGGGTCGGCGTGACACCGACCATGGTCACGCCCGACGCCGGAACCAGGGCCCCGCCCGGCACCGAGAGGCGGAAGCCGAACGCCGACGCCGAGCCGACACAGTCCTCGCCGTCCCAGACGCCCAGGGAGCGGTCGAGCTCCGTCAGGGACCGGAAGCGCTCCCGGGTCGGTGCGGCTTCGGTCACCCCGCCGAACGCGAGTTCCAGATGATCGAACCAGACATCCCACTCGTCCTGCTTCAAAACCCGCATCTCAAGAGCCATGCGTTCATCCTTGCCCGGGCCGTCCGCGGCAGGCGAAGGGTTTTCGCCCCGCGAAGCGTCATTGGTCCGGGGGTCCCCCTGCGCAGTCACAGCCAGGATGGATATGGTCCCGAAGCAATGGCCGGAGCACGCGTGGAAACGTTCATGGCCCGGATGCGGATGCTTTCGCACCGGGCACGCACAGCCCTGCGCAAATCCGCCGTCGACTACTTCCGCGGGGACGCCTCCGACTGGCTGGCCTTCGCCGGCCTCCTCCTGACCGTCCCCGCCATAGCCTGCGGCACCCTCCTGATGCCCGTCTGGTTCTCCCCGTCGGCCCTGGTCCTGCCCATCGTCGCCGGCGGCCTCCTGCTGCGCCCCGCCAGCCTCCTCGGGCTGTACGCCGCCGCCGCGGCCGCCCTGATCGTCGAGGCCCTCGTCCTCGGGCCCTACACCCAGGGCCCCGCCCGGGTCACCCCCGGAACCGTGCTCGTGGTGGCCGCCTGCGGGTTCTTCGGACTGGTCATCGCCCAGTTCCGCAGCCGCGTCGGCGTGCCCTGGAGACGCGGCGGCACCATGCTCTTCGACCTGCGCGAACGCATCCGGGTCCAGAGCAAGCTGCCCGCCCTGCCCCGCGGCTGGCACCGCGAGATGGCCCTGCGCCCGGCCGGCGGCCAGTCCTTCTCCGGCGACTTCGTCGTCGCCGCCCGCACCCACGGCGGCCGCACCCTCGAAGTCGTCCTCACCGACGTCTCCGGCAAGGGCATGGAAGCCGGCTCCCGCGCCCTCCTCCTCTCCGGCGCCTTCGGCGGCCTCCTCGGCGCCCTCCCGCCCCAGGACTTCCTCCCCGCCGCCAACGGCTACCTGCTCCGCCAGGACTGGGACGAGGGCTTCGCCACCTCCATCCACCTCGTCCTCGACCTGGAGACCGGCGACTACGAACTGCTGTCCGCCGGACACCTCCCCGCCCTCCAGCTCTCGGCCGGCACCGGCCGCTGGCAGGAGATCGCCGGCGAGGGCCCGCTGCTCGGCGTCTACGACGGCGCCGAATTCGAACCCGCCCGCGGCAACCTGCGGCGCGGCGACGTCCTCATGCTCTTCACCGACGGCCTCGTCGAGACCGCCGACCGCGAGATCAGCGAAGGCATCGACCGGCTCACCGGCGAAGCCGACCGCTACGTCGCCGCCGGCTGGGACGGCGCCGCCTGGCACCTCATCGAGAAGGTCGCCAAGGACGTCAACGACGACCGCGCCCTGCTCCTCATCCGCCGCTCGCCCTGACACCCGGGGTGGGGTTTACCCCACCAGCCGTCCGCCGGGCCGCTCCATGGCCGCCGCCCCACGCCCCTCCGTAGCGTCGGGGACACCAACGGACACCGGTACGGAAGGCGGCACACCATGGGGCTGAGGCGGACCAGGCGACACGACGCGGAGACGGGACCCGCCGTGGAGCTGAGCGGCGTACGGCGCGTCTACGGGCGGGGCGCCGCCTCCGTACACGCCCTGCGCGGCATCGACCTCACCCTGCCGCGCGGCAGCTTCACCGCCGTGATGGGCCCCTCCGGCTCCGGCAAGTCGACCTTCCTCCAGTGCGCCGCCGGACTCGACGTCCCCACCGAGGGCTCCGTCCGGCTCGGCGGCACCGAGATCACCACCATGAACGAGAACGAGCTCACCGAGCTGCGCCGCAGCCGCCTCGGTTTCGTCTTCCAGGCCTTCAACCTGCTGCCCTCGCTCACCGTCGAGCAGAACGTCCTGCTCCCGATGAGCCTCGGCGGCGGCCGCCAGGACCGGGCCCGGGCCGCCGAGCTGCTCGCCCGGGTCGGCCTGGACGGCAAGGGCCGGCGCCGCCCCGCCGAGCTGTCCGGCGGACAGCAGCAGCGGGTCGCCATCGCCCGGGCCCTGGTCACGCGGCCCGACGTGGTCTTCGCCGACGAGCCGACGGGTGCCCTCGACACCACCACCGCCGCCGAGGTGCTCGGCCTGCTCCGCGACGCCGTGGATGCCCTCGGCGCCACCGTCGTCATGGTCACCCACGACCCGGCCGCCGCCGCCCACGCCGACCAGGTGCTCTTCCTCGCCGACGGCCTCATCGCGGACCGCCTGCCCCGCACCCCCGCCGCCACGATCGCCGCCCGCATGACCACTCTGACCAGCCGCCCGGCCCCGTCGTACACGGCGGCCTGACCACCCCGCCCCGCCCGGGCCACCCGAAGCCGATTGGCCCGGTCGCCCCGGCCCGCCGACGTCTAGCGTGCCGCCCATGGACCGCACCCTCGCCGCCGACCTCGCCCGGCTCCCCGAGCTCCTCGACGCCACCCGCCGCGCCGCCGCCGAGGCCCTCGCGACCCTGGACGACCGCCCCGTCGTACCGCCGCAGGACCCCCCGCCGCCGGCCCCGCTCCCCGGGCGCGGCACCGGCACGGAAGCGGCCCTCGCCGAGTTCCGGGCCCGCTGGGAGCCCCGCCTCTCCGCCTCCGCCGGCCCCCGCTACCTCGGCTTCGTCACCGGCGGCGCCACCCCCGCCGCCCTCGCCGGGGACTGGCTGACCGCCGTGCACGACCAGAACTCCAACTCCGCCATGGACGGCGCCGGCCAGCACCTCGAACGCGAGACCACCGGCTGGCTCCGCGAGCTCTTCGGCCTCTCCGGCGCCCACACCGGCACCTTCGTCAGCGGCGCCACCATGTCCAACACCGCCGGCCTCGCCATCGCCCGCGAGTGGCTCGGCGAACGCCTCGGGGTGTCTCCGGCGCAGGACGGCGTCGCCGCCCTCGGCCCCGTCCGCGTGCTCTCCGGCGCCCCGCACTCCTCCATCGCCAAGGCCCTGTCCGTCCTCGGCCTCGGCCGCGCCGCCCTCGTCCCCGTGCCCACCCTCCCCGGGCGGGAGGCCGTCGACCCCGCCGCCCTCGACAGGGCCCTCGCCGACGCACCCGGCCCGGCGGTCGTCGTCGCCAACGCCGGCACCGTCAACACCGTCGACTTCGACGACCTCCGGGCCGTCGCCGCCCTCTGGGAACGCCACGACTTCTGGCTCCACACCGACGCCGCCTTCGGCGCCTTCGCCGCGCTCACCCCCGAGCACGCCCACCTCGTCGCCGGCCTCGACGCCTCCGACTCCGTCTGCGTCGACCTGCACAAGTGGCTCAACGTCCCGTACGACAGCGCCGTCCAGTTCACCCGCCGCCGCGACCTCCAGGCCCGGGTCTTCGCCAACGCCGCCGCCTACCTCGGCCCCCTCGGCCCCGATCCCGACCTCGTCCACCTCACCCCCGAGAACTCCCACCGGCTGCGGGCCCTCGCCGCCTGGTTCACCCTGCGCGCCTACGGCCGCGAGGGCCACCGGGAGATCGTCGAACGGGACATCGCATGCGCCCGCTCACTCGGCGAACACCTCGACCGCGACCCGGCCTTCCGGCTGCTGGCCCCGGTCCGCCTCAACGTCGTCTGCTTCACCCTCGCCGAAGCCCCCACCCCCGAGCGGCTGACCGCCCTGCGCGAGGCCGTCGCCGCCGACGTCTTCGTCACCCCCACCGTCCTCGGGGGAACCGCCGGCCTGCGCGCCGCGTTCTCCAACTGGCGCACCACGCCGGCGGACGTGGACCGGGCCGCCGAGGCCCTGCGCGCGGCAGCGAAGGAGATCGCATGACGGACCGCTCCCTGACCCTCGCCGAGGTGGAGGCCCTCGCCCGCTCCGCGCACGAGGGCCAGACCGACAAGGCCGGACGGCCCTACGCCGAGCACCTGGCGGCCGTGGCCGAAGGCGTCCGCCTGCGCGGCGGCAGCCCCGCCCAGCAGGCCGCGGCCTGGCTCCACGACTCGGTGGAGGACGACGCGCTCAGCCCGGCGCAGCTCGCGGCCGCCGCCCTCCCGCAGGAGGTCAAGGACATGGTCCTGGCCCTCACCAAACGCCCCGGGGAACCGGTCGGGGAGTACGCCGCCCGGATCCTCGCCACCCCCGGCGCCCTCCTCGTGAAGGAGGCCGACCTCGCGCACAACGCGGACCCCGTACGCCTGTCCGTACTGGACGCGCCCACCCGCGACCGGCTGACCGCGAAGTACGCCCACGTCCGCTCGCTCCTCGGCATCACCACACCCTGACGTCCGAAATGTCCCCGGTGCGCACCCGCATGGCGGGAAAGACGTGATGGCTCTTCGTCACGGGGCGGATAGCCGGGGCCGGTTGGTGGGAGGATGGTGCATGTGGGGCGCGCAACGCCGCGCGCGCCGGGCCGGCCAGGGGACGACCGAAGGTGTGATCAGTAGTGGCCATTTCGCTGTCAGTGGTGGTTCTGTTGGCGGTCATCCTGGTGATCCTGATCCGCGGCAACCACATCAAGGCGGGCCCCGCGATCGTCGCGGTCCTCTTCGGCTTCTTCCTCGCGTCGAGCTCCATCGCCCCGGACGTGAACCGCTTCCTGAACTCCCTCGCGGACACCATCGCGGGCATCAAGCTCTGAGCGGGAGCCGCGCGGGCACGGCGCGGAAACGACTCGCGGAAACGACTCGGGGCCAGGTCCTGGAGAAGATCTCCGGCCTGGCCCCGAGCCATGAAGAGCGGGTGACGGGAATCGAACCCGCGTAGCTAGTTTGGAAGACTAGGGCTCTACCATTGAGCTACACCCGCAACGCGTCGCCGCAGGTCCGGGGACCGCGGCACGGACAGCATCCTAGCGGGTCGCGAGGGGGGAGTGCACACCCCTTTTCCCGCCGTGTCCCGGCCCGCCCCGCACGCGCGTGCGCCCGCCGGGGAAACCGGGGGCGTCGGAGGGTCTCCGGGCATGTACCCTACGTGTCGCACCGACGGGGTGTGGCGCAGCTTGGTAGCGCGTCCGCTTTGGGAGCGGAAGGTCGTCGGTTCGAATCCGGCCACCCCGACCACCAGCACCACTCAGTACTGCCCGCCGACAGGCACCGTTCGCCAAGATCGCGTTGTGGGCTGATTGCCGCTTGCGGTTACTATGCAAGCTGCGTGCCCGTGTGTCTGATGCCGGGCCGAATCCGCCGAGGCCGCTGAATCGCAGCGATCCGGCAGAACCCCAAGCAGTCAGCCACAAGGAGACCGAACCGTGAAGAGCGCCGTGGAGACCCTGAATCCGACTCGGGTTCGGCTCACTGTCGAGGTGCCCTTCGAGGAGCTCAAGGACAGCCTCGACGCGGCGTACAAGAAGATCAACCAGCAGGTCACGGTGAAGGGCTTCCGCAAGGGCAAGATCCCGAACCGCGTCATCGACCAGCGCTTCGGCCGCGGTGCGGTGCTGGAGGAGGCCGTCAACGACGCCCTCCCGAAGTTCTACACCGAGGCCGTCAACGAGGCCGACCTGAACCCGCTGGGCCAGCCCGAGGTCGACATCACCGAGCTGAAGGACAACGAGCTCCTGAAGTTCACCGCCGAGGTGGACGTCCGCCCCGAGATCGAGATCCCGGACTACTCCGGCATCGAGGTCGAGGTCGACGCGGTCGAGGTCTCGGACGAGGACGTCGAGAAGTCGGTCGAGCAGCTGCGCGGCCGCTTCGCGTCCACCAAGGACGTCGAGCGCGCCGCCGCCGAGGGTGACGTCGTCACCATCGACCTCGAGGCCAAGGTCGACGGCGAGGTCCTCGCGGACGGCGTCGCCACCGACGTCTCCTACACCATCGGCTCGGGCGAGCTCCTCGACGGCATCGACGAGGCCGTCAAGGGCCTGGAGGCCGGTGGCGAGGCCACCTTCACCTCGCAGCTGAAGGGCGGCTCCGCCGAGGGCAAGGACGCCGAGGTCACCGTCAAGGTCACCAAGGTCTCCGCCCGCGAGCTGCCGGAGCTGGACGACGAGTTCGCGCAGATGGCGAGCGAGTTCGACACCCTCGAGGAGCTCAAGGCGGACAGCCGCAAGCGCCTCGAGAACATGAAGCAGTACGACCAGGCCACGCAGGCCCAGGAGCGCGTCCTGGAGAAGCTGCTGGAGCTCGTCGAGGTCCCGATCCCCGAGAAGCTCCTCGCGGACGAGGTCCAGACCCGCAAGCACAACCTGGAGCACCACCAGCTCGGCCAGATGGGCCTGAACCTCGAGAAGTTCCTCGAGATCCAGGGCAAGACGGTCGAGGAGTTCGACGCCGAGACCTCCGAGCAGGCCGTCAAGGGCATCAAGACCCAGTTCGTCCTCGACGCGCTGGTCAACAAGGAGAAGCTGGGCGTCAACCAGGAGGAGCTCACCGAGCACCTCATGCGCCGCGCGCAGTCCTCCGGCATGTCCCCCGACCAGTTCGCCCAGGCCGTCGTCGAGGGCGGCCAGGTCCCGATGCTGGTCGGCGAGGTCGCCCGCGGCAAGGCCCTCGCGGTCGTCGTCGAGGCCGCCAAGGTCGTCGACACCAACGGTGAGGTCGTCGACCTCTCCGACGACGAGGACGAGACCGAGACGGCCGCCGAGGTCGTCGAGGCCGCCGTCGAGGGTGACGCCGAGGCCAAGTAACACCTCCGGGAGGCGCCCTCGCGGAGCCCCCTGAGAAGTGCCCCGAAGGGCCCGGACGCAGCCGCGTCCGGGCCCTTCCGCGTGCCCTCGCGGGCCGCTCGGGAGCTTGCGCTCCGAGCGAACAGTTCGGGAAGCGGGATGGCGTTGTCCTACCTGCGCGTTAGGGTCCATGAATACGAGGGCACGGGAGTACCCGAAGCCGGCGGCATCGCCCCCCGGTAGGTCCGCGCCCCAGAACGAGACGCTGAGACGGCATGTGGCCGTCGGAGACGAGCAGGTGGATACGTGACGAATCTGAAGCCTTACGCCGCGGGTGAGCCGTCCATCGGTGGCGGCCTCGGCGACCATGTCTACAACCGGCTGCTCGGCGAACGCATCATCTTCCTCGGGCAGCAGGTCGACGACGACATCGCGAACAAGATCACGGCGCAGCTCCTCCTCCTGGCCGCGGAGCCGGAGAAGGACATCTACCTGTACATCAACAGCCCCGGTGGCTCCGTGACGGCGGGCATGGCGGTCTACGACACCATGCAGTACATCCCGAACGACGTCGTCACCATCGGCATGGGAATGGCGGCCTCCATGGGCCAGTTCCTCCTCACCGGCGGCGCGACCGGCAAGCGCTTCGCGCTCCCGAACACCGACATCCTGATGCACCAGGGCTCCGCCGGCATCGGCGGCACCGCCTCGGACATCAAGATCCAGGCCCAGTACCTGCTGCGCACCAAGCAGCGCATGGCCGAGATCACCGCGCACCACTCGGGCCAGACCGTGGAGGCGATCATCCGCGACGGCGACCGCGACCGCTGGTTCACGGCGGAGGAGGCCAAGGAGTACGGCCTCATCGACGAGATCATCTCCGCCGCGTCGCTGGTCCCGGGCGGCGGCGGCACCGGGGCCTGACCCCGGCCGGCGCACGGGGTCCCGTACGAGGCCCCTGCGCCCGCCCGCCCGTGCCAGGCACCCACAGCCCGCAGAACGCCACCAGGACGGTGAACACCCAGATGCAGAACAACTTCTCCGCGAGCGGCCTCTACTCCGGCCCCCAGGTCGACAACCGCTACGTCATCCCGCGCTTCGTCGAGCGCACCTCGCAGGGCGTGCGCGAGTACGACCCGTACGCGAAGCTCTTCGAGGAGCGCGTGATCTTCCTCGGTGTGCAGATCGACGACGCCTCGGCCAACGACGTCATGGCGCAGCTGCTGTGCCTGGAGTCGATGGACCCGGACCGCGACATCTCGATCTACATCAACAGCCCCGGCGGCTCCTTCACCGCGCTGACGGCCATCTACGACACGATGCAGTTCGTGAAGCCGGACATCCAGACGGTCTGCATGGGCCAGGCGGCCTCCGCCGCCGCGGTCCTGCTCGCCGCCGGTACCCCCGGCAAGCGCATGGCCCTCCCGAACGCCCGCGTGCTGATCCACCAGCCCTCCGGTGGCACCGGGCGCGAGCAGCTCTCGGACCTGGAGATCGCGGCCAACGAGATCCTGCGCATGCGCGACCAGCTGGAGAGCATGCTGGCCAAGCACTCGTCCACGCCGATCGAGAAGATCCGCGAGGACATCGAGCGCGACAAGATCCTCACGGCCGAGGACGCGCTGGCGTACGGGCTGATCGACCAGATCGTCTCGACCCGCAAGATGAACGCGGTCTGATCCTTGCCGCCAGTCGGCGCGGCCGCACCGCGGGATTCCGCGATGTGAACCGCGTCAAGGGGGCCCCGAACGGGGCCCCCGGCAAGGTACCGTCGGATATGAGGCACCAGGAGCGCTGAACCAAAGCGTCTCCCAGGCGAAGGGGAAGCACCTCGTGGCACGCATCGGTGACGGCGGCGACCTGCTCAAGTGCTCGTTCTGCGGAAAGAGCCAGAAGCAGGTGAAGAAGCTCATCGCAGGACCCGGTGTGTACATCTGCGACGAGTGCATCGACCTCTGCAACGAGATCATCGAAGAGGAACTCGCGGAGACCTCCGAGGTCCGGTGGGAAGAACTCCCCAAGCCCCGTGAGATCTACGAGTTCCTGGAGAGCTACGTCGTCGGCCAGGAGCCGGCGAAGAAGGCGCTCTCGGTAGCGGTCTACAACCACTACAAGCGCGTTCAGGCCGGCGAGAACGGCGGCGCGCAGGGCCGTGACGACGCGATCGAGCTCGCGAAGTCCAACATCCTCCTGCTGGGCCCCACGGGCTCCGGCAAGACCCTGCTGGCCCAGACCCTGGCCCGCATGCTCAACGTCCCGTTCGCCATCGCCGACGCGACGGCGCTGACGGAGGCGGGGTACGTGGGCGAGGACGTCGAGAACATCCTGCTCAAGCTGATCCAGGCGGCCGACTACGACGTCAAGAAGGCCGAGACCGGGATCATCTACATCGACGAGATCGACAAGGTCGCCCGCAAGAGCGAGAACCCGTCGATCACGCGCGACGTCTCGGGCGAGGGCGTGCAGCAGGCCCTCCTCAAGATCCTGGAGGGCACGACGGCCTCGGTCCCCCCGCAGGGCGGCCGCAAGCACCCGCACCAGGAGTTCATCCAGATCGACACGACGAACGTGCTCTTCATCGTGGGCGGCGCCTTCGCCGGCCTCGAGAAGATCATCGAGTCGCGTGCGGGCGCCAAGGGCATCGGCTTCGGGGCGACGATCCGCTCGAAGCGCGAGATCGAGGCGAGCGACCAGTTCCAGGAGGTCATGCCGGAGGACCTGGTGAAGTTCGGGATGATCCCGGAGTTCATCGGCCGCCTGCCCGTCATCACCTCGGTGCACAACCTGGACCGCGAGGCGCTCCTCCAGATCCTGGTGGAGCCGCGCAACGCCCTGGTGAAGCAGTACCAGCGCCTGTTCGAACTGGACGGCGTCGAGCTGGACTTCGAGCGCGAGGCCCTCGAAGCCATCGCGGACCAGGCGATCCTCCGCCAGACGGGCGCGCGCGGCCTGCGCGCCATCATGGAAGAGGTCCTGATGTCGGTGATGTACGAGGTCCCGTCCCGCAAGGACGTGGCCCGCGTGGTCATCACCGCCGACGTGGTCCGCTCCAACGTCAACCCGACGCTGGTCCCCCGCATCGTCCCGAAGGACCAGGGCCCGCACGAGAAGTCGGCGTAGCGGCAAGGGCATACGAGCAAGGGCATACGAGAAGGGGCGCTCCCGACCGGGAGCGCCCCTTCTCGTATGCCTGGCGTGCGGTTACTTCTTGACGCGGGCGGTCTTGTAGAGCTTCGCGGCGAGGTCCGCGTCCTGCTCCAGGGTGTAGCCCGGCTTGCTCGCGAGGAGGGCGGCGGCGTCACTGGCGGTGACCGTGGCCAGGGTGCTGTAGTCGGCCCAGATGCACACCGGGAGCGTCGCCTCCTTGGGTCCCTTGGTGTTCGGGTCCTTCGAAGTGACCTTGATTTCCTGGCACTTCATGACGGCGCCCTCGAACCCGTCGGGCGTGATCTCCTTCGGGCTGCCGACGAGCTGAGCGTCCGACTTGCCGTCCTTGGTGAGCTTCAGCTGGACTATGGCGAAGTACCCGTCGGCGGTCTTCTCGGGCTCGGCGATGTCGCCGTAGTAGCCGGTGAAGCTGATGCCCTTCAACGTGAGCGGGTTCTTCGGGTCGCCGGTGAAGTAGTCCATGCCCACCTGGGTGGGGTTCTTGATCCCCGCGGCCTCGATCTGCGGCTTGTCCGCGTCGCTGAGCTGCTTGGGCTGGTACTTCGGGTCCTTCTGGAACTCGCCCACCGACTCCGGGGCGACCAGCTTGTAGCCCTTCGTCTCGTCGGAGACCGATCCGCCCGAGCCCAGGAACCACCAGGCGCCGCCCGCGATCACGGCGACGGCCACGACCACAGCGATGACCGGGCCGGCCTTGGACTTCTTCGGGGGCGCCGGCGGCGGGGGGACGTACGCGGGCTGCGGGGCCTGCTGCGGCTGCTGGTAGCCGTACGCCGGCTGCGGCTGCGGCTGCGGCGGCGGGGGCGGCGGGCTCTGGTAGCCGCCCTGCTGGGGGTACGAGGGAGCCGCGGGCTGCTGGGGGTACGAGGGAGCCGCAGGCTGCTGCGGGTAGGCCGGGGCCGGGGGCTGCTGGGGGTAGCCGTAGCCGGGCTGCTGCGGCTGCTGGCCGTACGGGTTCGGGGGCTGCTGCGGGGGCTGCTGCCCGTAGGGACCGGGCTGCTGCGGCTGCTGGCCGTACGGCCCTGGCTGGTTGAAACTCATCCCGAGTCCCCCTGTGAGGTTTGCTTATCCGTTTCACACATCCTGGCGGAAGGCCCGGGCGCCGGGGGCGGCGGGGTCCCGGCCGTTACCGAACTACGACCGCGCCGGTACTTCCCTCGCGGCCCGCAGGGCACGGGTCCGTTCCGCCAGGGCCTCGATCGCGGCCGGGCCGCTCTCGACGGGGACGGTGACCGTCACCCGGGCCGGACGAGAAGGGCCGCGAACCGGGGAGGTCAACGGGAGTGCCCGCGGTGGAATGGATTCGTGACGCGGGCGGCACCCGCCGTATCCTGTGCCCCGTGACCGAGAACACGCAGACACCCAGTGCCCCCAACTCCGAACTGCCGACCCAGTACGCGCCGGCCGAGGTAGAGGGGAAGCTCTACGAGCGCTGGGTAGAGCGTGGCTACTTCACGGCCGACGCCGCGAGCGAGAAGCCCGCGTACACGATCGTCATCCCGCCGCCGAACGTCACCGGCTCGCTCCACCTGGGCCACGCCTTCCAGCACACCCTCATGGACGCCCTGACCCGCCGCAAGCGCATGCAGGGCTTCGAGTCCCTGTGGCTGCCCGGCATGGACCACGCCGGCATCGCCACCCAGAACAAGGTGGAGCAGCAGCTCGCCGAGGAGGGCAAGTCCCGCCACGACCTGGGCCGCGAGGAGTTCGTCGAGCGCGTCTGGCAGTGGAAGGAAGAGTACGGCGGCAAGATCCTCGGCCAGATGCGCCGCCTCGGCGACGGCGTCGACTGGAGCCGTGAGCGCTTCACCATGGACGAGGGCCTCTCGAAGGCCGTCCAGACCATCTTCAAGAAGCTCTACGACGACGAGCTGATCTACCGCGCCGAGCGCATCATCAACTGGTGCCCCCGCTGTCTGACGGCCATCTCCGACATCGAGGTGGAGTACCAGGAGGACGCGGGCGAGCTCGTCTCCATCACGTACGGGGAGGGCGAGGACACCCTCGTCGTCGCCACCACCCGCGCCGAGACGATGCTCGGTGACACGGCCATCGCCGTCCACCCCGACGACGAGCGCTACAAGCACCTGGTCGGCAAGCTCATCAAGCTGCCGCTCACCGACCGTTCCATCCCGGTCGTCGCGGACACGCACGTCGACCCCGAGTTCGGCACCGGCTGCGTCAAGGTGACCCCGGCGCACGACCCGAACGACTTCGCCATCGGGCAGCGCCACAACCTGCCCAACATGACGATCATGGACGAGCACGGCGTCATCACCGTCCACGGCCCCTTCCTCGGCCTGGACCGGTTCGAGGCCCGCTCCGCGGTCGTCGGCGCGCTGCGCCAGCAGGGCCGGATCGTCGCGGAGAAGCGCCCCTACCTGCACTCCGTCGGACACTGCTCGCGCTGCAGCACGACCGTCGAGCCCCGCCTGTCCCTCCAGTGGTGGGTCAAGGTCGAGACCCTCGCCAAGGCCGCGGGCGACGCGGTCCGCGACGACCGGGTCAAGATCCACCCGAAGGAGATGGAGAAGCGGTACTTCGACTGGGTCGACAACCTCAACGACTGGTGCATCTCGCGCCAGCTGTGGTGGGGCCACCGCATCCCGGTCTGGTACGGCCCCGACGGCGAGGTCGTCTGCGTCGGCCCCGACGAGGAAGCCCCCACGGGCGAGGGCTGGACCCAGGACACCGACGTCCTGGACACCTGGTTCTCCTCCGGCCTGTGGCCGTTCTCCACGCTGGGCTGGCCGGAGAAGACCCCGGACCTGGCGAAGTTCTACTCCACCGACGTCCTGGTCACCGGCCACGACATCATCTTCTTCTGGGTCGCCCGGATGATGATGTTCGGCCTGTACGCCATGGACGGCGAGGTCCCCTTCAAGACGATCGCGCTGACCGGCCTGGTCCGCGACGAGCGCGGCAAGAAGATGTCGAAGTCCTTCGGCAACGTCGTCGACCCGCTCGACTGGATGGACAAGTACGGCTCCGACGCCGTCCGCTTCACCCTGGCCAAGGGCGCCAACCCCGGCACCGACGTGCCGATCGGCGAGGACTGGGTCCAGGCCTCCAGCAAGTTCGCCAACAAGATCTGGAACGCCACGCGCTTCGCGCTGATGAACGGCGCCACGATCGAGGGCGAGCTGCCGCCGGCCGAGCAGCTGTCGGCCACCGACCGCTGGATCCTGTCCCGCCTGAACAAGACGGTCGCGCAGGTCGACGGCTACTACGAGGACTTCCAGTTCTCCAAGCTCAGCGAGTCGCTCTACCACTTCGCGTGGGACGAGGTCTTCGACTGGTACGTCGAGCTGTCGAAGACGACCTTCTTCGCGGGCGGCGAGCAGGCGAAGGTCTCCAGCCGGGTCCTCGGCGAGGTCATCGACGTCATGCTGCGGCTGCTGCACCCGGTGGTCCCGTTCGTCACCGAGACCCTGTGGACCACGCTGACCGGCGGCGAGTCCCTCGTCATCGCCGACTGGCCCAAGGACAGTGGCTTCCGCGACGAGGCCGCCGAGACCGAGATCGACAACGTCCAGAACCTCGTCCGTGAGGTCCGCCGCTTCCGCAAGGAGCAGGGCCTCGACGACAAGCAGAAGGTTCCGGCCCGCCTCGACCTGTCCGGTACGGCGCTCGCCGCGCACGAGGCGGCCATCCGCCAGGTGCTGCGCCTCCAGCCGGAGGGCGACGCCTTCAGCGCCTCCGCGACCCTCCCGGTCGCCGGCGCGACGGTCGCCCTCGACCTGTCGGGCACCATCGACGTCGAGGCCGAGCGCAAGCGCCTGACGAAGGACCTGGGCGCCGCCGAGAAGGAGAAGCAGCAGGCCGAGGCGAAGCTGGGGAACGAGGCGTTCATCGCCAAGGCCCCCGACAACGTCGTGGACAAGATCAAGGGCCGTCTCGCCAAGGCCGAGACGGACATCGCCCGGATCCAGGCGCAGCTGGCCGGTCTGCCCGCCGCGTAGCCGCGTCCGCGTAGCCGCGTACGACGTACGAAGGCCCCCGTACCGTCTCCGGACGGTGCGGGGGCCTTCGCGCGGGCTCAGAGGAGACCGGTCCCGAAGCGGGTCACGACGAGCGCGGCGACCGCTGCCACGAGACAAGCGGAGTGCCGCATATCACTTGATATGTCCCACCCGCCGATCCGATCCCGGGCGCGGACCACGGATGATGGGGAGATGCACGTCAAGCCCGCCCTGTCGGCGTTCCACCGGCTCGTGGCCTCGGGCCTCCGGCCGGCCGAGGGCCGGGGCGCCTCCCCGCGGGCGCAGGACGTCCTCGCGGCACTGAGCTGCCTGGCCCTGATGGCGCTGGACCTGCCCGGGCTGGCCGCCGCCGACAACTCCCTCAGCGGGGCCGGGGCCGCCGTCGTGCTCACCGTGGGCTGCTCGACGCTGCTGCTGCGGCGCCGGATGCCGTGGGCGGCGTACCTCACCGCCCTGCTGTTCCTCGGCTGGCTGCACGAGCTGACCCTGATCCAGTTCGCGCTGTACTCCGTCGGCCGCTACCGGGGCCGGCGCGCCGCCGTCCTGGCCACCCTCGGGTACCTGGCCTTCGCGGTCTCGGTGTTCTGCGTGCCGGGCTGGCCCGAGCCGAAGGCCGCGACGCTCAGCGCCTTCCTCGGCCTGGTGGTGCCCATCGGGGTGCTCGCCTCGGCCGTCGGGATCGCCGCATACCGGCACGACCTGGTGCGCGAGCTGGAGGCCGGGCGGGCCGAGTCGGCGGTGCTGAACGCCGTGCAGGAGGAGCGGACCTCCGTCGCCCGGGACGTCCACGACTTCGTGGGGCGGGAGCTGACCCTGCTGACGGTGCGCTCGGAGGTGCTGTCGATGCGGGCGCGCGACACCCCGTACGCGAAGGACTTCGAGGAGCTGTCCGACACCGCCCGGAGGGCGCACCTGGTGCTCAACGAGATCATCGTGCAGCGCGGGGAGCGGGCCGCCACGCCCGGTGTCGACGGGCTGGCGGCGCTGGCGGAGGAGAGCGGGCGGGCCGGTTCGCCGGTCCGGCTGGCGATGGACCAGCAGGCGCACGCGCTGTCGCCGCTGCGGCAGGCGGCGGTGTACCGGGTGGTGCAGGAGTGCCTGACCAACGCGGCCAAGCACGCGCGCGGCGAGACCATCGAGGTGTCGGTCCGGACGGACGGCCCGCACGTGCGGATCGCCGTCAGCAACGGCCTGCCGGGCGGCGCCCCGGGCCGGGCCCCGGTCTCGGCGGGCTCGGGCACGGCGAGCATGGCCGAGCGGGTCCGCAGCCTGGGGGGCACCCTGACGGCGACGCGGACGCCGGACTCGTACGAGGTGGTGGCGGTGCTGCCGCGCGGCTGACCGGGCCGCCGGTGCCCCCGGTCAGGCCTTCGCGGGGGCGAGCAGGCCGTTCAGGGTGTCGAGGTCCTCGACGCAGCGGCCGGAGCCGAGGGCCACGCAGTCCAGCGGGGCGTCCGCGACGAAGACCGGGATGCCGGTGGCCGAGGCGATGCGCAGGTCCAGGCCGGGCAGCAGGGCGCCGCCGCCGGTGAGGACGATGCCGTGCTCCATGACGTCGCCGGAGAGCTCGGGCGGGCAGTCCTCCAGGGTGGTGCGGACGGCGGCGATGATCGCCTCGACGGGCTCGTCGAGGGCGGCCCGGACGTCGGGCGCGGTCAGCTCCAGGGTCTTGGGCATGCCGCCGACCTTCTCGCGGCCGCGCACGGTGAAGGTCCGGGTCTCCAGCTCCGGCCGGTCCGGGACGGGCCAGGCGGAGCCGATGGCGACCTTGACGTCCTCGGCGGTGCGCTCGCCGATGAGCAGTGCGTGCTCCTTGCGCACGTAGTCCGTGATGGCGGCGTCCAGCCGGTCCCCGCCGACCCGCAGGGACTGCGAGGTGACGATCCCGCCGAGGGAGATGACGGCGACCTCCGAGGTGCCGCCGCCGATGTCCACCACCATGGAGCCGCGCGCTTCGGACACCGGCAGGCCGGCGCCGATCGCGGCGGCCATCGGCTCCTCGATGAGGTGGACGGTCCTGGCGCCGGCCCGGGTGGAGGCGTGGATGATGGCCCGCCGCTCGACGGGGGTCACGCCGGACGGCACGCAGACCACCATCCGGGTGCGGGGGCGGCGGCCGGGCACCGCCTTGCGCACGAAGTGCCGGATCATCTCCTCGGCGGCCTCGTAGTCGCAGATCACCCCGTCCTTGAGGGGGCGGATGGCGGTGATGGAGCCCGGGGTGCGGCCGATGGTCTCCTTGGCCTCGGTCCCGACGGCCAGGGCGGTGGTGGTGCCGGCCTTGACCGCCACCACGGACGGCTCATTGAGGACGATCCCGTGGCCGCGGGCGTAGACGAGGGTGTTCGCGGTCCCCAGGTCTATCCCTATGTCGCGGCTGGAAGCGGTCGTGGTGGTGCTGGCCTGCGGCATTTGTTCCCCTATCTCCTGCCCGCAAGGCTTGCATAACGATCAGGTCGCTTTCGCGGCCGAAGGTCCTGAAGCGGCCGGGCCGAAAGTCCTGCGGGGCCCCGTCCGTAGACTGGACCCGTGAGTGAGCAGCAGCCCGAGAGCCACGACCGTGACCGCGACCGTCCCTTCGACGAGTTCGACCAGATCGTGGCGGAACAGTCCGACCGCGACCCCGACCTGGCGGTGATCGAGGCCGGCAGCCGTACCCTGCGCGCCCAGGCCGGTCCGCCCTCGGGCGACCCCGTGCCGGCCCGCCCCGAGGACCCGGAGGTGGCGAAGGCGCTGCTGGAGGTGGAGCAGGAGCTCGCCACCCGCTGGGGCGAGACCAAGCTGGAGCCGTCCGTCAGCCGGATCGCCGCGCTGATGGACGTACTGGGCGAGCCGCAGCACGCGTACCCGTCCATCCACGTCACCGGCACCAACGGCAAGACCAGCACGGCCCGCATGATCGAGGCCCTGCTGAACGCCTTCGACCTGCGCACGGGCCGCTACACCAGCCCGCACGTGCAGTCGGTGACCGAGCGGATCAGCCTGGACGGGGCGCCGATCAGCGCCGAGCGCTTCGTCGAGACCTACCACGACGTGAAGCCGTACGTGGAGATGGTCGACGCGGCCGAGGAGTACCGGCTGTCGTTCTTCGAGGTGCTCACCGGCATGGCGTACGCGGCCTTCGCGGACGCGCCGGTCGACGTCGCCGTCGTCGAGGTCGGCATGGGCGGCAGCTGGGACGCCACCAACGTGATCGACGGGACGGTCGCGGTGATCACCCCGATCAGCCTGGACCACACGGACCGGCTCGGCTCCACGCCCGGCGAGATCGCCCAGGAGAAGGGCGGCGTCATCAAGCAGGGCGCCACCGTGATCCTGGCGCAGCAGCCGGTGGACGCGGCGCAGGTGCTGCTGAAGAAGGCCGTCGAGGTCGACGCGACGGTGGCCCGCGAGGGCATGGAGTTCGGCGTCGTCTCCCGCGAGGTGGCGGTCGGCGGCCAGATGCTGACCCTGCGCGGGATGGGCGGCGAGTACGAAGGCATCTTCCTGCCGCTGTACGGCGCCCACATGGCGCACAACGCGGCCGTCGCGCTGGCGGCCGTCGAGGCCTTCTTCGGCGTCGGCGGGGAGCACGCGCGGGAGCTGGACGCGGACACGGTGCGGCAGGCGTTCGCCTCGGTGACCTCTCCGGGCCGCATGGAGGTCGTGCGCCGCAGCCCGACGGTGATCCTGGACGCCGCGCACAACCCGGCGGGGGCACGGGTCACCGCGGAGGCGGTCACCGAGGCCTTCGGGTTCAGCCGGCTGATCGGTGTCGTGGCCGCGAGCGAGGGCAAGGACGTCAAGGGCGTCTTCGAGGCCTTCGAGCCGATCTTCGCGGAGGTCGTGGTCACCGAGAACACCAGCCACCGGGCCATGGGCGCCGACGAGCTTGCGGCGATCGCGGTCGAGGTCTTCGGCCCGGACCGGGTGCAGGTGGAGCCCCGCCTGGACGACGCCCTGGAGGCGGCCGTCACCCTTGCGGAGGAAGAGGCCGAATACGGAGGGGCCGGCGTCCTGGTGACCGGTTCCGTGATCACGGTGGGCGAGGCCCGCCTGCTGTTCAAGAAGGGCTGAGGGATCGATGCGCACGCTCTGCGCGAGCACGCTGATCGGTGAATTCTTCATCGTCGGCTTCGCGGGCCTGGTGGCCATGAAGAACCCGGACCTGACCCAGGCCCAGGTGTGGACGGTCTGCGGTGTGACGATGCTGGTGTCGGTGCTGCTGTGCGGGATGCTGTCGCGTCCCGGCGCGGTGCAGATCGGCTGGGCGCTGCAGGTCGGACTGATCGCGAGCGGCTTCGTGGTCCCGATGATGTTCTTCCTGGGCGCGGTCTTCGCGGGCCTGTGGTGGTGCTCGGTGCACTACGGCCGCAAGATCGACGCGATCAAGGCCAGCTGGGCGGCCCGTCAGGCGGAAGCCGCCGCTCCTGACGCTGCGTGACGGTTCACCGTTTCGGCCCTGTAGATTCGTCGCACCGCACCCGTTTGCCGCAAGGAGCCATCACATGACCCAGCGCACGCTCGTCATCCTCAAGCCCGACGCCGTCCGTCGCGGGCTGGTCGGCGAGATCATCGGCCGCATCGAGCGGAAGGCCGGCTGGACCATCCCCGCGCTGGAGCTGCGCACGCTGGACGCGGAGACCCTGGAGGCGCACTACGGTGAGCACAAGGGCAAGCCCTTCTACGAGCCCCTGATGGGCTTCATGGCGAGCGGTCCCGTCGTCGTCCTGGTCGTGGAAGGGGAACGCGCGATCGAGGGCGTCCGCCAGCTGGCCGGACCCACCGACCCGATCGCCGCGGCGCCCGGCTCCATCCGGGGGGACTTCGGCACCATCGTGCGCGAGAACCTGATCCACGCCTCGGATTCCGAGGAGTCCGCGGAGCGCGAGCTGAAGCTCTTCTTCCCGGCTCTCTGAGCGTAGCGGAGCATTTCCGAACGCGCTTTCCTGACGAGACATCAGCCAAATAGCGCTCATGACCTGGGGCGACCGAAGTAATTTCGGTCGCCCTTCGGTATTGCCGGAACCATCCGGGAACGCATGGCAAGGACACGACGTCACCACTAAGGGGGCGGGTTGCCCGTCCGGCGCCATCGCCGGAGTCCCGTCGCGCGGTACCGGTACTCGCGGCACTACGATGGGGCCTCCACCCACACACCCACCTCGCCGACCTGACAGCAGCCGCTATCAACTGGAAGGCCAGACGCTCCTCATGGGGAACAAGGGGAACAACATGTCGTTCATCGGCCGTGACATGGCGATCGACCTCGGGACCGCCAACACGCTGGTGTACGTGAGGGGCCGGGGAATCGTCCTGAACGAGCCGTCCGTGGTCGCCATCAACACGAACACCGGTGGAATCCTGGCGGTCGGCTCGGAGGCGAAGAAGATGATCGGGCGCACGCCCGGCAACATCGTCGCCGTACGGCCCCTCAAGGACGGCGTGATCGCCGACTTCGAGATCACCGAGCGCATGCTCCGGTACTTCATCCTCAAGATCCACAAGCGTCGCTACCTGGCGCGCCCGCGCGTCGTGGTCTGCGTGCCCTCCGGCATCACCGGAGTGGAGCGGCGCGCCGTCATCGAGGCGTCCACGCAGGCCGGCGCCCGTCAGGTGCACATCATCGAGGAGCCCATGGCCGCCGCCATCGGCTCGGGCCTGCCCGTCCACGAGGCCACCGGCAACATGGTCGTGGACATCGGCGGCGGCACCACCGAGGTCGCCGTCATCTCCCTCGGCGGAATCGTCACGGCACAGTCCATCCGGGTGGCCGGTGACGAGCTGGACAACGCGATCATCCAGCACATCAAGAAGGAGTACTCGCTCCTCCTCGGCGAGCGCACCGCCGAGCAGATCAAGATCACCATCGGTTCGGCGTACGACCTCGACAAGGACGAGCACACCGAGATCCGCGGCCGCGACCTGGTCTCCGGCCTCCCGAAGACCGTCGTCATCTCCGCCGCCGAGGTGCGCAAGGCCATCGAGGAGCCGGTCAACT
Source organism: Streptomyces sp. NPDC033966 (assembly GCF_055575955.1). Taxonomy (NCBI): domain Bacteria; kingdom Bacillati; phylum Actinomycetota; class Actinomycetes; order Kitasatosporales; family Streptomycetaceae; genus Streptomyces; species Streptomyces sp. NPDC033966. The sequence continues at coordinate 214,559 of NZ_JBVIRQ010000006.1, read as the reverse complement.
CCATCGTCGACGCCGTCAAGACCACCCTCGACAAGTGCCCGCCGGAGCTCTCCGGCGACATCATGGACCGCGGCATCGTCCTCACCGGCGGCGGCGCCCTCCTGCGCGGCCTCGACGAGCGGCTGCGCCGCGAGACGGGCATGCCGATCCACATCGCCGAGGACCCCCTCGACTCCGTGGCCCTCGGCTCCGGCAAGTGCGTCGAGGAGTTCGAAGCCCTCCAGCAGGTCCTGGACGCCCAGCCCCGGCGGTGATCAAACCCCCTCCAACGGGGCATGCGGAACACAAGGATCCGCCGTACGGGTGCTACCGCGCCCGTGCGGCGGATCGTTGATATACAGGCACAGTCCGGTGCAGCCCCGGCTCCGCCGGAGCGGCTCCGCCGCACGGGTTTTCTACGAGGAAGGCACGGCCGCCGCACGTGAGGGACACACGAGAGAGCCGGCTGCTCCTGGTGCTGCTGATCGCCATCGCGTTCGCATTGATCACGGTGGACATCAGAGCGGGCGAGGAGTCACCGGTCGACGGTGCCCGCAAGGCCGCCGCAGCGGTCTTCGGCCCGGTCGAGAAGGGCGTCGCGACCGCCGTGGACCCGGTCGCCAACGCCATAGGGGCCGTACGCGACTCCGACGAGCGCCACAACCGCATCACCCGGCTGGAGCGCGAGAACACCCTCCTGAAGACCAGGATGGGCAGCGACGAACGCGCCAAGAGCCGCATCCGCGAACTCGACGAGATGCTCAAGCGGGCCGGCGCCGGACAGTACGGCATCAAGGGCGCCGAGGTCATCGCCATAGGAGCGGCCCAGGGCTTCTCCTGGACCGTCACCATCGACGCCGGCAGCAAGGACGGCATCGAACGCGACATGACCGTCCTCAACGGCGACGGACTCGTCGGCCGCGTCACCACCGTCGGCCCCGACACCTCCACCGTGCTCCTCGCCAACGACCCCGACTTCACCGTCGGCACCCGACTGGAGCAGAGCGGCGAACTCGGCTTCGCCACCGGACAGGGCGACCGCCCCCTGTCCGTCCAGATGCTCAACGGCCGCGCCAGGGTCAGCCCCGGCGACCGCCTGGTCACCTTCGGCTCCCGCGCCAACAAGCCCTTCGTGCCCGGCGTCCCGCTCGGCGAGGTCGTCCGCGTCGACCCCTCCAACGGCGGACTCACCCGCACCATCCACGTCCGCCCCTTCGTCGGCTTCTCCCGCCTCGACATCGTCGGCGTGGTCGTCATGCCGCCCCGCGACGACCCCCGCGACGCCGTCCTGCCCCCCAAGCCCGAACCCCCCAAGCCCACACCCACGGTCACCGTCACGGTCACGCCCACCCCGGGCGTCTCCGGCCGGCCCGCGGACGAGGAGGAACGCTGAGCCATGCGCTTCAACCGGATCCTGCTCTCCGTCACCCTCGTCGTGGTCGCCCTCGTCATCCAGGTCACCATCCTGGGAAGGCTCCAGCTCCCCGGCGCCGTCCCCGACCTGATGCTGCTCACGGTCGTCGCCCTGTCCCTGGTGTACGGGTCCACCTCCGGCGCCCTCCTCGGCTTCGGCGCCGGACTCCTCGCCGACCTGGCCCCGCCCGCCGACCACGCGGCCGGCCGCTACGCCCTGGTCCTGTGCATCATCGGCTACCTCGTGGGCCTGGCCCGCCCCGACAACGGCCGGTTCCGCTCCGCCTGGGGCCCCATGCTCACCGTCCTCGCCGCCGCCGCCGGCTCGATCATGCTCTACGTCGGGGTCGGCGCCCTGGTCGGCGACACCGCCGAACGCCACGTGGGCCTCGGCGGCCTGCTGTTCACCGCAGTCCTCTACGACCTCCTGCTCGCCCCCTTCACCGTGCCGTGGATCATGGCCCTGGCCCGCCGCGCCGAGAACGACCCCATGGCCGTCGAAGCCAACGGCGGCCCGCCGCAGGGAGCCGACGTGTCCACCGGCTGGCTCGCCGGCGGCACCGGCCTCAGGATCGGCAGCCAGCGCGGCGGCCTGAGACTGCGCACGGCCCGCGGCCGCGCCAACCGGGCCGGCCGGATAAAGGGCGTCAAAGGCGTGAAGAACGTCAAGAAGCTGTGACGGGGGAGCACCAGGCATGACCAACATTCCCGAGACCGGCCGCACCCCCCGGGTGCAGATCCGGCTCGTCATCATCCAGATCCTCGTCTTCTCCCTGCTCTTCACCCTCGGCGGCCGCCTCTGGTACCTCCAGATCCGCAACGGCCACGAGTACGCCGACGAGGCCCGCAGCAACCACGTCCAGCGCGTGGTGCAGCCCGCCGTGCGCGGCGACATCCTCGACGCCCGCGGCGTCCCCCTCGCCGACAACGAGACCCGTCTCGTCGTCTCCGCGTCCCGCACCGAGCTGATGCGGATAAAGGACCGGGGCAAGGCCGTCCTGACCCGCCTCGCCGGGGTGCTCGACATGAAGCCGCAGGACGTCATGGACAAGATCCGGCTCTGCGACTCCCAGACCCCCAAGCCCTGCTGGAACGGCTCCCCCTACCAGCCGATCCCGGTCACCATGGAGGCCACCACCCAGCAGGCCCTCCAGATCCGCGAACGCCCCGAGGACTTCCCCGGCATCACCGCCGAACCCACCGCCGTACGCCGCTACCCGGCGGTCGGCGGGGGCCGCGCCGCGCAGGTCCTCGGCTACCTCTCGCCCGTCACCGACGACGAGATCCAGAAGGCCAAGGACACCGACTCGCCGCACCTGCGCTCCGACCAGGTCGGCCGCTCCGGCATCGAGCGCACGTACGACAAGGAGCTGCGCGGCAAGGCCCAGGTCACCTCGTACGAGGTCGACAACCTCGGCCGGGTCATGGGCGAGACCAAGTCCGACCCCGGCATCGCCGGATCCACCCTCGTCACCAGCATCGACGCCCGCGTCCAGGCCGTCGCCGAGTTCGAGCTCGCCGAGGCGATGAAGGTCGTCCGCAACGAGACCGACAACATCACCGGCCGCAAGTACGAGGCCGACTCCGGGGCCGTCGTCGTCATGGAGACCAAGACCGGCCGCGTCGTCGCCATGGCCTCCCAGCCCGACTACGACCCCAACGTCTGGGTCGGCGGGATCTCCGGCCAGGACTACGCGAAGTTCACCAGCAAGGACTCCAACTACCCCCTGCTCAACCGCGCCATCCAGGGCCAGGCCCCCGCCGGCTCCATCTTCAAGGTGGTCTCCGCCAGCGCCGCCGTCCGCGCCGGCTACGCCTTCGACGACAAGTACAACTGCAGCGCCTCCTACAACATGGGCGGCCGCAGCTTCGCGAACTTCGAGTCCAAGGGCCACGGCCCCATCACCCTCGGCGAAGCCCTCAAGTTCTCCTGCAACACCGTCTTCTACGCGCTCGGCCACAAGGAATGGCAGCGCGACGGCGGCCTCGAACCCAAGAGCCCCCACGACTGGTTCTACAAGACCGCCCGCGAGTTCGGACTCGGCTCCGAGACCCACATCGACCTGCCCAACGAGGTCACCGGCCGCATCCCCGACCGCCACTGGAAGCAGAGCTTCTGGGAGGCCAACAAGGACTCCTGGTGCAAGCAGGGCAAGAAGGGCGGCACTTACGTCGAGCAGATCGCCTACGAGAGCTGCCTCGAAGGCAACCAGCTCAAGGCCTACGACAGCATCAACTTCGCCATCGGCCAGGGCGACGTCCTCGTCACCCCCATCCAGATGGCCACCGCCTACGCCGCCATCAGCAACGGCGGCACCCTCTACAACCCCACCGTCGGCAAGGCCGTGATCAGCCCCCAGGGCAAGGCCGAGGAGATCAAGCCCCAGGCCCACGGCAAGCTCCCCATCGACGCCAAGACCATCGCCGACCTCGACAAGGGCCTGCGCATGGTCGTCGAACCCGGCGGCACCGCCGCCTGGCGGTTCATCGGCTGGCCCCTGGACAAGATCCCGCTGCGCGCCAAGACCGGCACCGCCCAGGTCTACGGCAAGCAGACCACCTCGTGGCTCGCCACCTACACCGACGACTTCACCATCGTGATGACGATCTCCCAGGGCGGCACCGGCTCCGGCGCCTCCGGCCCCGCCGTCCGCAACATCTACAACGCGATGTACGGGCTCACCATGGACGGCAAGGAGACCGGCAAGGCCCTCCTGCCCAAGCCGCAGGCGCAGCTGCCCACCGTCCACCCCGACGGCACCATCGACTCCCCCGAGATCAAGCCGTACGTGCCCCCGTCCCCGGAGGAGCTGGCGCCGCCCGCGCTCGCCGGCCCACCGCCCCTGCGGCATGACTGAGACGTGATGATGCAGACCGCCAACAACTTCTCCGTATCCCGGTACGCACCCCAGAAGGGCACGCTCGCCCGGCTGACGGCCCGCGACTCGGTCCTGCGCCGGCTCGACTGGCCGATACTGCTGTCGGCGCTCGCCCTGTCCCTCATCGGCGCCCTGCTCGTCTGGTCCGCGACCCGCCACCGGGACACCCTCAACCAGGGCGACCCGCAGTACTTCCTCTGGCGCCACCTGCTCAACACCGGCATCGGCCTCGTACTGATGATCGGGACGGTCCTCCTCGGCCACCGCAACCTGCGCGGCGCCGTCCCGGTCCTCTACGGCCTCTCGCTCGTCCTCGTCACGGCCGTGCTCACCCCGCTCGGCGCCACCATCAACGGCGCCCACGCCTGGATCGTCATCGGCGGCGGCTTCTCGCTCCAGCCCTCGGAGTTCGTGAAGGTCACGATCATCCTGGTGACCGCGATGCTGCTGGCGGCCCGGGTCGACGCCGGCGACCTCGAACATCCCGAACACCGCACCGTGGTCAAGGCCCTGTGCCTGGCCGCCGCGCCCATGGGCATCGTCATGCTGATGCCCGACCTCGGATCCGTCATGGTGATGGTCGTCATCGTGCTCGGCGTGCTGCTGGCCTCCGGCGCCTCCAACCGATGGGTGCTCGGCCTGATCGGCACCGGCACGGCCGGAGCCATCCTCATCTGGCAGCTGGGCGTCCTCGACCAGTACCAGATCAACCGCTTCGCCGCCTTCGCCAACCCCGAGCTCGACCCCTCCGGCGCCGGCTACAACACCAACCAGGCCCGCATCGCCATCGGCGGCGGCGGCCTGACCGGCTCCGGCCTGTTCAAGGGCCCGCAGACCACCGGACAGTTCGTCCCCGAACAGCAGACCGACTTCGTCTTCACCGTCGCGGGCGAGGAGCTCGGCTTCGTCGGCGGCATCCTGATCCTCGGCCTCCTCGGCGTCGTCCTGTGGCGCGCCTGCATGATCGCCCGCGCCACCACCGAGCTGTACGGCACCATCGTGGCCGCCGGAATCATCGCCTGGTTCGCCTTCCAGGCCTTCGAGAACATCGGGATGAACCTCGGCATCATGCCCGTGGCCGGCCTGCCCCTGCCCTTCGTCTCCTACGGAGGATCGTCGATGTTCGCCGTCTGGGTGGCCATCGGACTACTCCAGTCGATCAAGGTCCAACGTCCCCTGTCGGCGTAACCCCGGCCCCGGTGCCGCCGAGGCGGCGGCACCGGGGGCCGGAGCCGGACCGAACCCGGCCGAATCCGCGGCCGACCCGTACGCCGTGCAGCGTTCAGGACTAGATTCGATCCATGGCGGACACGAAGCGTGAAATCGAGCGGAAATTCGAGTTCACGAAGCCCAAGGCGGAGCGACGCGGAGTCCCCGACCTCACCGGCACGGCAGGCATCGCCGCCGTGGTCGACCGGGGCGTCGCCGACCTCGACGCCGTCTACTACGACACCCCCGACCAGCGGCTCGCCGCCGACGGCCTCACCCTGCGCCGCCGCACCGGCGGCCACGACGCCGGCTGGCACCTCAAACTCCCCGTCGCCCCCGGCGTCCGCGACGAGGTCACCGCCGCCCTCGGGGACACCGTGCCCGGCCCGCTCGCCGCCCTCGTCCGCTCCCGCGTCCGCGACGCCCGCCTCCAGCCCCAGGTCCGGCTGCTCTCCTCCCGCCGGATCAGCCACCTCCTCGACGCCGACGGCGCCCTCCTCGCCGAACTCAGCACCGACGCGGTCACCGCCGAACACGAGGACGCCACCGCCACCTGGACCGAGGTCGAGGTCGAACTCGCCGACGGCACCGACCCCGGCCTCCTCGACGCCGTGGAGAAGGTCTTCAAGAAGGCCGGACTCAAGGTCTCCGACGCCCCCTCCAAACTCGCCCGCGCCCTCGCCGAGACCGGCAACGAACCCCCTGCCCGCCCCGGGCCCGACCCGGCCGCCGAGGGAACCGCCGGCGCGCACGTCCTGGCGTACCTGCGCGAGCAGGTCGACGCCCTGATCACCTACGACCCCGCCGTGCGGCGCGACCAGCCCGACTCCGTCCACCAGATGCGCGTGGCCTCCCGCCGCCTGCGCAGCGCCTTCAAGACCTACCGCAAGGTCCTCGACCGGCAGGTCACCGACCCCATCGGCGAAGAACTGCGCTGGCTCGGCACGGAACTCGGCGTCGACCGAGACCGGGAAGTCCTCCACGAACACTTCCGGACCGCCGTCGCCGACCTCCCCCGCCCCCTCCTCGCCGGACCCGTCCGCAAACGCCTGCGCACCTGGAACACCACCCGCCGCTCCGCGTCGCGCCGCCGCGCCCTCGGCGCCCTCGACAGCCCGCGCCACCTCGCCCTCCTCGACACCCTGGAAGGCCTGCTCACCGACCCGCCGCTGCTGCCCGGCGCCGGGAAACCCGCCGGCAAGGCCCTCCCGAAGGCCCTGCTCCGCGACTACGGCAGGCTCGCCTCCCGCGTGGACCACGCCCTCTCCCTGGACCCGGGGGAGCAGACCGACCACGCGCTGCACCAGGCCCGCAAGGCCGCCAAACGAGCCCGCTACGCCGGAGAGGCCGCCGAAGCCGCCCTCGGGAAACCCGCCAGGAAGTTCGCCAAGGCCATGAAGGCCGTCCAGAACCTGCTCGGCGAGCACCAGGACAGCGTGGTCGCCCGCACCGCCCTGCGCGACCTGGCCCACCAGGCCCACGGCGCCGGCGAACCCTCCTTCACCTGGGGCCTGCTCCACGGCCGCGAGGAGGCGCGGGCGGAACGCAGCGAACGCGACCTCCCGGCCACCTGGGCGAAGGCCGCCGACCCCGGGCTGCGGGCCGCCCTGAAGGTGTGACCGCGGGACAGCCGCATCGTTGTACGGCCGAGCGCCTCGGATCCCCCGCGGACCGCGGGGATTCGGGGGGCGGCTCCGAGCGGGTTACGCTTGATAGTCGCCCCCCTGCCTGCTCACGAAGGTTGCTATGCCCGCCGAGTCAGTCTTTCCTCAGCTCGAGGCCCTGCTTCCGCACGTTCAGAAGCCGATCCAGTACGTCGGCGGTGAGCTGAACTCCACCGTCAAGGACTGGGACGCGTGCGACGTCCGCTGGGCGCTCATGTACCCGGACGCCTACGAGGTGGGCCTGCCCAACCAGGGCGTCATGATCCTCTACGAGGTGCTCAACGAGCGCGAGGGCGTCCTCGCCGAGCGCACGTACTCGGTGTGGCCGGACCTGGAAGCCCTGATGCGCGAGCACCAGGTGCCCCAGTTCACCGTCGACAGCCACCGCCCCGTCTCCGCCTTCGACGTGTTCGGCCTGTCCTTCTCCACCGAGCTGGGCTACACCAACATGCTCACGGCGCTGGACCTCGCGGGCATCCCGCTGGAGGCGAAGAACCGTACGGTCGACCACCCCATCGTCCTCGCGGGCGGCCACGCGGCCTTCAACCCCGAGCCGATCGCGGAGTTCATCGACTGCGCGGTCATCGGCGACGGCGAGCAGGCCGTCCTCGACATGACCGAGATCATCCGCACCTGGAAGGCCGAGGGCCGCCCGGGCGGACGCGAAGAGGTCCTGCTGCGCCTCGCGAAGACCGGCAACGTCTACGTGCCGGGCTTCTACGACGTGGAGTACCTGGAGGACGGCCGCATCGGCCGCGTCGTCCCGAACCGCTCCGGCGTTCCGTGGCGCGTCTCCAAGCACACCGTCATGGACCTCGACGAGTGGCCCTACCCCAAGCAGCCCCTGGTCCCGCTCGCCGAGACCGTCCACGAGCGCATGTCCGTGGAGATCTTCCGCGGCTGCACCCGCGGATGCCGTTTCTGCCAGGCCGGCATGATCACGCGCCCCGTGCGGGAGCGAAGCATCACCGGCATCGGCGAAATGGTCGAGAAGGGCCTCAAGGCGACGGGCTTCGAGGAGGTCGGCCTTCTCTCCCTGTCCTCCGCGGACCACACGGAGATCGCCGACATCGCCAAGGGCCTCGCGGACCGCTACAGCGACGACAAGGTCGGCCTGTCGCTGCCCTCCACCCGCGTGGACGCGTTCAACGTGGACCTGGCGAACGAGCTGACCCGCAACGGCCGCCGTTCCGGTCTGACCTTCGCCCCCGAGGGCGGCTCCGAGCGCATGCGCAAGGTCATCAACAAGATGGTCTCGGAAGAGGACCTGATCCGTACCGTCGCCACCGCGTACGGCAACGGCTGGCGCCAGGTGAAGCTGTACTTCATGTGCGGCCTGCCGACCGAGACCGACGAGGACGTCCTCCAGATCGGCGACATGGCGGTCAACGTCATCGCCAAGGGTCGCGAGGTCTCCGGCCAGAACGACATCCGCTGCACGGTGTCGATCGGCGGGTTCGTCCCGAAGCCGCACACCCCCTTCCAGTGGGCCCCGCAGCTCTCGGCCGAGGAGACGGACGCCCGCCTCGGCAAGCTCCGCGACAAGATCCGCGGCGACAAGAAGTACGGCCGCTCCATCGGCTTCCGCTACCACGACGGCAAGCCGGGCATCGTCGAGGGCCTGCTCTCGCGCGGTGACCGCCGCATCGGCGACGTCATCCGCGCGGTCTACGAGTCCGGCGGCCGCTTCGACGGCTGGCGCGAGCACTTCTCGTACGACCGCTGGATGCAGGCGGCGGAGAAGACCCTGCCGGCGTACGGCGTGGACGTGGCCTGGTACACGACCCGCGAGCGCACGTACGAGGAGGTCCTGCCCTGGGACCACCTGGACTCGGGCCTGGACAAGGACTGGCTCTGGGAGGACTGGCAGGACGCCCTCGACGAGACCGAGGTCGAGGACTGCCGCTGGACCCCGTGCTTCGACTGCGGCGTGTGTCCTCAGATGCAGACCAGCATTCAGATCGGACCGACGGGCCAGAAGCTGCTGCCGCTGTCCGTCGTGAAGTGACCTCGGCCACCGGCTGAGCCTTGCGTGATGTGCCCCCACCGTCTCTGACGGTGGGGGCACATTCGTTCGGGCGGTGCGCTCGATCGGCCGCTCAGTACGCACTGACCGGCCTGGGCCCCGGCGCAACGGAAACCGGGGTTCTGGTGTCCTTAGCGGCATGCAGATGGAGAAGGCACAGGCCGCGCCTGGTGGGGAAGGGTGTCTGACCGGGGTGGTCCGGGTGCCCGTGAAGGTCGTCGCCGTGCTGGTGGTGCTGCCGGTGCGGGCCCTGTGGGACCTGCTCGTGGTGGCGGCGCGGGCCGCGCGGCGGCACGTGCTGGCGCCGCTCGGGAACGCCGCCGGGTGGGTTCTGGAGCGGTTGTGGCGGTACCTGCTCCGGCCGCTGCTGCTCGGGGTCTTCTATTGGCCCTGGGCCGGGCTGTGGCGCTACGTCGTCGTGCCCGTCGGCGGAGTGGGCTACAGGTATGTACTGCGGCCCCTCGGGCTGGGCACGGCCTGGCTGTGCGTGGCCTTCGGGCGGTACGTGCTGGTGCCCCTCTGGACCGGGACCGCCCGGGTGCTGCGGCACCTGGTGGTGGTGCCGACGGGGTGGCTGTACCGGGAGGTGCTGACGCCCGTCGGGCACGGGCTGCGGTGGCTGGTGCGCGGGCTGTGCATGCTCGTGTTCGTGTGGCCCTGGGTCGGCCTGTGGCGGTACGTGGTCGTGCCGGTCGGGCAGGGTCTCGTCTGGGTGTGGCGGCACACGGTGGTGCCGGTCGGGTACGGGCTGGTCTGGGTGTGGCGGCACACGGTGGTGCCGGTCGGGTACGGGCTCGTCTGGGTGGGGCGGTACGTGGTGCTGCTGCCGCTCTCCCTGCTGTGGCGGTACCTGCTCCTGCCGCTCGGGGCGCTCCTCGTCGGGGCCTGGCACATCGCCGGCCGCATCACCCGCGCCCTCGGCCGCGGGCTGCGCCTGCTGTGGCTCGCCTGCGTCGCCCGGCCCGCCGCGTGGGTGTACCGGCAGGTGGCCACACCCGTCGGGCACGCCGTGCGCGAGGTGTGGCGTACCTCCCGCGCCGCGGTGCGCGAGGCGCGGGCCGAGGTGCGTCGCGCGCTGTTCGGAGGGCCGCCGGGGGAACCGTCGAGGTCACGGGCGCGTACTCTGGGTAGTACGACAGCCGCCGACGCGGCACCCGCTCCCGAGATCTCCCCACCCGAACGGCGGGGGTGAGCCGGACGGGTCGACAGACCTCTGGGCGGCGCGCGAGCCGCGCCGCCCCGCACAAGGAGAAGAACCACTGGGCAAGCGACAGCCCGAAGGCCCGCCTCCCGCACCGGTGGTGCAGCGCATCCGACTGCGCTACACCAAGCGTGGCCGCCTCCGGTTCACCAGCCACCGAGACTTCCAGCGCGCGTTCGAGCGCGCCCTGCGCCGCGCCGAGGTGCCCATGGCGTACTCGGCGGGCTTCACACCGCACCCCCGCGTCTCGTACGCGAACGCCGCTCCCACCGGGACCGGCAGCGAGGCCGAGTACCTGGAGATCGGCCTCGCCCAGACCCGTGACCCCGAGAAGCTCCGCGAGCTGCTCGACGAGTCCATGCCGGTCGGCCTCGACATCATCGATGCCGTCGAGGCCCGGACCTCCGGGCTCGCGGACCGTCTGACGGCCTCCGTCTGGGAGCTGCGCCTGGAGGGCGTGGAGCCCGCCGACGCCGCGCGGGCGGTGGAGGTCTTCCTCGCCGCCGAGGCGGTCGAGGTGCAGCGCCGGACCAAGAACGGCATGCGGACCTTCGACACCCGCGGCGCCGTCGTCAGTCTCGAAGCCCTTCCTGCCCAGGCTGATAGGCCGCTGGACAATGCCTGTGCGATACTGCGGCTGGTTGTTCGGCATTTGACACCTGCCGTGCGACCCGACGACGTCCTGTCCGGTCTCCAAGCTGTGGCCGACCTGGCGCCGCCGGTCCCCGCAGCGGTGACCAGGCTGGCGCAGGGGCTCTTCGACGAGGAGTCCGGCACGGTGACCGACCCGCTCGCGCCCGACCGCGAGGCTGTCACGGCCGCCCCACCCACGGCCGCCGTGAACGCCGACGCGAAGGCGCCGGAAGGTCCCGCCGCGTAAGGACCGTCGTCGTCGCGCCGCCCTGGAACTCGGGAGCCACCTGGGTCGGGCAGCGCACTGACCTGAAGACTTCCGCCAGGCCGTACGGACAAGACGTACGGAACCGGCGGCCATGGACTACAGCTCCCGTGTGGCGAACGCGCCCCGGAGGCCGGTTCCGCGCCCCATCGCGCGGAGCCGTGCCGGACCGGATGTCAGCCGCGGCGCCCGGGAGCGTGACGGGAGAACCGCCCGCATGCTCAACAACGAAAACGAGAACACCCCCGCCGCCGACAGTGGCAGCCCCAGCGACAACCTGCCTCCGCGCAGGCGTCGCCGCGCGGCTTCCCGGCCGGCCGGCCCGCCCGGCGGCGTCGCCGCCGCCGAGGCGCCCGTAGAGGCCGCGCCCGCTCCGGCGCCGGCCGTGGAGGAGGCTCCGGGCGCTCCGGCGCCGCGTGCCCGTCGTCGCGCCACCCGTGCCGTCGCCGCTCCGGCCGCTGTGGCCGAGGCCGCCGAGGTCGTGGTGGAGGCCGCGCCCGCTCCGGCGCCGGCCGTGGAGGAGGCTCCGGCCGCTCCGGCGCCGCGTGCCCGTCGCCGTGCCACCCGTGCCGTTGCCGCGCCGGCCGCCGAGGCCGCTGTCGAGGCCGCTCCGGCTCCCGTGGTGGAGGAGGAGGCTCCGGCCGCTTCCGCGCCGCGTGCCCGTCGTCGCGCGACCCGTGCCGTCGCCGCTCCGGCCGCTGTGGCCGAGGCCGCCGAGGTCGTGGTGGAGGCCGCGCCCGCTCCGGCGCCGGCCGTGGAGGAGGCTCCGG
>NZ_JBVIRQ010000006.1:0-202425 GCF_055575955.1 Streptomyces sp. NPDC033966 | reverse complement strand
TCCGGCCGCTCCGGCGCCGCGTGCCCGTCGCCGTGCCACCCGTGCCGTTGCCGCGCCGGCCGCCGAGGCCGCTGTCGAGGCCGCTCCGGCTCCCATGGTGGAGGAGGAGGCTCCGGCCGCTTCCGCGCCGCGTGCCCGTCGCCGTGCGACCCGTGCCGTCGCCGCTCCGGCCGCTGTGGCCGAGGCCGCCCCGGTCGTGGAGGAAGAGGCCGAGGAAGAGGTCCAGGCCGTCGCGGAGGAGGCCCCCAAGGCCGCCACCCGCGCCGTCACCGTCGCCGACGCCGTGGACGCCCCCAAGCGCGGCCGCCGCCGTGCCACCCGTGCCTCCGCCCCGGCCGCTCCGGCCGCCGCCGCTCCCGCCGCCGCACAGCCCGCGGCCGCCGCCGAGCCGGCGGCCGCCCCGAACCGTGCCGCCCGTCGCGCCGCGCGTCCCGCCGTGGCCGTCTTCCAGGCCCCGGTCTTCGCCGAGCCGATGTTCCAGACCCCGGAGACCGCGGCCATGGCCGCCGCGGCCGCTGCCGCCGCCGCTTCGGTGGAGGAGGCCGAGGAGGAGGAAGAGGCCGAGGCCGCCGCCGAGGTCGAGGCCCCCGCCGCCCAGCCGGCCGGCCGTCGCCGCCGCCGTCGCGGTGCCGCCGAGCCCGTGGCCCCGGCCGAGCCGGAGCTCGTGGAGGAGGAGCCGGAGGCCGAGGCCGACGGGTTCGACGAGGACGAGACCGACGAGTCGGGCGAGCGCCCCTCGCGTCGCCGCCGTCGCGGTGGCCGCCGCCGCCGTCGCGGTGAGGCCGCTGACCTGGACGAGTCCGGGTACGAGGAGACCGAGGGCGAGGCCGCCGCGCAGGAGGCGGAGCCGCAGGAAGCCGACCAGGAGGAAGAGGACGAGGAGGCCGACGAGGCCCTCGGCTCCACCTCCAGCCGTCGTCGCCGTCGTCGTCGCCGTCGCAGCGGTGACGGTGCCGTCGAGGTCGAGGCCGGCGAGGAGGACGGTGTCCGCACCGTGCTCAAGGTCCGCGAGCCGCGCCCGGCGCGCGAGAAGGCCGAGCCGTCCGACGAGGTCCAGTCCATCAAGGGCTCGACCCGTCTGGAGGCGAAGAAGCAGCGCCGCCGCGAGGGCCGCGAGCAGGGCCGCCGCCGCGTGCCGATCATCACCGAGGCCGAGTTCCTGGCCCGCCGTGAGGCCGTCGAGCGCGTGATGGTGGTCCGCCAGTCCGGCGAGCGCACCCAGATCGGCGTCCTCGAGGACAACGTGCTCGTCGAGCACTACGTCAACAAGGAAGAGGCCACCTCGTACGTCGGCAACGTCTACCTGGGCAAGGTCCAGAACGTGCTGCCGTCGATGGAGGCCGCCTTCATCGACATCGGCAAGGGCCGCAACGCCGTCCTGTACGCCGGTGAGGTCAACTTCGAGGCGCTCGGCATGGCCAACGGGCCGCGCCGCATCGAGTCCGCCCTCAAGTCCGGCCAGTCGGTCCTGGTGCAGGTCACCAAGGACCCGATCGGCCACAAGGGCGCCCGCCTGACCAGCCAGGTCTCGCTGCCCGGCCGCTACCTGGTGTACGTGCCCGAGGGCTCGATGACCGGTATCAGCCGCAAGCTGCCCGACACCGAGCGCGCGCGCCTGAAGACCATCCTCAAGAAGATCGTCCCCGAGGACGCGGGCGTCATCGTGCGCACCGCCGCCGAGGGCGCGAGCGAGGACGAGCTGCGCCGCGACGTCGAGCGTCTGCAGGCGCAGTGGGAGGACATCCAGAAGAAGTCGAAGCAGATCACGACCTCGTCGCCGAGCCTGCTGTACGGCGAGCCGGACATGACGGTCCGCGTCGTGCGCGACATCTTCAACGAGGACTTCTCCAAGGTCATCATCAGCGGTGACCAGGCGTGGGAGACCATCCACGGCTACGTGTCCCACGTGGCCCCGGACCTGGCCGACCGGCTCTCCCGCTGGACCTCCGAGGTCGACGTCTTCGCGACGTACCGGATCGACGAGCAGCTCGCCAAGGCGCTCGACCGCAAGGTGTGGCTGCCCTCGGGCGGTTCCCTCGTGATCGACAAGACCGAGGCGATGATCGTCATCGACGTCAACACCGGCAAGTTCACCGGTCAGGGCGGCAACCTCGAGGAGACCGTCACCAGGAACAACCTGGAGGCGGCCGAGGAGATCGTGCGCCAGCTGCGGCTGCGCGACCTGGGCGGCATCGTCGTCATCGACTTCATCGACATGGTCCTGGAGTCCAACCGCGACCTGGTGCTGCGGCGGATGCTGGAGTGCCTGGGCCGGGACCGGACGAAGCACCAGGTGGCCGAGGTCACCTCGCTGGGCCTGGTCCAGATGACCCGCAAGCGGGTGGGCCAGGGTCTGCTGGAGTCCTTCTCCGAGACCTGCGTCCACTGCAACGGCCGCGGTGTGATCGTGCACATGGAGACCCCGACCGCGGTCGGCGGCGGTGGCAACGGCAAGCGCGCCAAGCGCCGTGGTGGCCGCGCCGTGGAGCACGAGCACGAGCACGGGCTGGAGACGGCCGAGACCGTCGACGCCGAGGTGCTGGAGGTCGAGACCGAGGCCGAGGTGGCCGCGGAGCTCGCCGCGCCGCGCGCCCTTCCGGAGCCGGCGTTCGTGCCGGACGAGGAGCTGTACAGCAGCCCGGCCGAGGCCGAGGCCGCCGCGGGCATCAGCGGGCGTCGCAACCGTCGCCGTGCCACCCGTAAGGCGACCGCTCCGGCGGGCGCCCCGCGCGGTGCGGAGCGGTTCGCCGCCCCCGCGCCGGCGGCCCCCGCGCCGGTGGTCCCGGTGGTGGAGGCTGAGCCGGTCACCGAGCCCGCGGACACGGTGCTGGAGCCGGCCGCCGAGGTCGTCGCCGAGGCCGTGGAGGCCGCGGAGACGGTCGAGGCCGCCCCGGCCGCTCCGGTGGACGAGGCCGCGCCGAAGGGCCGTACGCGTCGCCGGGCGACCCGTAAGGCGACCGCCCCGGAGCCGGAGCCCGTCGTGGCGCCGGAGCCGGTGGCCGTGGCCGAGCCGGAGCCGGTCGTGGAGGCCGTCGCCGAGCCGGTGGCGGTGCCCGTGGCCGAGGAGCCGGTCGTCGAGCCCGAGCCCGTGGTCGAGCAGGCCCCGGCCGAGCCGGTCGTGGAGGCCGCCCCGGCCCGTCCGCGCCGTCGTGCCGTACGCAGGGCCACCGCGCCCGCCGGTGCGGCGGAGGCCGCGATCGTGGTCGTCGAGGCCCCGGCCGCCGAGCCCGTCGCGGAGGCCGTCCCGGCCGAGGCCCCGGCGGCCGAGGCCGAGGCCGAGGCGCCGGCCCCCGCCAAGAAGGCCACCCGCAAGGCTCCGGCCAAGAAGGCGGCCACCACGGCGAAGAAGGCCCCGGCCAAGAAGGCGGCGGCCGCCAAGAAGACCGTCGCGAAGAAGGCGACGGCCAAGAAGACCACGGCGAAGCGGGTCACGAAGAAGACCGCGGCGGCGGAGCAGAGCGCTCCGTCCGTCACGGCTCCGACCGAGGCCTGATCCGTTCCGTGACCGTGGACCCCGCCTCCGGGCGGGGTCCACGGTGGCACGGGGCCCGGTTTGACCCTCCGGAACCAGCCCCGTAACCTAGACCGTCGGCGTGTCTTGAACGATTACCCGTTCAGCGTGCGTCGCGCTCCTGAGCACCTTCCTCCCGCACGACCGCGCAAGCGGCCGGGTCACGGGAGAGGCCGCTCGTCCAATCCGGATCACCATGGGCCCCGGCCCGTGTGAGTGGCTGGCTTCAGGAGCATCCGTCCCGAGTGAGAGAGAGATCCGCGTGTACGCCATCGTGCGCAGCGGTGGTCGCCAGCACAAGGTTGCTGTCGGCGACATCGTTGAGGTTGACAAGATTTCCACTGCCAAGGCTGGCGACACGGTCGAGCTCTCGACCCTGCTCGTTGTCGACGGCGACGCCGTGACCAGCGACCCGTGGGTGCTGGCCGGGATCAAGGTCACGGCCGAGGTCGTGGACCACACCAAGGGCGCCAAGATCGACATCCTGCGCTACAAGAACAAGACCGGCTACCGCCGTCGCCAGGGTCACCGTCAGCAGTACACGGCGATCAAGGTCACCGGTATCCCCACGGCTGCGAAGTAAGAGGGACTGAGACATGGCACACAAGAAGGGCGCATCGTCCACCCGGAACGGGCGCGATTCCAACGCTCAGCGGCTCGGCGTGAAGCGCTTCGGCGGTCAGGTCGTCTCCGCCGGCGAGATCCTCGTCCGCCAGCGCGGCACCCACTTCCACCCGGGTGCGGGTGTCGGTCGCGGTGGCGACGACACGCTGTTCGCGCTGCTGCCGGGTGCGGTGCAGTTCGGTACGCACCGTGGCCGCAAGGTCGTCAACATCGTTCCGGCCGCCTGATCCAGCTCCTGCTGAATCACAAGCGTTCGTAACACCCCGAGGGCGGATCTCACCTCTTCCCGGCTCAGGCCGGGAAGAGAGGTCCGCCCTCGGCGCGTTGTCACATAGACACGTTTAATGGGCAGCAAGGCCTGCCCGGGACATTCCCGTATGTATCTGGAGGAACACCCATGACCACCTTCGTGGACCGCGTCGAGCTGCACGTCGCCGCGGGTAACGGGGGCCACGGCTGCGCCTCCGTACACCGGGAGAAGTTCAAGCCGCTCGGCGGCCCCGACGGCGGCAACGGCGGCCGTGGCGGTGACGTGATCCTGGTGGTGGAGCAGGCGATCACCACCCTGCTGGACTATCACCACAGCCCGCACCGCAAGGCCACCAACGGCAAGCCCGGCGAGGGCGGCAACCGCTCCGGCAAGGACGGCCAGGACCTGATCCTGCCCGTGCCGGACGGCACCGTCGTCCTCGACAAGGAGGGCAACGTCCTCGCCGACCTCGTCGGCCAGGGCACCACCTACGTCGCCGCCGAGGGCGGCCGCGGCGGCCTCGGCAACGCCGCGCTCTCCTCCGCCCGCCGCAAGGCCCCCGGCTTCGCGCTGCTCGGCGTCCCCGGCACCACCGGGGACATCGTCCTGGAGCTGAAGACGGTCGCCGACGTGGCGCTCGTCGGCTTCCCGAGCGCCGGCAAGTCCTCGCTGATCTCGGTGCTCTCCGCCGCCAAGCCGAAGATCGCGGACTACCCCTTCACCACCCTCGTCCCGAACCTGGGCGTGGTCACGGCCGGCTCGACCGTCTACACCATCGCCGACGTCCCGGGTCTGATCCCGGGTGCCAGCCAGGGCAAGGGCCTCGGCCTGGAGTTCCTGCGCCACGTCGAGCGCTGCTCGGTGCTCGTGCACGTGCTGGACACCGCCACCCTGGAGTCCGACCGCGACCCGGTGGGCGACCTCGACCTGATCGAGGAGGAGCTCAAGCTCTACGGCGGCGGTCTGGAGAAGCGTCCGCGCCTCGTCGTCCTGAACAAGGTCGACATCCCCGACGGCCAGGACCTCGCCGAGATGGTCCGCCCGGACCTGGAGGCCCGCGGCTACAAGGTGTTCGAGGTCTCCGCGGTCGCCCGTACGGGTCTGAAGGAGCTCTCCTACTTCCTCGCCGAGGTCGTCGCGAAGGCGCGCGCCCGCAAGCCCAAGCAGGAGGCGACCCGTATCGTCATCCGCCCGAAGGCCGTGGACGACGCCGGTTTCACCGTCACCTACGACGAGGTCGAGGACGTGTACCGCGTGCGCGGCGAGAAGCCGGAGCGCTGGGTGCGCCAGACCGACTTCAACAACGACGAGGCCGTCGGCTACCTCGCCGACCGGCTGAACCGCCTCGGTGTCGAGGACGCGCTGCGCAAGGCCGGTGCCAGGGCGGGCGACGGCGTCGCGATCGGCTCCGAGGAGAACGCGGTCGTCTTCGACTGGGAGCCGACCGTGATGGCCGGCGCCGAGATGCTGGGCCGCCGCGGTGAGGACCACCGCCTGGAGGCCCCGCGTCCGGCCACGCAGCGCCGCAAGGAGAAGGACGCCCGTCGCGGCGACTCCGCGCAGCAGGAGTACGACGAGTTCCGTCCCTTCTGATGCCGTGGTCCCTTGAACGGGGCTTTACGCCGTTCGCCTAGGATCCAACGGGTGAGCAGCAGCCATTCCAGCAGTGACACCGCCACGGGCCCCTCGGTCTCGGTGGTGGTGATCGCGTACAACGACGCCGGGCTCGTGGGCGAGGCCGTCTCCTCGGCCCTCGCCCAGGGCCCGGTGGTCGCCGAGGTCATCGCGGTGAACGACGCCTCCTCGGACGGCACCGCGGACGTGCTGGACGGGCTGGCGGCGGCCCACCCGCGCCTGAAGGTCGTGCACCGCACGGAGAACAGCGGCGGCTGCGGCACCCCCCGCAACGACGGGATCGCCGCCGCGACCTCCCCGTACGTCCTCTTCCTCGACAGTGACGACGTCCTGCCGGCGGGCGCCGCCGAGGCGCTCCTGCGGGCCGCCGAGGAGCACCGGGCCCCCGTCACCGTCGGCGCGTGCGTGCGCCGCGAGCTGCCCGAGGGCCGCAAGGTGCCCTGGATGCCCGGGCTGTACACGCCGGGCGACGTCATCGAGCGGCCCGCCGACCGGCCCGAGCTGGTCCGCGACACCCTCTGCGTCAACAAGCTGTACGACCGGGCCTTCCTGGAGAAGCACGGGATCCGCTTCCCCGACGGCCGGTTCGTGTACGAGGACTTCGTCTTCACCTCCCGCGTCCTGGCCGCCGCGCCCCGGATCGCGGTCGTCGGCGACCTCGTCTACGTGTGGCACGTGCGCCGCAGCGCCGCCCAGGTGTCGATCTCCCTGGACCGCAAGGACGTCGGCAACTGGCGTTCCCGCGTCGAGGCCCACCGCACCGCCTCCCGCACCCTCGCGGCGGCCTCCCCGGAACTGGGCCGCGCCTGCCAGGTGAAGTTCCTCGACTACGACCTGCGGATGTACCTGCGCGAGCTCGGCAAGGACCCGGAGTACCGGGCCGCCTGGTGGACGCTGACCCGCGCGTACCTGGCCGGCTTCGACCCCGCCGACATCGACGCCGCGCCCGCCCGGGCCCGCTGGGCCGCCCGGGTGCTGGCGGCCGCCGAGACCCCGCCCGGGGACGTGGAGCGGCTGACGCGGTTCGCCGCCGAGCCGGCCCGGCTGCTGCCCCCGTACGCGCGTGACGCGGCCGGGCTGCCGGTGTGGAGCGCGGAACTGCCCGTGCCGCTGGACGGGCTCGACGCCCTGCCGGTGGCGGAGCTGCCCGTCACCGTCGACGCCGAGCCCGCCGGGGCGGGGGCCGTCCGGCTCCGGGTGCGCGACCTGTACGGGCGGCTCGCCGGGTCCGGTCCGCAGACCGTCCGGCTGGACTTCCAGCCCCGGGCGGGGGGCGACCCCGTCCTGCTGCGGCCGGTGGAGCTGCGGGATGCCGCCGACGGGGACGGGTGGACCGCCGAGGTGCCGTTCCGGCTCGCCGCGCTGGCCGCCGAGGGGCGCCGCCGGGGGCTGCGCGGGATGCAGGCGTGGGACGTCCGGGTGGGCGTGCGCTGCGCCGACGGGAGCTCCCTGCACACCTCCCTGCGCCCCCTGGGCGGTCTGCTCCGTCGCAGGGCCCTGCCCAGCAGCCGGTACGGTGTCCTGCTGGCGCAGCCCTACCGCACGGCCGCCGGGGCGCTGGCCGTGCGCCTCGCGCCCGGTGCCGGGGGCGCGCTGACCTTCGTACGCAACCGCCTCGACCGCGCCCGCACGCGCAGGTCACGCTAGAGCTCGGGAGATTACGCATGACATTTCTGATCACCGGTGGCGCCGGATACATCGGCGCGCACGTCGTCCGGGCGATGCTGCTCGCGGGTGAGAAGGTCGTGGTCTTCGACGACCTCTCCACGGGCCGGGAGGACCGCGTGCCGGAGGGCGTCCCGCTGGTGACGGCCTCGGTGCTGGACCGTCTCGCCCTGGACGAGGCCATCGCCGAACACAAGATCACCGGCGTGGTGCACCTGGCGGGCAAGAAGCAGGTCGGCGAGTCCGTCGAGAAGCCGCTGTACTACTACCGCGAGAACGTGCAGGGCCTCACGGTGCTGCTGGAGGCCGTGGCGGCTGCGGGCATCCGCAACTTCCTGTTCTCCTCCTCCGCCTCCGTGTACGGCATGCCCGACGTGGACTCCGTCACCGAGGAGACCCCGTGCAAGCCGCTCAGCCCGTACGGCGAGACCAAGCTGGCCGGTGAGTGGCTGGTCCGCGCCGCGGGCAAGGCGCACGGGATCTCCACCGCCTGCCTGCGCTACTTCAACGTGGCCGGCGCGGCGGCCCCCGAGCTCGCGGACACCGGGGTCTTCAACCTGGTCCCGATGGTCTTCGAGCGCTACGACGCCGGTGAGGGCGCCCGGATCTTCGGCGACGACTACCCGACGCCGGACGGCACCTGCATCCGCGACTACATCCACGTGGAGGACCTCGCGGACGCCCATGTGGTGGCGGCCCGCCGGCTCGCCGAGTGGGGTGCGGCGGGGGACCACAAGGACCTCACGGTCAACATCGGCCGCGGTGAGGGCGTCTCGGTCAAGGAGATGGTCGAGCTGCTGAACGAGGGCACCGGGCACACCTACGCGCCGGTCGTCACCCCGCGGCGTCCCGGCGACCCGGCGAAGGTCGTGGCCTCCGCCGACCGGATCGCCTCCGAGCTGGGCTGGAAGGCGCGGCACGACGTCCGCGAGATGATCACCTCGGCGTGGGCCGGCTGGGAGGCCAACCGCAGGGCCGCCGGCCACCCGGACCACCACAGGGACGTCCACGAGGTCTGAGCACCGCCCTCGATGCAGAGCCGCCCGCCCCGGACCAGGTCCGGGGCGGGCGGCTCTGCATCGAGGGCGCCGGGGCGGATCAGCGCTCCAGGAAGGCGAACAGCTCTTCCCACCGGTCGGTGATCTCCGCGGGGGAGTAGCGCCGCACGTGGCGGAACGCCTCGTCGCCGAGCGCCTCGCGCGTCTCCCGGTCCGACATCAGCGTGTCCAGGTGTCCGGCCAGCTCCATGGTGTTGCCCAGGCGGGCCAGCAGCCCGTCCTCGCCGTGCCGCACGATCTCGCGCACGCCCGGCGCGCAGTCGAACGCGGCCACGGGCAGGCCCGCGGCCATCGCCTCCAGCAGGGTGATCGGGAAGCCCTCGGCCCGGGAGGCCTGCGCGAAGACGGATGCCTCCCGCAGTGCGCCCAGCACGTCGGCGGTGCTGCCCATCCACTCCACGGAGTCGTCCAGGCCCAGCGAGGTGCAGTGCGCCCGCAGCGTCGCCTCCTCGGTGCCCGCGCCGTAGATCCGCAGGGTCCAGTCGGGGTGGTGCGGGGCCGCGTCCGCCCAGGCGTCGAGCAGCAGGTCCACGCCCTTCTCGAAGGCGAGGCGGCCGACGCTCGCGACGACCTTCGCGGTGCGCGGTGCGGGGGAGTCCGGCATGAACGGCAGCGGGTTCGGCATGCTGGCGACGTTCTCCATGCCGGCCCGGATCCACAGGTCCGCGTCCTCCGGGGTGAGCACCAGCAGCCGGTCCACCTCGGGGTAGAAGCGGCGTACCCGCGCGCCCCGGGTGGAGGTCTGGCTGGCCTCGAAGGACTCGTGGCTCATGCCGATGACCGACAGCCCCTTGGTGTCGGCGAGGGCCACCCACTCCATCGCCCACACCTGGGTCACGATGACGACCGCGCCGGGCCGGGCCGCCCGGAACATGGCGTTCAGCGTCTCCGCCCTGGCCCGCATCCCCGCCCGGCGGGCCGCCTGGCGGCGGCGCTCCGGGGCGTTGAGGCGGCCCTTGATGCCGCGCAGCCGGCGCGCCCTCGGCGGGTGGGTCTCGTACAGGGTGGTCATCTCGTACGGGAGGACGTCCGGCAGCTGCTGGCGGATCTCCTCGGCGACGGGGGCGATGCCGACGATGTGCACCCGGTGGCCCCGGTCGGTGAAGAGCCGGGCCATCTGGTGCGACCAGGTGGTCACGCCGCCGAGCTCGTCCACGCTGTTGGAGACGATGAAGATGTCCCGGCCGCCCTGCGCCGCGGGCTCGTGGGGCTGCTGGCTCACTTGCCGCTCCTGGTGAAGAACTTCTCTACGATCCGGCGGGCCGCGTCCCCGCGGTCGTATTCGCCGAACTCGGCGAGGAAACGCTGGCGCGCCTCCGCGTACTTGGCATCGGCCTCGTCGAAGGCGGAGACGGCCTGCATCAGCTCGTCCGCGGTGGCCACCACGGGACCGGGCGCCTTCTCCTTCAGGTCGAAGTAGGTGCCGCGGATGTCGGTCGAGTACTTCTCGTAGTCGTACGCGAAGAACAGCATCGGCCGGTCCAGCACCGCGTAGTCGAACATCACGGACGAGTAGTCGGTGATCAGCCCGTCGGCGAGCGCCAGCAGCGGGGTGATGTCGTGGTGCCGGGACACGTCGAGGACCCGGCCCGCCACCGACGGGGGCAGCGAGACGCTGTTCAGGTAGTGCGTGCGCACCAGCAGCGTGAAGCGGTCCCCGAGGCGGTCCGCGAACTCCTCCACGTCGAAGGGGAACTCGAATCCCTCCACCGTGCCGTCCGCGCTCGCCCGGAAGGTCGGCGCGTACAGCAGCACCCGCTTGTCCGGGTCGATGCCCAGCTCGGCGGCGAGCGGGCCGCGCACGCGCTCCCCGCTGTGCGCCTCGGCGCGGTGGGCCTCGACCAGGGCGTCGTTGCGCGGGTAGCCGGTGCGCAGCAGCACCTCGTCGCGCAGCCGGAAGCCCTTGGCGAGGGTGCGCACGTCGTGCTCGGAGCGGACCAGGAAGTGGTCGAAGCGGTTGACGGCCGCCTGGAAACGGTCCTGTCCGGCCCTGCCCTGCGCCTTGGTGCGGGGCTCGTGGAAGCCCATCCGCTTGAGCGCGGAGCCGTGCCAGGTCTGGATGTACGTGGTCCCGGGGCGCTTGGTCAGTGCCAGCGGGAAGCCCTGGTTGTCGACCCAGTACTCGGCCTGGGCCAGCGCCCGCAGGTACTGCCAGCTCCAGCGCTTGACCAGGGTGGCCTGCTCGGGGAAGCCGGTGGGCTTGGCGCCGGCGTAGGACCAGATCGCCTCGAAGGGGGCGCCCTGGCGGACCAGCTCCTCGTAGATCGCCTTGGGGCTGTCGCTGTACTGCTTGCCCATGTGGCTCTCGAAGACGACCGTGCCCTTCTTGACCGGCAGCTTCGAGAAGACCTCGTGGTAGACCTTCACCTTCTGCTCGCCCGAGCCGATGTTGCGGCGGGCCTTCAGGGCCCGGCGCAGGCTGCGCTTGACCAGTCCGGCGGCCTTGCCGTGCATGGCGCCGCCGAGCAGGGTCTGGGTGCGCACGGCCGCGGCGCCCTCGGCCGCCAGGACGTAGGAGAGGTTGCCCTTCTTGGTCACCTCGGGCTCGAAGCGGTCCGAGACCAGCCGGGTCAGGCGCGGGCGCACCCGCAGGCGGGCCGCCGACTCCAGGTCGACGCCGCCGACCGAGACGCGGGTGGTGAGCCGGTCGCCGCCGGCCGTCAGCTTCAGGCGCACGTCCCAGACGGCGTCGATGATGCCGAGGGGGCGGACGGTGCCGCCGACGTCGGCGGTGGCGGTCCACTCGATCGTGTCACCGGCGTGGCGCACCGTTGCCACCGGGAAGCTGAAGGAGCGCACCCCGATCTGCCGGCGGGCCCGGAACTCCAGGGAGGCCTTCAGCTCGGTGCCCTCCTGGATGCGGCCCAGGGGGTTCACGACGGTGCCGGACAGGGTGACGGTGCCGCGCCCGTCGTCCTCGTACGAGGTCAGACGGTTGCCCAGGGCCAGGGAGGACAGCGGGGCCGTGTGGAAGCCCTGGTCGGTCACGTCCAGTATCCGGCGGCCCTCGGCGTCGTCGAGGTGCTCGGCGCACCAGTAGACGCGCCCGTCGCGCTCGGCCAGCGAGGAGGACAGGCGGCCCTTGTTGGTCATCGCGTCGGCGGCCGGGAGGAGGTTCTTCCAGTCCTCCTTGCCGAGCAGGTAGGCACAGATGGCCTGGAGGTACGTGACGTTCTCGTACGCGGCCGGGTCGATGCCGGCGAGGTAGCCGTTGGCGAGCCGCGCGAACTCCTGGCGGTACGCGTCGCCCAGCAGCGGCAGGTCGCGCAGGTGCAGCACGAGGTCGTGCTTCAGGAACTTGGCGTCCTTCGCCGTCTTGATGGCGGTGTGGCCCTTGGCCGCGAGCAGCTCGTCGACCCGGCGGTGGATCTCCATCCGGTGGACGAAGTTCGCGATCTCGTGGCGCCGGTTGCTGATCGACTTGGCGGAGGCCTTCTCGACCACGTTCCAGTAGTAGACGTGGTTCGGGATCAGCGTGATGCGGCGGGCGGCGACGTAGGCCTGCGCCGAGAACAGCAGGTCCTCGTAGTGGATGCCGACCGGGAACTCCAGGCCCTGCTCCAGCAGGAAGGAGCGCCGGTAGCACTTGTTCGTGGAGAGGGTGTCGTAGACCAGCAGGTCCGGGTACTCGGTGATCGACTCCAGGGTGCGGGTGCGCGAGTAGATCCACGGGTACCACTCGGTGGTCTTGCCCCACCGGTTGTCGAGGTGCACGCGCACGCACATGCCCGAGACCAGGTCGGATCCGGTGCTCTCGGCGGCCGCCAGCATGTTCCGGCAGGCGTTGCGGTCCAGGACGTCGTCACTGTCCAGGAACATGACGTAGGTGCCGGTGGCCTGCTTGATGCCGTGGTTGCGCGGGGCGCCGCAGCCGCCGCTGTTCTCGGGCAGCTGGAAGGCGCTCACCCGCCCCGGGTTCGCCGCTTCCAGCTCCCGGGCGACCGCGTAGGAACGGTCCTTGCTGCAGTCGTCCACGATCACGACTTCGACCCCGTGCAGGGTCTGGTCCAAAACCGACTGGACGGCCGCCGGCAGACGCTCTGCGTCGTTGTAGACGATGACGACCACGGAGACGTCAGGCACGTGCACCTTGATCCTTTCGTTCCATTCCGCTTATTCAGTCAAAGCTACCGTGTGCCGCACGCGACTCGGGCAGGCCGACCACCGGCGTGCATACTTCTAAGGAAGAGGTGGGTGGCGGTTCCGGTCGCCGACAATCACCCGTTAGGACGCCAGCAGGAAGTGCTCATGACCAAGCTGTCGGTAGTTGTCCCCTGTTACAACGAAGAAGCCGTCATCGACCGGTTCGACGCCGAGATCCGCAAGGTGCTGGACGCCCTGCCCGTCGAGTACGAGGTCTGCTACGTCGACGACGGCAGCCGCGACGGCACCCTCGGCAAGCTCCGCACGATCGCCGCCGAACACGGGGACCAGACCCGCTACGTCTCCTTCAGCCGCAACTTCGGCAAGGAGGCGGGCATGCTCGCCGGGCTCCGCGAGGCCACCGGCGACGCCGTGGTCATCATGGACGCCGATCTCCAGCACCCGCCGGAGCTGATCGCCACCATGCTGGAGCACTACCGGCAGGGCCACGACCAGATCATCGCCCGGCGCACCCGCGAGGGCGACAAGAAGGTCCGCTCCGCGCTCAGCCGCCTCTACTACCGCGGGGTCAACCGCTGGGTCGACGTGGAGCTCACCGACGGGGTCGGCGACTTCCGCATGCTCTCGCGGCCCGCCGTCGACGCCCTGCTCGCGCTCCCCGAGTACAACCGCTTCTCCAAGGGCCTGTTCTCCTGGATCGGCTTCGACACCGTCCACTTCGACTACCGGAACGCCCAGCGCGAGGCGGGCGAGACCAAGTGGAAGTTCGGGTCCCTGCTGAACTACGGCATGGACGGGCTGATCTCCTTCAACAACAAGCCGCTGCGCCTCGGGATCTGGCTCGGCGTGTCGCTGGTCGCGCTGACCGGCCTGTACGCGCTGTGGATCACCGTCATGGCGATCACCAACGGCATCGACTCGCCCGGTTACGTCACGATCGTCGCGATGATCGCCGGCATCGGCGGCATGCAGATGATCATGCTGGGTCTGATCGGCGAGTACATCGGCCGCATCTACTACGAGACCAAGCGCCGCCCGCACTTCCTGGTCAAGGAGGCCCACGGCGCCGACGCCGAGCGGATGCCCGGGATCTCCGAAGCCGTGATCGCGGAGCGCAGCCGCCGATGAGCGACCACAGCCGGCGCGACCAGCTCGGCCAGATCTTCCGCTTCGCCCTGGTGGGCGGCGTGAACACGGGCACCTTCTTCGGCATCTACCTGCTGCTGCACCCGTGGATGCCCTACTTCGCCGCGTACACGCTCGCCTTCGTGCTGTCGATGATCGGGTCGTTCTTCATGAACACCTACTTCACCTACCGCACCCGGCCCACCTGGAAGAAGTTCCTCCTCTTCCCGCTGACGAACGTCACCAACTACGTCATCCAGTCCGCCGGGCTCTACGCCCTGGTCAGCTGGGCCGGCATGGACACCCGGATCGCGCCGCTGGTCGCGGCCGTCGTCGCCATCCCGTTCACCTTCCTGCTCTCGCGCAAGATCCTGATTCCCGGCACCGGGGCCGCCGCCGACCGCCCGGCGCGGGACCGCTCCTCGTCCACGGTCTGAAACCGGCGGGCGGGCCCGCCGCCCCACCCCGTAGATTGGGCCAGTCGGTCGGTAGGTTCTGTGGTGAGGGGAAAGACGTGTCAACGGCTAGGCAAGGTGTCGTGGACGCCCGCAGGATCGTGGTCAAGGTCGGCTCCTCCTCCCTGACCACCGCGGCGGGCGGGCTCGACGCCGACCGGGTGGACGCGCTGGTCGACGTATTCGCCAAGGCGCGCAGCGGCGGCGAGAAGGAGATCGTCCTGGTCTCCTCCGGAGCCATCGCGGCCGGCCTCTCCCCGCTCGGCCTGGCCCGCCGCCCCAAGGACCTCGCCCGGCAGCAGGCCGCCGCAAGCGTGGGTCAGGGCCTCCTCGTCGCCCGCTACACCGCCTCCTTCGCCCGCTACGGCATCCGCGTCGGCCAGGTCCTGCTGACCACCGACGACACCAGCCGGCGCGCCCACTACCGCAACGCCTACCGGACCCTGGACCAGCTCCTGGCCATGGGCGCCCTGCCGGTCGTCAACGAGAACGACACCGTGGCCACCGACGAGATCCGCTTCGGCGACAACGACCGGCTGGCGGCCCTCGTGGCCCACCTGGTCCGCGCCGACCTCCTCGTCCTCCTCTCCGACGTCGACGGCCTGTACGACGGCGACCCGTCCCTGCCCGGCACCACCCGCATCGAAGAGGTGCGCGGCCCCGAGGACATCGCCCACGTCACCATCGGCAGCGCCGGCAAGGCGGGCGTCGGCACCGGAGGCATGGTCACCAAGGTCGAGGCCGCGCGGATCGCCGCCGCCGCCGGGATCCCGGTGGTCCTGACCTCCGCCAGCCACGCCGCCGACGCCCTGGCCGGCCGCGAGACCGGAACGCACTTCCACGCCACCGGCCGTCGCTCCGCCGACCGGCTGCTCTGGCTCCAGCACGCCTCCACCCCGCAGGGGCACCTGGTCCTGGACGACGGCGCCGTCCGCGCCGTCACCGAACGCGGCAGCTCGCTGCTCGCCGCCGGCATCGCCGCCGTCGAAGGCGACTTCAGCGCGGGCGACCCCGTCGAACTGCGCGCCGCCGACGGCCGCGCCGTGGCCCGGGGCCTGGTCAACTTCGACGCCAAGGAACTCCCGCAGCTCCTCGGCCGCTCCACCCGTGAGCTTGCGCGGGAGCTCGGACCCGCGTACGAGCGGGAGGTCGTCCACCGCGACGATCTGGTCCTGCTCCAGGGCTGAGATCCGGCAAAACCACCGCGCGGCGGGCCGGGGACTGGTCAACTGTGTGGGGCGGACACGCGTAGCGCAGACAGGAGGCGGGCTGGTGAGACGAGCGCTGACCAGCGTGGGCGGCGGCGGGGACGAACAGGCCGAGACCTCCCGCCTGTGGCACATCACCCTCAGCGTCTCCGGCAAGCCGGCGCCGCTGTCCGAGGTGCGGCGCGGGCTGGAGCAGCTCGCGCACGACCACCCCTTCCTGCTGACGAGCCGGTACGCCGACGACCACGCGGAGATCCGGTACTGGGAGGAGGCCCGCGACCTCCACGACGCGGCGGCCGTCGCCCTGCGGCTCTGGGGCGAACACCGCTCCTCGGCGCAGCTGCCGCCGTGGGAGATCGTCGGCCTGGAGGTCATCGACCGGCCCACGTACCACCAACGCGTGGCGGAGGGCTACGGCCCACCCCCGGCCCACCCGGTGGGCGTGCACCCTTATTAGACGCGCGCCTCGCGCGGCTCGGCCGCAGGCGGCCTCCCCGGCTTCGGCCCGCTGCGCCGGCCTCCGGCCGGCGGACCCGGGGCGGGGTCGGTTCGGGTGGCGGGGGCCGGTGGGTCGGGTGCGGGGGGTGTGCCGCTGCGCGGGGCTTGCCCCTCCCCGCCCTTCACCCGTTCTCGCCTCAAACGCCGGCGGGGCTGGATCTTCCAGCCTCGCCGGCGTTTGAGGCGCTGGGGGCACCTCCCAGCGGTAGCTGGGGGAGGGTCTGGGGGCGGAGCCCCCAGAAGGGGTCCGGGCGGACGGGTAGGGGACCTCGCCCCGCGCAGCGGCCCACCCACCCGCACGCGACCCACCGGCCCTGGCCACGCACACCGGCCCCGCCCCGGCAGGCCGACGGACGGAGTCCGGCGCAGTGGCGCGAAGCCCGGGAGGCCCGCCGGGGCCGAGCGGTGCGAGAGGCGCGTCAAGAGGAGCTGTCTCGGGGGGTGGAAGGCCCGGCGGAGCCGGCGGCGGCGGGGATTACCCTGGGCGGCATGACCTCGCTCGACGCCGCCGCCGCCACCTCCCCCGTCATCGCCACCGCGCACGCGGCCCGCACCGCCGCCGCCGCCATCGCGCCACTCCCGCGGTCCGCCAAGGACGCCGCCCTGCTGGCCATCGCGGACGCGCTGGAGGCCCGTACGGCCGAGATCGTCGCCGCCAACGCCGTCGACACCGGCAAGGCCCGCGCCGCCGGCACCAGCGAGACCGTCGTCGACCGCCTCACCCTCACTCCCGAGCGCGTCCGCGCCATCGCCTCCGACGTCCGCGACGTCGCGGCCCTGCCCGACCCCGTCGGCGAGGTCGTCCGCGGCTCCACCCTCCCCAACGGCATCGACCTCCGCCAGATCCGCGTCCCCCTCGGCGTCGTCGGCATCATCTACGAGGCCCGCCCCAACGTCACCGTCGACGCCGCCGCGCTCTGCCTGAAGTCCGGCAACGCCGTCCTGCTGCGCGGCAGCTCCTCCGCCTACGCGTCCAACACCGCCCTCGTCACCATCCTGCGCGACGCCATCGAGGGCGCGGGCCTGCCCGCCGACGCGATCCAGCTCGTCCCCGGCGAGTCCCGCGACTCCGTCCGCGAGCTGATGCGCGCCCGCGGCCTCGTCGACGTGCTCATCCCGCGCGGCGGTGCCTCGCTCATCAAGACCGTCGTCGAAGAGTCCATC
This sequence comes from Streptomyces sp. NPDC033966, assembly GCF_055575955.1. Taxonomy (NCBI): domain Bacteria; kingdom Bacillati; phylum Actinomycetota; class Actinomycetes; order Kitasatosporales; family Streptomycetaceae; genus Streptomyces; species Streptomyces sp. NPDC033966. The sequence goes on along the minus strand of NZ_JBVIRQ010000006.1, from coordinate 185,128 downwards.
GTTCCCGTCATCGAGACCGGTACCGGCAACTGCCACGTCTACGTCGACGCCCAGGCCGACCTCGACATGGCCGTGGACATCCTCATCAACTCCAAGGCCCAGCGGCCCTCCGTCTGCAACGCCGCCGAGACCCTCCTCGTGCACCGCGACATCGCCGCCGCCTTCCTGCCGCGCGCCCTCGACGCGCTCGCCGACGCCGGCGTGACCGTCCACGGGGACGGCCAGGTGCTGGCCGCCGCCGAGGGCGGCAAGGTCACCGCCGTACCCGCCACCGACGAGGACTGGGCCGCCGAGTACCTGTCGTACGACATCGCCGCCGCCGTCGTGGACTCCCTCGACGACGCCGTCGCCCACATCCGCCGCTGGACCTCCGGCCACACCGAGGCGATCGTCACCACCTCGCAGGCCGCCGCCCGCCGCTTCACCCAGCTGGTCGACTCGACCACCGTCGCCGTGAACGCCTCCACCCGGTTCACGGACGGTGGCCAGTTCGGCTTCGGTGCCGAGATCGGCATCTCCACCCAGAAGCTGCACGCCCGGGGCCCGATGGGCCTTCCCGAGCTCACCTCCACCAAGTACATCGTCACCGGCGACGGTCACGTTCGGTAACCGCCGCTCGGACACGGTGTGGCCGGAATCAGGCTTACACCCTGCCCAAAGCAGCCCCCCAGGTCTACGCTGGTCCCGTGCCGGACGACGTGGGGGGCAAGCCGTTCCCGGACGACGGGGAGCCCGACGACGACCGCGGAGGCGCGGATCACGACTTCGCCTCCGTGGTGTTCGACGAGGACTTCGTCCGGAATGCCGAGATCCATGAACCGAGCGCGGCCGAGCGCCAGCGTGCGGCCGACCGGGCGCGCGCCGAGGCCGAGGCCGCCCGCGTCGCCGGAGGCTGGGCGGCCGACGACGACTACGGCCACCCCGACGGGTACGGCCTCGACGACCCCGGCTGGGAGCCCGGCGAGTACGGCTACGGCTACGCCGAAGGCCCGTACGGGGTCTACGGCGGAGCCATGCGCCCCTACCGCGGCCGCGCCGCCTGGCTGCGCCCCGTCGCGTGGGTGCTCGCCGTCGTGATGGGGCTCGGCATGGTCGCTCTGGCCTTCAGCGCCGTCTACCGCAGCGCGGCCGGTGACCAGGACCCCGCACCCGCCCCGGCCAGTACGCCGCTCAGGGAAGTCACGGGCGTCGGCGCGTTTACGCACCCCGTCGGCCGCCAACCCTGAAGGTACGACCCCACTCGTTCGCTCCGGAGCTGGGGGCTTCTCTGAAGCGGGGACAGCGGGAGAAGCGATGGCCGTTCCAGGAGATCCGCCCAACGGCACCCCCGAAGGCATCGGCGGGGGTGACGACGAACTACGCCCGGACGAGTACCGCTCGGTGGTGTTCGACGAGGACTTCGTCCGTGCTGCCCGGCTCCAGGAGTTCTCCGCCCAGGAACGCATGGGCGAGCACGCCCGGGCCGTCCGCAGCCGCTCCATCTGGTCAGGCGGCGGCTCCGGCGGCACCCGCACCGGCAGCCCGGGCCGCGGCGCCCGTCAGGGCATGCTGCTCGTGCTGCTCATCGCGTCGGCCTTCGCGATCGCCGTGTACATGGGCCTGCGCAATCCGTACGTCCCGCCGGCCGGCGGCAACGCCGAGCCGCTGAGCAGCACAGTCGTCCCCCTGGCGCCGGCCGTCCCGGTGGCCGGCGGCCGTCCGGCCGACCTCTACGCGAACAGCCCGGCGGCCGAGTACCGGGTCGGGGCGGCCGGGATCACCCTTCCGGCCGTGCGCCGCACGCACCATTTCACCGAGAGCCAGGTCGTCGCCGCCCTGTCCATCGCCAAGGACTACCTGGTGCAGTCCTCGCTGGATCCGGACGTCCTGTCCGGCGCCGCCTCCCGCCCCGTGCGGGTGCTCCTGGACCCCGGCCAGCTGGCGCAGTTCGACGAGAGCGTGACCTCGCCCTCCGGCGACGGCAGGCACGCCGCCACCGGCTGGCTGGTCCGCTTCGACCCCGCCACCGCCGTCGTCGCCGACAGCCGCGTCCGGGTGAGCGGGACCCTCGCCTTCCAGGAGCTGAACCCCGAGGCGCTGGAGGTCAGCACCGACCACACTTTCGTGTACGCCGTCCGTCCGGCGTCCGGGCCGCCCGCCGCCGCCGACGGGGCCTCGCTCTTCACCGTCCGCCGCGAGCTGCGCCTGCGCTTCGACCGGGAGGACCTCACGGCCCGCCGGGCGGAGATCTCCTCGGCCTACGTGATGGCCGGGCCGCAGGACTGCGCCACCGAGCCCGCCGAGGGCTTCCGCCCCCTCCTGGCAGGAGCCGGGCCCACCACCGTGGGGCCGCCCGCCAGCGACCCGTACGCCAGCGGCCACCCCCGCCGCACGGCAGGGCTGTGCGGCGTACTGGCACCGGCCGGGGCACCGAGCAGCCCGCCGGCCCGGCCCCAGCCGCTCCCGCCGGCCTCCGTCAGTCCCGCTCGCCCGGGCCCGAGCCCGTAGGGCCCGTGGAGCCGGCGGGATCCGCGGGATCCGCAGGGCCCTTGCCGCCGCCGCCCGATCCGGTGAACCTGTCGCGCAGCTTCCCGCCCAGGTCGCCCGCGCCGCCGGCGATGTCGCCGACCAGCTTCATCAGAGGATCCTTGCTGGTGCGCACGGACTCCGCGTAGTGCGAGGCGGACTGGCGGAAGGAGTCGGTCACCGAGGTGTCCTTGTCCTCCTCCCGGCGCGGGTAGTGCCCGTCCATGATCCGCTGGTGCTCCCGGCTCTGGGCCCACTTCCTCAGCTCGGCCGCCCGCACCGTCGTGAAGGGGTGGGTGCGCGGCAGCACGTTGAGGATCTTCAGGACGGAGTCGCGCAGGTCGCCGCTCTCCTCGTACTCCTCGGCCTGGGCGAGGAAGGCGTCGACGTTCATCTCGTGGAGGTGGTTGCCGCCCGCGATCTTCATCAGACCGCGCATCGAGGCGTTCACGTCCTGCCCGACCAGCAGTCCCGCCCGGTCCGCCGACAGCTCCGACTTGCGGAACCACTCGCGCAGCGCGGTGACGATCGCCATGACCGCCACATTGCCCAGCGGGATCCACGCCACCTTCAGCGCCAGGTTCGTCAGGAACAGCAGCACCGTGCGGTACACGGAGTGCCCGGACAGCGCGTGGCCCACCTCGTGGCCCACCACCGCCCGCATCTCCTCCTCGTCGAGCAGCTCGACCAGCGCCGTGGTCACCACGATGATCGGCTCGTCCAGCCCGATGCACATCGCGTTGGGCTTCGGGTCCTGCTGCACGTACATCTGGGGGACCTTCTCCAGGTCCAGGATGTAACAGGCGTCGCGCAGCATCTCGTGCAGGTGGGGGAACTGGGTCTCGCCCACCCGCACCGAGTCCGACAGGAACAGCAGGCGCAGGCTGCGCTCCGGCAGCAGCCCGCTCAGGGCCTTGAACACCGTGTCGAAACCGGCGAGTTTGCGCAGCGCCACGAGCGCCGAACGGTCCGCCGGGTGCTCGTAGGCCCGTGAGGAAATCCCCGGGAACCTCCTGCGATTGCGTGCCGGTGTCGTCTCGGATCCGGTGTCCGTCATGGCGCCCTCCCCCTGGATCGGCTGTGGTGACTGCCTCTATCCTCTCCAACGCCTGAGTCGGCGTGAGCGTGCCCAGGGCCCCCGCATACGATGTGAGGGAAGTCTCCGCTCGCTCCCCGACTCGATAGGTACCTGCCTGATGAGCCTCTCCACCACCGCCCACGACCTGGTCCTCCTCGCCGCGGAGGAGGGCGGGCACGGCGGCAGCCACGACAGCCTGAGCCCGTACCTGACCGGTGGCGGCGCGCTCGTCATCCTGCTGCTCATGCTCTGGGTGACCACCCGCCTGAACCGCGACCGCTAAGCCGGGCTCCGTTCGCACCCGGGCCGCCGCGCGCGTGCCACCGGGCCAGTAGGCTCTGCCCTCATGGGAGAGCAGGAAATGCCTACGGGCCCGGTCAAACGCCGGCTCGGAGTGATGGGCGGGACGTTCGACCCGATCCACCACGGACACCTGGTGGCCGCCAGCGAGGTCGCCGCCCTTTTCCACCTCGACGAGGTGGTCTTCGTACCCACGGGCGAACCGTGGCAGAAGTCGCAGCGGGCCGTGTCCCCCGCGGAGGACCGCTACCTGATGACGGTCATCGCGACCGCCTCCAACCCGCAGTTCTCCGTCAGCCGCATCGACATCGACCGCGGCGGCCCGACGTACACCATCGACACCCTGCGGGACCTGAGCGCGCTCAACGCCGACGCCGACCTGTTCTTCATCACCGGTGCCGACGCCCTCGCCCAGATCCTGACCTGGCGCAACGCGGACGAACTGTTCTCCCTCGCCCACTTCATCGGAGTGACCCGGCCCGGCCACGTCCTCACCGACGACGGACTGCCCGAGGGCGGGGTCTCGCTGGTCGAGGTCCCCGCGCTCGCGATCTCCTCCACGGACTGCCGCACGAGGGTCGCCCAGGGCGATCCGGTCTGGTATCTGGTTCCGGACGGTGTGGTGCGCTACATCGACAAGCGCGAGCTGTACCGGGGAGCCTGAGCTTCCGGAGAGAGGGGCCCCGCGGTGAACGACCCACAGGATCCGTACGACCCGTACGCCGCCCAGCAGCAGTTCATCGGCTACGACGCGTACGGCAGACCCGTGTACGGCCAGGTGACCGCACAGCCCGTACAGCCCGTCCCGCCCCCGTACGAGCAGCAGTACCCGCAGTACCCCCAGTACGAGCAGCCGTACCCGGAGCCGCAGGCCCACGACCCGTACCCGGGGCAGCAGGGGTACCCGCAGTGGATCCCGCAGCAGGCCGCCCCCCAGCAGCAGCAGCCGGCCCCGGCCCCGGCACCGGCGCCCGCCCAGGTGCCCGAGCCGCGCCGGGCGGCGCCCGCCGAGACCGCCGCCGGGGTCACGGACGCCCCCGGCGGCCGTGACTACCGCACGGAGCAGTTCGCCTTCATCGACCAGCCCGACGAGGACTCCGAGGACGTCATCGACTGGCTCGCCTTCACCGAGAGCCGGACCGAACGCCGCGAGGAGGCCCGCCGCCGCGGCCGCAACCGGGTCGTCGCACTGGTCGTCGTCCTCGCCCTGTCCGCCGTCGGCGGGCTGGGCTACCTCTGGTACGCGGGCAAGCTGCCGTTCCTCGACGGCCCCGGGCAGAAGGAGGGCGCCGCGGCCGCCGCCGGCGCGCAGAAGCGCGACATGATCGTCGTCCACCTGCGCAACACCAAGCGGGGCGGCAGCTCGACGGCCCTCCTCGTGGACAACGTCACGACCGGGCGGGGCGCCACCGTCCTGATCCCCAACACCCTGGGCGTCCCCAAGCAGGACGGCACCGGCACCTCCCTCGGCAAGGCCGTCGAGGAGGGCGGCCTCGGCACCCGGGAGTCCCTCGACACCGTCCTCGGCACCCGCATCGGCGGCACCTGGCGCCTGGACACCCCCTTCCTGGAGCGCCTCGTCGAGCTGGTCGGGGGCATCGAGGTGGACACCGACGCCGCCGTCCCGGCCGACGAGCAGGCCAAGACCCCGGCCGTGGCACAGGGGGCGAAGCAGAGCCTGACCGGGGCGATGGCCGTCGCGTACGCCACCTACCGGGGCCGGGGCGAACCGGAGGCGAAGCAGCTGGAGCGCACCGGCAGGGTGCTCTACGCCGTCCTCCGCAAGATCCCCGGCGACCCCGGGGCGGCGGCCACGACCGTCGAGAGCATGGGCCAGATCCTCGATCCGGGGCTCGACGCGCAGAACCTCGGCGGTCTGCTCTCGCGGATCGGCGAGCACGCCAAGGTGGCGGCGTACCGCACCGAGGTGCTCACCGTGAAGCCGGACGGCGGCCTGACCGACGAGGCCAACCGGAAGGTGGTCAAGGAGATCCTCGGCGGCTCCTTCAGCGCGGCCCAGCCCGGAGCCGCCCCGCGGGTCGGCCTCAAGGACGCCACCGGGGACGAGAAGGCGCAGGTCACGGCGAAGGCGGCGCTGCTCAACGGCGGCTACGGCTTCGTGGACGGAGGCAAGGCCGACCGGACGGCGGCCGCCACGCAGATCACGTACCAGGACGAGGCCCAGCGGGACCGGGCGGTCGACGTCGCCAAGACACTGGGGCTGCCGGAGAGCGCCGTCAAGAAGGCCGAGAGCCCCGTGAACGCGGACGTCGTGGTGGTGCTGGGCAGGGACTACAAGCCGTCCTGACGGGCCGGCCGGACCGGGAGGCCACCGTCCCGTTCCGGCTCCCACCTGCTCCTTCGCCCGCGCCGGACGTTCCGCGCGGGCGGCGTCGGCGGTACGTGAGACCCTTGTGGGTATCTGTCCGCCAACCCGAAAGCATGGCCAGTGACCGCCACGGACCGCTCCATCGAGCTCATCACCACCGCCGCCCAGGCGGCGGCCGACCGGCTCGCGCACGACATCATCGCGTACGACGTCAGCGACGTGCTGTCGATCACCGACGCCTTCCTGCTCGCCTCGGCGCCCAACGACCGCCAGGTCAAGTCGATCGTCGACGAGATCGAGGAGCGCCTCCTCAAGGAGCTCGGCGCCAAGCCGGTGCGCCGCGAGGGCGACCGCGACGCCCGCTGGATCCTGCTCGACTACGTCGACATCGTCGTCCACGTCCAGCACAGCGAGGAGCGCGTCTTCTACGCGCTGGAGCGCCTGTGGAAGGACTGCCCGGAGATCGAGCTCCCCGAGGACGCCAAGCTCACCATCGGCAAGGCCGAGGAGCACGCCAAGCTGCGCGAGGCGCAGGGCGACGACGAGATGGACGGTGATCTGTTCTGAGCACGACCACGACGCCTGCCGGCAAGCCCGGCAGGAAGATCGTCCTCTGGCGGCACGGCCAGACCTCGTGGAATCTCGAGCGCCGCTTCCAGGGCTCTACCGACATCGAGCTGACCGAGACGGGTGTGGCGCAGGCGCGCCGCTCGGCCCGGCTGCTCGCCTCGCTGAAGCCGGACGCCATCGTGGCCTCCGACCTGCGGCGGGCCGCGGACACGGCGGCCGAGCTGGCCGGCGTCACGGGCCTGTCCGTGGCGCACGACGAGGCGCTGCGCGAGACGTACGCGGGCGAGTGGCAGGGCCTCACCCACGAGGAGATCCTCGCGAAGTACGGCGAGCAGTACGCGGCGTGGAAGCGCGGCGAGCCCGTCCGCCGCGGCGGCGGCGAGCTGGAGACCGAGGTCGCCGACCGCGCCGCTCCGGTGGTGCTGGACCATGCGGACCGGCTGCCCGAGGGCGGCACGCTCGTCGTCGTCAGCCACGGCGGCACCATCCGTACGACGATCGGGCGGCTGCTGGGCCTGGAGCCGTACCACTGGGAGGGCCTGGGCGGGCTCTCCAACTGCTGCTGGTCCGTCCTCGGCGAGGGCGCGCGCGGCTGGCGCCTGCTGGAGCACAACGCCGGCACGCTGCCGGAGCCGGTGCTCGGCGACGACGACTGAGGCTCCGCCGGGGCCCTCCGTGTGGCCCGCAGGGCCGCTCGGGCCCGGATTTCACTTTCCGGCTGGTCACAGGCTAGAGTTCTTCTTGTTCGCAGCGAAGAACACCGGAAACGGGGGGAACGCGGCGGAGAGCGGGGCTATAGCTCAGTTGGTAGAGCGCCTGCATGGCATGCAGGAGGTCAGGAGTTCAATTCTCCTTAGCTCCACAATCAGGATCCCGTCCCCAACAGGGGGCGGGATCCTTGCGTTTGTTCCCCTTTGTGTGCTTGCTGACCCGTCCGCTGTCGACGTGGCAGAATCGGACGGCCGGAGGGGGACACGACGGCCCGACGCGGGAGGGAGTCGCTGACGGATGGGTGCACACCGGCGGCGGTGCGACTGGTGCAACAACGGCACGCCGATCGTGCGGGACATGGAACCGGTCAATCCCGACTACCAGTACTGGTGCGAGGAATGCGCGCGGGCGCTGATCATAAAAGGCGACCCGATCGAGACGTATCGGGAGCTGGAGGGCGAGCCGATCTACGGCCGCCTGCTCGACGAGCACTGCACGCTGAAGCGCTTCTACCAGTTCGCCCGGGCGTGACCGGGTGGCTCCGGCGGGCGGGTCAACGGTGGCCGAATCGGACATAACGGGCCCCCGGAAACCGATTTTTGGTCTGGGGCCATGACCGTGTAATGTTCTCGATGTCGCCAGGGGGAACCGGCAAGGGAAACCGAGAAGGGGCCCGGCGGCAGAGAGAAACAAGGGGCTATAGCTCAGTTGGTAGAGCGCCTGCATGGCATGCAGGAGGTCAGGAGTTCAATTCTCCTTAGCTCCACAGTGAAGAAGCGGGTCACCCGGACAGGGTGGCCCGCTTCTCGTTGTGCCCGACCGGTGGAACGTCGGAGCGCCCGTGGGGGCCGCTGCGGTACCCTGACGCCATGCGTGCCGTACGCCTTCTGCTTACCGAGCCGCGCTGATCAGTACCGACCCTTCGAGAAGGTCGGCATCGGCGCGGCGTCCCCTCCTGTGCGAGGGGTTTTTTCGTTTGGGCGGGCAGATGACGGCAGAGACGATCGATGGAGCTTCAGAAATCATGAGCGAGACGAACACCCCGGCCCCCGAGGCGGCCGAGGGGCACCGTTACACGGCTGCCATGGCCGCCGACATCGAGGCACGCTGGCAGGACGCATGGGACGCGGAGGGCACCTACGAGGCGCCGAACCCGACCGGTGACCTGGCCGGCGACCCCGCGGTCGTCGCCCGGCCCAAGAAGTTCATCATGGACATGTTCCCGTACCCCTCCGGTGCGGGCCTGCACGTCGGCCACCCGCTCGGGTACATCGCCACCGACGTCTACGCGCGCCACCAGCGGATGTCCGGCCACAACGTACTGCACACCCTGGGCTTCGACGCCTTCGGCCTGCCGGCCGAGCAGTACGCCGTGCAGACCGGCACGCACCCGCGCGTGTCGACCGAGGCGAACATCGAGAACATGAAGGTCCAGCTGCGCCGGCTGGGCCTGGGCCACGACAAGCGCCGGTCCTTCGCGACGATCGACCCCGAGTACTACAAGTGGACCCAGTGGATCTTCCTGCAGATCTACAACTCCTGGTACGACGCCGACGCCAAGAAGGCCCGCCCGGTCTCCGAGCTGGTCGCCGCCTTCGAGAACGGCACCCGTGAGGTCCCCGGAGGCCGCGCCTGGGCCGGCCTGACCGCCGCCGAGCGCGCCGACGTGCTGAACGGCTTCCGCCTGGCCTACGCCTCCGACGCGCCCGTGAACTGGTGCCCCGGGCTGGGCACCGTACTGGCCAACGAGGAGGTCACCGCCGACGGCCGGTCCGAGCGCGGCAACTTCCCCGTCTTCAAGTCCCGCCTGAGCCAGTGGAACATGCGGATCACGGCCTACGCGGACCGCCTGCTGGACGACCTGGACGCGCTGGACTGGCCCGAGGCCATCAAGCTGCAGCAGCGCAACTGGATCGGCCGCAGCGAGGGCGCCCGCGTCGATTTCGCGCTGGGCGACGAGGCCATCACCGTCTTCACCACCCGCCCGGACACGCTGTTCGGCGCCACCTACATGGTCCTGGCGCCCGAGCACCCGCTGGTCGAGAAGTTCATCCCGGCCGCCTGGCCCGAGGGCACCCACGACGTGTGGACCGGCGGATACGCCACCCCCGCCGAGGCCGTGGCCGCGTACCGCAAGCAGGCCGCCTCCAAGTCGGACGTCGAGCGGCAGGCCGAGGCCAAGGACAAGACCGGTGTCTTCACCGGCGAGTACGCGGTCAACCCGGTCAGCGGCGACAAGGTCCCCGTCTTCATCGCCGACTACGTGCTGATGGGCTACGGCACCGGCGCGATCATGGCCGTCCCGGCGCACGACGCCCGCGACTTCGAGTTCGCCCGCGCCTTCGAGCTGCCGATCCGCTGCGTCGTCGAGCCCACGGACGGCCGCGGCACCGACACCGCCGAGTGGGAGGACGCGTTCGTCTCCCACGACGCCAAGCTGGTGAACTCCGCCGGCGAGGGCGTCTCGCTGGACGGCCTGGGCGTCGTCGAGGCCAAGGCCGCCATCACCGAGTGGCTGACCGGGCGCGGCATCGGCGAGGGCACCGTCAACTTCCGCCTGCGCGACTGGCTGTTCAGCCGCCAGCGGTACTGGGGCGAGCCCTTCCCGATCGTCTACGACGCGGACGGCGTCGCCCACTCGCTGCCCGAGTCGATGCTGCCGCTGGAGCTGCCGGAGGTCGAGGACTACTCGCCGCGCACCTTCGAGCCCGACGACGCCACCTCCAAGCCGGAGACCCCGCTGTCGCGCAACGAGGCGTGGGTCAACGTGGAGCTGGACCTGGGCGACGGTGTGAAGTCCTACCGCCGCGAGACCAACACCATGCCCAACTGGGCCGGTTCCTGCTGGTACGAGCTGCGCTACCTGGACCCGCACAACGCGTCCGCCCTGGTGGACCCGGAGATCGAGCAGTACTGGATGGGCCCGCGCGAGGGCGCGCCGCACGGCGGCGTCGACCTGTACGTGGGCGGCGCCGAGCACGCGGTGCTGCACCTGCTGTACGCCCGCTTCTGGTCCAAGGTGCTGTTCGACCTGGGCCACGTCTCGTCGGCCGAGCCGTTCCACAAGCTGTTCAACCAGGGCATGATCCAGGCGTACGCCTACACCGACGCGCGCGGTGTGTACGTCCCGGCGGCCGAGGTCGAGGAGCGCGACGGCGGCTGGTTCCACCAGGGCGAGCCCGTCAAGCGCGAGCACGGCAAGATGGGCAAGTCCCTGAAGAACGCCGTCACGCCCGACGAGATCTGCGAGGAGTACGGCGCGGACACCCTGCGCCTGTACGAGATGGCGATGGGCCCGCTGGACGTCTCGCGTCCGTGGGACACCCGCGCCGTCGTCGGCCAGTACCGGCTGCTGCAGCGCCTGTGGCGCAACATCGTGGACGAGGAGACCGGCGAGGTCACCGTCGTCGACGGGGAGCCCGACGAGGCCACCCTGCGCGCCCTGCACAAGGCCGTCGACGGGGCCGGCTCCGACATGGCGGGCCTGCGGTTCAACACCGCCATCGCCAAGATCACCGAGCTGAACAACGCCCTGACGAAGGCGGGCCGCCCGCTGGAGCGCTCCGTGGCCGAGCGGCTGGTCCTGCTGGTCGCCCCGCTGGCCCCGCACATCGCGGAGGAGCTGTGGCACCGCCTGGGCCACACCGACTCGGTGGTCCACCAGGACTTCCCGGTCGCGGACCCGGCGTACGTCGTGGACGAGACGGTCACCTGCGTGGTCCAGGTCAAGGGCAAGGTCAAGGCGCGCCTGGAGGTGCCGCCGAGCATCTCGGAGGCCGACCTGGAGCAGCTGGCCGTCACCGACGCGGGCGTCGTCGCGGCCCTGGGCGGCGCGGAGATCCGCAAGGTGATCGTGCGCGCGCCGAAGCTGGTGAACATCGTCATCTGAGGCGGCCTGCGGCCCGTACGGGCCGGCTCCTCGGGGTGATCCCGTACGGGCAGGTTGGGGGTTCGATTGGAACCCCTGGCCTGCCCGTGGCGTTTACGGTGTGGGGGACGGGAACAAGCCGGGGAAGGGAACCTCATGGAGGTAGGCGCGTTGATCATCATCTTTGCCCTGGTGGTGCTGTTCGCCTTCCTGGGGCTGGGCGCCTGGGCCACGGTCAAGGCGGTCGGCGCGGCCAAGCGCGGCGTGGACCGGACGATCACGCAGGCCCGCCGGACGGTGGAGGACACCACCCTGAAGGCCAGGAGCATCGGTCAGACCGGGGTCGCCGGCGCGCTGGCGCAGCTGCGGCTCGACCTGCGGAACTCCATGCGCGCCACGCAGGCCGCCCTGTACCACGGGGTGCAGTCGGACGGCTCTCTGCAGGAGTCCGTCGCCCTCTTCGAGCGGCTGAGCCGGCACGGGCACGAGCTGGACGACGAGCTGAAGCGGCTGGAGCAGGAGCCCGACCGCAAGCGGATCGCGGAGCGCCTGCCCGAGCTGCGGGAGCGCACCCTCAAGATCACGAAGTCGGCCGATTCCCTGCGGTGGGCGGCGCGTGACCGCGCCCGGCGGTTCGCGGACGACGAGCTGGCGCTGCTCTCGGAGCAGATCGAGGTCGAGTCGGACGCGCTGCGGGACTGGTCCCGGGAGTCGGTCGACGACCTGGCGGCCGCGGCGGCGGCCTGGGACGCGGGCCAGGAGGCCGCGGGCGGCCCCGCTGCGGCTCCGGGCGCCGGGCCGGGCGCGCGGCCGGCCCAGCCGTCGCATCGGGCCGGGGAAGCGGCACGGCCCGCGGAGCCGGAGCGGCCGGCGCTGGACCCGTCCGCTCCCGCGGCGGCGTACCCCTGGCAGAAGGCCCCCAGGCCGGAGGCCACCACCTGAGCGGAGGGGACCACCTGCGCGGAGGGGACCACCTGCGCGGAGGGGACCACTTGTGCGGAGGGGACCACTTGTGCGGAGGGGACCACTTGTGCGGAGGGCACTACCTGCGCGGAGGCCACACCTGAGCGGAGGGGACCACCTGCGCGGAGGGCGCGGTCCGGCGGTGGTCCGGGCCGCGGAGGAGTCCCGGGCTGCCGGAACACCTGCTCTGCCGGTAACCTCCGGCTCATGTCCCGCCATGTCGCGATCGTCACCGATTCCACGGCCTACCTGCCCCCGCAGGCGATGGCGCGGCACGGGATCACCTCCGTCCCCCTGACCGTGGTCCTGGGCGACGAGGCCCTTGAGGAGGGGACCGAGATCTCGGCCCGAAGCCTCGCCGCGGCCCTGCAGAAGCGCCGCCCGGTCACCACCTCCCGCCCCGGCCCGGAGCAGTTCGTGCGCGCCTACCGGGAGGCCGCGGAGGCCGGGGCCACCGGCATCGTGAGCCTGCACCTGTCCTCCGAGTTCTCCGGCACCTACGACGCCGCCGTGGTCGCGGCCCAGACCGCCCCCGTGCCGGTCCGCGTCGTCGACACCGGCATGGTGGCCATGGCCCTCGGTTTCTGCGCCCTCGCCGCCGCCGAGACCGCCGAGGCCGGCGGGTCCGCCGACGAGGCCGTGGCCGCCGCCGAGAAGCGGGCCGCGGAGATGTCGGCCTACTTCTACGTGGACACCCTCGACTACCTGAGGCGCGGCGGCCGGATCGGGGCCGCGCAGGCACTGCTCGGCTCCGCTCTGGCGGTCAAGCCGCTGCTGACCCTGGACGGCGGACGGATCGAGATGCTGGAGAAGGTGCGCACGGCCTCCAAGGCCATCGCCCGGCTGGAGGAGCTGGCCGTCGAACGGGCCGGGGCGCGGGGCGTCGACGTCGCCGTCCACCATCTGGCGGCCCCGGAGCGGGCCGAGAAGCTCGCCGAGCGGCTGCGCGAGCGCATCCCCGGCCTGGTCGAGCTGCACGTCAGCGAGGTGGGCGCGGTGATCGGCGCGCACACCGGGCCGGGGCTGCTGGCGGCGGTCGTCTCGCCCCGCTGATCACCCGGAAGGGTGGCCGGGTTATCCACAACGGGCCGGTTTTCCACCGGAATTGAGGGCTCCGAGCGGTGGTCCGGGGGTCGGCCCTAGCTTCGGGGCATGACTCTTCGAACGCGTACTCCAGGTGTCTCCACGGCTTCTCCTCCCACCGGTGCCGGCGGGAGCGGGCCCGGGCGGGCGCGCCGGTCCGACGGCAGGCTCCGCGACCGGCGCCGCGCCCGTGCCCGGCCCCGGCCCGATCCCGCCGAGGTGCGGCGCAGGGCCGAGGCGCTGATGGCGGGCGGGGCGGCGGGGGCGCGGGAGGAGCCCCGGGCCCTGCGGGTGGCGGATCCGCCGGGTGCGGTGGATCCGCCGGGTGTGGGGGAACCGCCGGGTGCGGTGGGTCCCCCGGGTGTGGGGGATTCCTCTGGTGGGGTGGACGCGCCGTTGGGGGCCGGGGAGGCGCGGAGGCTGGCGCTGCGGGAGCGGCTGCCCGTGTGGGTGCAGGTCCGGTGCGGGGTGGAGCCGAGGACGGTGGCCGCAGTGGCGGTGGTGCTGGTGGTGGCGGTCGGCTTCGCCGCCCAGCAGTACTGGTCGGGCCGGCCGCAGCCGGTGACGGCCCCGGCCGTGCTCGCGCCCGGTTCCGCCGCTTCCGCCCCGGTGCCGTCGGCGGCCCCGGCCGGCGGGGGTGCCCGCATCGTGGTGGACGTCGGCGGGAAGGTCCGCGACCCCGGTGTGCGGAGACTGCCCAGCGGCTCGCGGGTGGAGGACGCGCTGGCCGCCGCCGGGGGAGTGCGGCCGGGCACGGACACCACCGGGCTCAACCGGGCCCGGGTGCTGGTGGACGGCGAACAGGTGCTGGTGGGTGTCACCGCGCAGCCGGGCGTGGGCGGACCGGCTCCCGGCGCGGGGGCGGGTGCGGGCGGCGGGGCCGGTCCGCTGAGCCTCGGCAGCGCGACGGTCGATCAGCTGGACGGGCTGCCCGGGGTGGGGCCCGTGCTCGCCCGGAACATCGTCGAGTTCCGGACCGCCCGGGGCGGGTTCCGGGCCGTGGAGGACCTCCGGCAGGTCGACGGGATCGGCGAGCGGAGGTTCGCCGAGCTGCGAAGGCTGGTGCGGCCGTGAGCGCCGCCCTGGAGCCGGCCGGGGGTGAGGTGGCCGAGGAGCCGGCCGAGGGCGAGCGGGCCGGGCCGGTGGACCTGCGGCTGGCGGTGCCGGCCGTGGCGGCCTGGGGTGCGGCGGCGCTGGCGCTCGGGGTGCCGGGCGGGTGGAGCGCCGCCGGGGCGGGGCTCGCGGCGGCCGCGGCGGGGGTGCTGCTGCTCGCCGGCGCTCGCGGGTCGCAGCCGCTGTGGGGGGTCGGACCGGCCGTGGCCGCCGCGCTGCTCTGCGCCGCCGCCGGGGCGGGGGTGGCCGGGCTGGAGCGGGCCGAGGCGCGGGCGGGGCCGGTGGCCCGGCTGGCCGGGGAACACGCCCGGGTGCGCGCGGAGCTCACCGTCGGCTCGGACCCCCGGACGGCCCGGGGCGGGGCTGGGCCGCCGGTGGTGGTGCTGGACGCGGTGCTGACCGGGGTGAGCGGCCCCGACGGGACGCGGATCCGGGTGGAGACCCCGGTACGGGTGCTGGCCGGGCATCCGGGGTGGGCCCGGCTGGAGCCCTCGACCCGGGTCACGGTGGTGGCCCGGCTGGGGCCGGCGCGGGACGGGGAGCGGGCCGTGGCCCTGCTCCGCCCGGCAGCGGACACCCCGCCCGGGGTGACGGGCGGCCCCGACCGGGTGCAGCGGCTCGCGGGGGCGCTGCGGGCCGGGCTGAGGGAGGCCACCGAGGGGCTTCCCGGGGACGCCAGGGCCCTGCTGCCGGGGCTGGTGGTCGGGGACACCTCCCGGATCCCGCCCGAGCTGCACGAGGCGTTCAGGGCCACCGATCTGCTGCACCTGCTGGCCGTCTCGGGCTCCAACCTGACCGTGGTGCTGTATCTGCTGATCGGGTCCCCGGCCCGCGCGCAGCACGCCGAGCGGAGCGGGCTCGCGCCCCGGCTGGGGCTCTCGCTGCGGGCCACCGCCCTGGGCGGTGCGGCGCTGACGCTGGCCTTCGTGGTGGTGTGCCGGCCCGACCCGAGCGTGCTGCGGGCCGCCGCCTGCGGAGCGGTCACCCTGCTGGCCCTGGCCACCGGGCGGCGCAGGTCCCTCATCCCGGCGCTGGCCGGGGCCGTGCTGCTGCTGGTGCTGTACGACCCGTGGCTCGCCCGCAGCGCCGGGTTCCTCCTCTCGGTACTGGCCACCGGGGCGCTGCTCACCCTCGGGCCGCGCTGGAGCGGGGCCCTGCGGCGGCGCGGGACGCCGCCGCGCATCGCCGACGCCCTGGGGGCGGCCCTCGCGGCGCAGGCCGTCTGCGCCCCGGTGGTGGCGGTGCTCTCCGCCCGGGTGAGCCTGGTCGCCGTGCCGTGCAACCTGCTGGCGGAGCTGGCGGCGGGCCCCGCCACCGTGCTCGGCTTCGCGGTCCTCGCCGCGGCCCCGCTGTCCATGCCCGCGGCGGAACTGCTCGCCCGGTGCGCGGGGGTGCCGGCCGGGTGGATCGCCGCCGTGGCGCGGGGCGGGGCCCGGCTGCCGGGGGCGGAGCTGCCCTGGCCGGGCGGGCTCGGGGGCGGGCTGCTGCTGGGTGCGGCCACGCTGGCCGCGGTGGGGCTCGGGGCCCGGTTCGGGCGGCGGCGCGGGGCCTGTGCCGCCGTGGCCGTGCTGCTGCTGATCGCGGTGCTGCGGCCGCCGCAGCTGATCCGTACCGTCACCGGCTGGCCGCCGCCGGACTGGAGCTACGTCCAGTGCGACGTGGGCCAGGGCGATGCCGCCGTGCTGGCCGCCGGTCCCGGTACGGCCGTCGTGGTCGACGCCGGGCCCGAACCGGGGCCGGTCGACGACTGCCTGCGTGCGCTGGGCGTGAGCCGGATCCCGCTGCTCCTGCTGACGCACTTTCACGCCGACCACGTGGGAGGGGTTCCCGGGGTGCTGAGGGGCCGGTCCGTGGGTGTGATCGAAACCACCGTGCTGGAGGAGCCGCCCGCGCAGGCGGCCGCGGTCCGTCGTGCGGCGGCGCGGGCCGGGGTGCCCGTCGTGCCGGCGGTGCCGGGGGAGCGGCGCCGGACCGGTCCGCTGGAGTGGCAGGTGCTGTGGCCCTCGGCGACGGCTCCGCCGCCGGAGGGCCCCAACGACGCCAGCGTCGTCCTGCTGGTGCGCACCGCGGGGCTGACGCTCCTGCTGCTCGGAGACCTCGAACCGCCGTCCCAGGAAGCGCTTCTGAGGGAGCATCCGGAGCTGGGCCCGGTGGACGTGCTGAAGGTCGCCCACCACGGGTCGGCGCACCAGGACCAGGGCCTCCAGGACCGGATCCGGCCACGCCTGGCGATCGTCCCCGTCGGTGCCGGCAACCGCTACGGGCACCCCGCGCGGGGCACGATCGCGCAGCTCAGAGCCCATGGGGCGGCCGTGCTGCGCACCGACGAGGACGGCTCCGTGGCGGTGTTGGGAAGCGGTGCGCGGATGCGTGCGTTTCCGGCCGGACGGCGTCCGAAAGCGCGCGGTCATACCGGGCGCGACCACTCTGTTTGCCCACAACCCGACAGCATGATCGAATGCGTCTTCGCCAGAACGGTCCAAGTCCACACAGCACGGGGGTGCACTAGCCATGTTCGGTCGCCGACGGGGGATGGAGACGACCAGCGGTGCCGCTTCGACTACATCCGCGACTCTCACACTGCCGCACACGGCGCGGCTGTTGAGCTGCCGGGTGCTCGACACGGTCCACCAGCCCATCCGACAGGCCAAGTTCGAAGTCACCGACCCGATCGGCCGACGGGTCGTCAGCGGGGAGACGGACCCCTACGGAGGGTTCACCGCGGCCATGCCGGAGGGCGAGTACCGCCTCTCCGTCATCGCCGAGGGCTACGCGCCCTTCCACGGGGCGACGCTGGTGGGGGACCCGGCGCAGCCCGGCACGGCAGAGATCATCCTGGACTCGGTGGAGCCGCCGCTGCTGCCGCAGCCCGGGCACTGGGAGCTCGACCCGACGCACTCGTCCATCGCCTTCACCGCCCGGCACATCGGCTTCGCCCGGATCCACGGCCGGTTCACGACCTTCGCCGGCGCGGTGCGGATAGCCGAGCGCATGGAGGACTCCTCCATGCACGTGATCATCGACACGGCGAGCATCGACACCGGGATGCGCAGGCGGGACGACCACCTGCGGTCCGCCGACTTCCTGGACGCGGTCCGGCACCCGCGGGTGGAGTTCTACAGCGAGCGGTTCATCCACCGCAGCGGCAGCCGCTGGGCCGTCGCGGGCGCCCTCACCCTCCACGGGGTCAGCCGCTCGGTCACCCTGGACACCCAGTACCTGGGCCACGGCACGGGCCTGGAGGGCGAGCCGCGTGCCGCCTGCCGCGCCACGGCCGAGCTGAACCGCGGGGACTTCGCGCTGAACTGGCAGTCGGTGCTGGCGCAGGGGATCGCGGCGATCGGGCCGAGCGTGGAAGTGGAGCTGGACGTGCAGATCGTCCACAAGGCGTAGCCGCACGCGTGGGCGGCGGGCGCGGGCGCGCCGCCCTACGGGGCCTCCAGCCAGCCCTCGTACTCGGCGGCGAGCTCGTCCAGCGTGGTGGCGTCGAGCCGTTCCCGGGGGTCCTCGACGACCACCAGCCACTGGGCGTCCTCGGCGTCGTCCTCGCCGGCGAGGGCGTCGCGCACCAGCTGGGGCTCCTCCGGGAGGCCGAAGCGGTCCACGGCCTCCCGGGCCACCTCCTCGGCGGCGTCGCGGTCGGGCAGGACCAGTACATGTCGCACGTTCACCCGACCATTCTGGGGCACCGGGCGCGGGGCGCTGTCAGTGCGGCGTGGGATGCTGGGGGCGATGGCCACCAGGAAGAACCCCACCGACGATCTGCTCGCCCCGATCACCCTCGCGGTGGGGCAGGAGGACCTGCTGCTCGACCGTGCCGTACGGGACGTGGTGACGGCGGCCCGCGCCGCGGACGCCGACACCGACGTGCGGGACCTCACCTCCGACCAGCTCCAGCCCGGCACGCTGGCGGAGCTGACCAGCCCTTCGCTGTTCTCCGAGCGCAAGGTCCTGATCGTGCGGAACGCGCAGGACCTGGGTGCGGACACGGTGAAGGAGCTCAAGGCCTATATCGCCGACCCGTACGAGGAGATCACCCTCGTCCTGCTGCACGCGGGCGGGGTCAAGGGCAAGGGCGTGCTGGACGCGGCGCGCAAGGCGGGTGCCCGCGAGATCGCCTGCCCGAAGATGACGAAGGCGGCGGACCGGCTGTCGTTCGTGCGGGGGGAGTTCCGGACCCTGGGGCGTTCGGCGACCCCCGAGGCGTGCCAGACGCTGGTGGACGCGATCGGCAGCGACCTGCGCGAGCTGGCGAGCGCGGCGGCGCAGCTGTGCGCGGACGTCGAGGGCACCATCGACGAGGCCGTGGTCGGCCGCTACTACACGGGCCGGGCGGAGGCGTCCAGCTTCACGGTCGCCGACCGTGCGGTCGAGGGCCGGGCCGCGGAGGCCCTCGAAGCACTCCGCTGGTCCCTCGCGACCGGTGTGGCACCCGTGCTGATCACCAGCGCCCTGGCGCAGGCGGTCCGGGCCATCGGCAAGCTCGCCTCCGCCCCGCGCGGGGCCCGTCCGGGCGACCTCGCCCGGGACCTCGGCATGCCGCCGTGGAAGATCGACCGGGTGCGGCAGCAGATGCGGGGCTGGTCGGCGGACGGGGTCGCGGACGCGCTGCGTGCCGTGGCGCTGGCCGACGCGGGGGTCAAGGGCGGTGGGGACGACCCCGAGTACGCGCTGGAGAAGGCCGTCGTCGCCGTGGCGCGGGCCGCGAGGGCCTCGCGGCGCTGAGTGGACCCGGTCCGGGGGCTCCGCCCCCGGACCCCGCGCCTCACACGCCGGCGGGGACGGATGCGCGAAGGCCCCGGACTCCGCCCTGGGGAAGGGGGAGGCCGGGGCCTTCGGTCACTGCTGTGTGCGCCGCACCCGCGTGGCGAACGCAGGCCGCGTGCGGCGCGGGGTGCCGGTCAGGAGCGGGAGAGAGGGCCCGCTTGGTCCGTCCCGGCGTTCACATCGAGTGCGGAACTCAGATGGCGGCAACCTTGGAGGCCAGCGCCGACTTCTTGTTGGCGGCGGCGTTCTTGTGGATGACACCCTTCGAGACGGCCTTGTCCAGCTTCTTGGAAGCCAGGCGGGCCGCAGCGGTGGCCTTCTCCGCGTCGCCGGCGAGGATCGCCTCGTTGGCCTTGCGGATGAAGGTGCGCAGCTCGGACTTGACCGACTTGTTGCGAAGGCGAGCCTTCTCGTTGGTCTTGTTCCGCTTGATCTGGGACTTGATGTTCGCCACGAAAGAGCCTTTTCAGGTTCAGAGTATTTTCCGGATCGTGCCCCTCCTGCTGAGAGGGCATGAGAGACACAGCCACCCAGGTTACCAGGCGCGCTTCGACCGGCCCAAACCGAGCGCATCCCCGCGTCCATGGGACCATGGGAGTCTGCGTACCGATCCGACAGCAGATCCGACAGCGACCCGAGAATCAGGACACTGCGTGCCCGCCATCCCCAGCCACGTGCCCGAGCCGAGCCGTACCGACCCGGCGCTGATCCGTAATTTCTGCATCATCGCGCACATCGACCACGGCAAGTCGACCCTCGCCGACCGGATGCTCCAGCTCACCGGTGTCGTCGACCAGCGGCAGATGCGCGCCCAGTACCTCGACCGCATGGACATCGAGCGTGAGCGCGGCATCACGATCAAGTCGCAGGCGGTCCGTCTGCCCTGGAGCCCCACGGAGGGCGCGGGCACGGGCACCACGCACATCCTGAACATGATCGACACCCCCGGGCACGTCGACTTCACCTACGAGGTCTCGCGCTCCCTCGCCGCGTGCGAGGGCACGGTCCTGCTGGTGGACGCCGCCCAGGGCATCGAGGCCCAGACCCTCGCCAACCTGTACCTGGCGATGGAGAACGACCTCGCGATCGTCCCGGTCCTGAACAAGATCGACCTGCCGGCCGCCCAGCCGGAGAAGTTCGCCGAGGAACTGGCGAACCTGGTCGGCTGCGACCCCGACGACGTGCTGCGCGTCTCGGCGAAGACCGGCCTCGGCGTCGACGCCCTGCTCAACCGCGTCGTCGAGAAGGTCCCGGCCCCGGTCGGCGTCAAGGACGCCCCCGCCCGCGCGATGATCTTCGACTCGGTCTACGACTCCTACCGGGGCGTCGTCACCTACGTCCGTGTGGTCGACGGCACGCTCAACAAGCGCGAGCGCATCCGGATGATGTCCACGAACGCCACGCACGAGCTGCTGGAGATCGGCACCAACTCGCCCGAGATGCTGCCGGCCGACGGCCTCTCCGTCGGCGAGGTGGGCTACCTGATCACCGGTGTGAAGGACGTCCGGCAGTCCAAGGTCGGCGACACCATCACCCAGCAGACGGGCGGTGCCACCGAGTCCCTCGGCGGCTACAAGGACCCGAAGCCGATGGTCTTCTCGGGCCTGTACCCGCTCGACGGATCGGACTACCCGGAGCTGCGCGAGGCCCTGGACAAGCTCCAGCTCAACGACGCCGCGCTCGTCTACGAGCCCGAGACCTCGGCGGCGCTCGGCTTCGGCTTCCGCGTCGGCTTCCTCGGCCTGCTGCACCTGGACGTGGTCCGCGAGCGCCTGGAGCGCGAGTTCGGCCTCGACCTGATCGCCACCGCGCCCAACGTGGTCTACCGGGTGGTGCTGGAGGACGGCAAGGAAGTCACCGTCACCAACCCGAGCGAGTTCCCCGAAGGCAAGATCAAGGACGTCTACGAGCCGGTCGTGCGGGCCACCGTGCTCGCGCCGACCGAGTTCATCGGCGCGATCATGGAGCTGTGCCAGCAGCGCCGCGGCACCCTGCTCGGCATGGACTACCTCTCCGAGGACCGGGTCGAGATCCGCTACACGCTCCCCCTCGCGGAGATCGTGTTCGACTTCTTCGACCAGCTGAAGTCCAAGACGCGCGGCTACGCCTCCCTCGACTACGAGCCCACCGGCGAGCAGTCCTCCAGCCTGGTCAAGGTCGACATCCTGCTGCACGGCGACAAGGTCGACGCCTTCTCCGCCGTCTGCCACAAGGACGCCGCCTACGCCTACGGCGTGCGCCTGGTCGCCAAGCTGCGCGAGCTCATCCCGCGGCAGGCCTTCGAGGTGCCGATCCAGGCCGCCGTGGGCTCCCGCGTCATCGCCCGCGAGACCATTCGCGCCATCCGCAAGGACGTCCTCGCCAAGTGCTACGGCGGTGACATCTCCCGTAAGCGGAAGCTGCTGGAGAAGCAGAAGGAAGGCAAGAAGCGGATGAAGATGGTCGGCTCCGTGGAGGTCCCGCAGGAGGCCTTCATCGCGGTCCTGTCCAGCGACGAGTCCGGCGGCAAGAAGAAGTAGCGCCGTATGCGAAAGAGGCCCCCGAGCTCAGGCTCGGGGGCCTCTTTCGTTATGAATCGGCCGCCGGTTGGCTCTTACGCGCCAGCCGGAGGCCCCCTACTCTGAGCATTGGTTACTCGCCAGTTACAAACCCGTAGTCATGCCCGTAGTCATGCCCGAGCAGGCCCTGCAGCGTGGTCCGGAGGACGTCCGTGAGCGACACACAGACCTTGATCGAGAACCGTCCGCCCACCGTGGCGGCCCTCTTCCTTGACCGCGTCGCCGCCACGCCGAACGCGGAGGCCTACCGCTTCCCCGTGGCCGCGGCCGGTCGCGAGGGTGGTCCCGACGACTGGAAGTCGCTCAGCTGGGGACAGGCCGCCGAGCGGGTCTTCGCCATCGCCGCCGGACTCATCGCCCTCGGTCTGGGCTCCGAGCAGCGGGTCGCGCTCGCCTCCAACACCCGGGTCGAGTGGATCCTCTCGGACCTCGGCGTGATGTGCGCCGGCGGCGCGGTGACCACCATCTACCCCAGCACCAACGCCGAGGAGTCCTCCTTCATCCTCTCGGACTCCGAGAGCCGGGTGCTGATCGCCGAGGACGCCGCCCAGCTGGCCAAGGCCCGCGAGCGCCGCGCCGACCTGCCCGACCTCGCCCACGTGGTGGTCCTGGAGGCGGCCGACGCCGTCTCCGCCGAGGGCGATCCGGAGGGCTGGGTGCTCTCCCTCGCCGAGCTGGAGGAGCGCGGCAAGGAGTACCTCGCCGAGCACCCCGCGGCGGTCAAGGAGCGGATCGCGGCCATCACCCCCGACCAGCTGGCCACCCTCATCTACACCTCCGGCACCACCGGCCGCCCCAAGGGCGTACGCCTGCCGCACGACAACTGGTCGTACATGGCCAAGGCCACCGTGGCCACCGGGATGATCAACCCGGACGACGTCCAGTACCTGTGGCTGCCGCTGGCCCATGTCTTCGGCAAGGTGCTCACCTCCGGTCAGATCGAGGTCGGACACGTCACCGCCGTCGACGGCCGCATCGACAAGATCATCGAGAACCTGCCGGTCGTCCAGCCCACCTACATGGCGGCCGTCCCGCGCATCTTCGAGAAGGTCTACAACGGCGTGGCCGCCAAGGCCCGGGCCGGCGGCGGGGCCAAGTACAAGATCTTCCAGTGGTCGGTGGGCGTCGCCCGCGAGTACGCCAAGGTCACCCAGGACAACTACCGCCGCACCGGCCGGGCCACCGCCCCCTTCGCGCTCTCCGCCAAGCACAAGATCGCCGACACGCTCGTCTACTCCAAGCTCCGCGAGGCCTTCGGCGGCCGCCTGCGCGCCGCCGTCTCCGGCGCCTCGGCCCTGGCCCCCGAAATCGGCTACTTCTTCTCCGGCGCCGGCATCCACATCCTGGAGGGCTACGGCCTCACCGAGTCCAGCGCGGCCTCCTTCGTCAACCCCGGCGAGGCCTACCGCACCGGCACGGTCGGCAAGCCGCTCCCCGGCACCGAGGTCCGCATCGCCGACGACGGCGAGGTCATGCTGCGCGGCCCCGGCATCATGCAGGGCTACCACGGCCAGCCCGAGAAGACCGCCGAGGTCCTCGAGAGCGACGGCTGGCTGCACACCGGCGACATCGGCGAGCTCTCCCCGGACGGCTACCTGCGCATCACCGACCGCAAGAAGGACCTGATCAAGACCTCCGGCGGCAAGTACGTCGCCCCGGCGGAGATCGAGGGCCAGTTCAAGGGGATCTGCCCGTACGTGTCGACCATCGTCGTCCACGGCGCCGACCGGAACTTCTGCTCCGCCCTGATCGCCCTCGACGAGCCCGCCATCCTCGGCTGGGCCGCCGAGAGCGGCCTGGAGGGCAAGACGTACGGGGAGGTCCTCGCCGCGCCGGAGACCAGCCGGCTGATCGAGACCTACGTACAGACCCTCAACGAGAACCTCCAGCGCTGGCAGACGATCAAGAAGTTCCGGATCCTGCCGCGCGACCTCGACGTCGAGCACGGCGACCTCACGCCCAGCCTCAAGCTGAAGCGGCCGGTCGTCGAGCGCGAGTTCAAGCACCTCATCGAGGAGATGTACGAGGGCTCCCGGGAGGCCTGACGCCTGGCGGCGAGCCGCACGGGGCGGGGCGGCGGCGCGGCCGCCGCCCCGCCGGCCCCGCACGCCGTGAGCCCCGTCCCGGCGGTCCGTCCGGCACGGGGCCGCCGGGCCACGGCGAGTGCGGGACAATGGGCACATGCCTTCCGCACTGCCCGATGGTGACCCCATGCCCGAAGACGGCTCGCTGCCGTCGCACGCCCTGGAGGGCGCCGGGGAGCGGCCGCTCGGGTTCTACCTGCACGTCCCGTACTGCGCCACCCGCTGCGGGTACTGCGACTTCAACACCTACACCGCCACCGAGCTGCGCGGCACCGGCGGCGTGCTCGCCTCCCGGGAGAACTACGCCGACACCCTGATCGACGAGGTGCGCCTCGCCCGCAAGGTGCTCGGCGACGACCCGCGCGCCGTGCGGACCGTCTTCGTCGGCGGCGGCACGCCCACGCTGCTGCCCGCCGGGGACCTCGTACGCATGCTCGCGGCGATCCGCGACGAGTTCGGGCTGGCCGAGGACGCCGAGGTCACCACCGAGGCCAACCCGGAGTCCGTGAACACGGAGTACCTGGCCGAGCTGCGCGCAGGCGGCTTCAACCGGATCTCCTTCGGCATGCAGAGCGCCAAGCAGCACGTGCTCAAGATCCTCGACCGCACCCACACCCCCGGCCGCCCCGAGGCCTGCGTGGCCGAGGCGCGCGCGGCGGGCTTCGACCACGTCAACCTCGACCTGATCTACGGCACCCCCGGCGAGTCCGACGACGACTGGCGGGCCTCCCTGGAGGCCGCGCTCGGCGCCGGGCCCGACCACATCAGCGCGTACGCCCTGATCGTCGAGGAGGGCACCCAGCTGGCCCGCCGGATCCGCCGCGGCGAGGTCCCGATGACCGACGACGACGTGCACGCCGACCGGTACCTGATCGCCGACGAGGTCATGGAGCGGGCCGGCTACTCCTGGTACGAGGTCTCGAACTGGGCCACCTCCGAGGCCGGCCGCTGCCTGCACAACGAGCTGTACTGGCGCGGCGCCGACTGGTGGGGCGCCGGCCCCGGCGCCCACTCGCACGTGGGCGGGGTGCGCTGGTGGAACGTGAAGCACCCCGGCGCCTACGCGGCCGCCCTCGCCGAGGGCCGCTCACCGGGCGCGGGGCGCGAGCTCCTCTCGGAGGAGGACCGGCGGGTCGAGCGCATCCTGCTGGAGCTGCGCCTCGTCGACGGCGTCCCCCTGTCCCTGCTGGCCCCCGCGGGCCTGGCGGCCTCCCGCCGCGCCCTGGCCGACGGCCTGCTGCAGGCGGGCCCGTACGAGGCCGGCCGCGCGGTCCTGACCCTGCGGGGGCGGCTGCTGGCGGACGCGGTGGTGCGGGACCTGGTGGACTGATCTCCCGCCCGGGTGAATCCCCCCGTAACGGGGCTCGCCCTGCCTACGCTGTCCGTAGGCTGCCGCCGACAGTACGCGGCGGATGTGGAGGACCACGGAGATGACCGCTGTGGACGAGCATGGGATGGCCAAATTCTTCGAGGGGTTCGAGCCTCCCGAGGGCGTTAAGGCCGAGCTCCTCCGGGGGGAAATCGTGATGATGGCCGGTCCCGATCTGGTGCACAACCTGATCGTGGAGGACGTGCAGGACCAGATCCCGCGCAAGCGGTGGGTACGGCTCCAGACCCAGGACGTCGACATCGTCGACGAGGCGAGCGAGCCCGTTCCCGACCTGGTGGTCCTGGATCGCGAGGCGAACCCGGGGTCGGGACGCCTCCTGCCATCGCAACTGATCACGTTGGTGGTGGAGGTCGTCTCGAAGACCAGCGTCGACAGGGATTACGTGGTCAAGCGCTCGATCTACGCCGCCGGGAAGGTGCCTGCTTATCTGATCATCGACCCGATCGCTGCGCAATGCGTCCTGCTGACCATCCCGGTCGGCAAGGGGGACGATGCCGACTACCGATCGCAACGGCTGTCGAAGTTCGGCGAGTCGGTGCCGCTGGAGCCGCTCGGCATCGAGCTGGATACGAGTGAGTTCGGCACCTTCCAGGGCGTTAGGCCTCACCGCTACCCGTGACGAAATCGATCAGCTCCTCCACCCGCCCCAGCAGCGTCGGCTCCAGGTCGCGGTAGGACGTCACGCGGGACAGGATGTGCTGCCAGGCGGCCCCGGTGTTCTCCGGCCAGCCCAGGGCCCGGCAGACGCCCGTCTTCCAGTCCTGGCCGCGCGGCACCTCGGGCCACGCCCGGATGCCCAGCGCCGACGGCTTCACCGCCTGCCAGACGTCCACGTACGGGTGGCCCACCACCAGCACGTCCGGGCCCGTCACCGAGGCCGCGATCCGGGACTCCTTCGAGCCCGGCACCAGGTGGTCCACCAGGACGCCGAGACGGGCGTCGGGACCCGGGGCGAACTCCGCGACCACCGCCGCCAGGTCGTCGACGCCCTCCAGGTACTCCACCACCACGCCCTCGATCCGCAGGTCGTCGCCCCAGACCCGCTCGACCAGCTCGGCGTCGTGCCGCCCCTCCACGTAGATCCGCCCCGCCCGCGCCACCCGGGCCCGCGCCCCCGGGACGGCGACCGAGCCCGAGGCCGTACGGGCCGGCGCGGCCGGGCCCCGCGCGGGGCGGGTCAGGGTCACCACCGCGCCGTCCAGCAGGAAGCCGCGCGGCTCCAGCGGGAACACCCGGCGCTTGCCGAAGCGGTCCTCCAGGGTCACCGTGCCCGCCTCGCAGGCCACCACCGCGCCGCAGAAGTCCGTACCCGCCACCTCGACCACCAGGTCCGGGTCCGCCGGCACCTCCGGCACGGGCTTGGCGCGCTTCCACTGCGGGGTCAGGTCGGGGGAGTACTCACGCATCCGGCCGACACTAGGAGAGCCGGCGCGCTCACGCCCCCGACACGCCGAACCGGGCCGCCAGTGTGTCGCGTTGCGCACGCACGAAGTCCGCGTCCACCAGCGCTCCGTGACCCGGCACGTACACCGCGTCGTCGCCGCCCAGCGACAGCAGCCGGTCCAGGGCGGCCGGCCACTGGCCCGGCACCGCGTCCGAGCCGGCCTGCGGCTCCCCGGACTCCTCGACCAGGTCCCCGCAGAACACCGCCTCCCGCTCGCCCGGTACGAAGACCGCCAGGTCGTGCTCGGAGTGCGCGGGCCCCACGTTCGCCAGGAGCACCTGGACCCCGCCCAGCTCCAGGGTCCACTCGCCCGACACCAGGTGCCGGGGCGCCTGGAGCAGGTCCGCCGCCTCGGTGGCCTCCGCCTCCGCCAGGCCCTGCCGGAACGCGCTCACCCGCACTTCCTCGCGGCCCGTCGGGGTCGACAGCAGCCGGTCCAGGCCGACCGCCCCGAAGAACTCGGCGCCCGCGAAGGCCGCCCCGCCCAACACGTGGTCGAAATGTCCGTGTGTGAATGCGATATGGGTCACGCGGCGACCCGTCAGCCGCTCCGCCTCCGCCCGCACCTGCGCACCCTCGCGCACCGACGATCCGGGGTCGATCAGCAGCACCGAATCGTCCCCCACCACCAGCCCCACGGTGCAGTCCCACACCGGGAGCCGTCGCCGGCCCACCCGTCCGGTGACCCGTTCCCAGCCTGCCTCTTCCCAACGCACGTCCATGCGGTGACGCTACCCTGGCGGGCCGCCCTTGCCTGTGGCGTACTACCCGGCCGTACACTGACCGGGGGATCTCTGGCACTCACACGCGCAGAGTGCCAACAAGCCAGGACCGGCCCCGACGGCCTGACAGACGACCGACCGCATCCGGAGGTGTGCGCGATGCTCAGCGAACGCAGACTCGAGGTACTGCGCGCCATCGTCCAGGACTACGTCGGGACGGAGGAGCCCGTCGGCTCCAAGGCCCTCACCGAGCGGCACAAGCTCGGCGTCTCGCCCGCCACCGTGCGCAACGACATGGCCGTGCTGGAGGAGGAGGGCTACATCGCCCAGCCCCACACCAGCGCCGGCCGGATCCCCACGGACAAGGGCTACCGCCTCTTCGTCGACAAGCTGGCGGGCGTCAAGCCGCTGTCGACGCCCGAGCGCCGGGCCATCCAGAACTTCCTCGACGGCGCCGTCGACCTCGACGACGTCGTCGGCCGCACGGTACGGCTGCTCGCGCAGCTCACCCGGCAGGTCGCCGTCGTCCAGTACCCGTCGCTGAGCCGCTCCACCGTGCGGCACGTCGAGCTGCTGTCGCTGGCCCCGGCCCGGCTGATGCTCGTACTGATCACCGACACCGGGCGGGTCGAGCAGCGGCTCGTCGACACCCAGACCCCCTTCGGCGAGAACTCCCTCGCCGACCTGCGGGCGCGTCTGAACAGCCGGGTCGTCGGCCGTCGCTTCACCGACGTGCCGCAGCTGGTGCAGGACCTTCCGGAGTCGTTCGAGATCGACGACCGGGCGACCGTCAAGGCCGTCCTCGCCACCCTTCTCGAAACGCTGGCCGAGGAGGCGGAGGAGCGGCTGATGATCGGCGGCACCGCCAACCTCACCCGCTTCGGACATGATTTTCCCTTGACCATCAGGCCCGTGCTCGAAGCGCTGGAGGAGCACGTCGTGCTCCTGAAGCTGCTGGGCGAGGCCGGTGAGTCGGGGATGGCCGTAAGGATCGGTCACGAGAACGCCTACGAGGGACTCAACTCCACGTCGGTCGTGTCCGTCGGCTACGGTTCGGGCGGCGAAGCAGTCGCCAAACTCGGCGTGGTCGGACCGACCCGCATGGACTACCCCGGAACGATGGGAGCGGTACGCGCAGTGGCACGTTACGTCGGACAGATCCTGGCGGAGTCGTAAGTGGCCACGGACTACTACGCCGTACTCGGCGTGCGCCGCGACGCATCGCAGGACGAGATCAAGAAGGCCTTCCGCCGCCTCGCCCGTGAACTCCACCCGGACGTGAACCCGGACCCGAAGACGCAGGAGCGCTTCAAGGAGATCAACGCGGCCTACGAGGTCCTCTCGGACCCGCAGAAGAAGCAGGTCTACGACCTCGGCGGCGACCCGCTGTCCTCCTCGGGCGGCGGTGGCGGCGCGGGCGGCTTCGGAGCGGGCGGCTTCGGCAACTTCTCCGACATCATGGACGCCTTCTTCGGCCAGGCCTCGCAGCGCGGCCCGCGCTCGCGGACCCGCCGCGGCCAGGACGCCATGATCCGTCTGGACCTGGAACTGGACGAGGCCGCCTTCGGCACGACCAAGGACATCCAGGTCGACACGGCCGTCGTCTGCGGCACCTGCTCCGGCGAGGGCGCCGCCCCCGGCACCTCGGCGCAGACCTGTGACATGTGCCGCGGCCGCGGTGAGGTCTCCCAGGTGACCCGGTCCTTCCTGGGCCAGGTCATGACCTCGCGCCCCTGCCCGCAGTGTCAGGGCTTCGGCACCGTGGTCCCGACCCCGTGCCCCGAGTGCGCGGGCGACGGCCGGGTCCGCTCCCGCCGCAGCCTCACCGTCAAGATCCCCGCCGGTGTCGAGAACGGCACCCGGATCCAGCTCGCGGGCGAGGGTGAGGTCGGCCCCGGCGGCGGCCCCGCCGGCGACCTCTACGTGGAGATCCACGAGCTGCCGCACGCGACCTTCCAGCGGCGCGGCGACGACCTCCACTGCACGGTCACCATCCCCATGACGGCCGCGGCCCTGGGCACCAAGTGCCCGCTGGAGACGCTGGACGGCATGGAGGAGATCGACATCCGGCCCGGCACCCAGTCCGGCCAGGCCATCCCGCTGCACGGGCGGGGCGTCACCCACCTGCGCGGCGGCGGCCGCGGCGACCTGATCGTCCACGTCGAGGTCACCACCCCCGGCAAGCTGGACGCCCAGCAGGAGGAGCTGCTGCGCCAGCTCGCGAAGCTGCGCGGCGAGGAGCGGCCGATGGGCCAGTTCGCCCCCGGCCAGCAGGGCCTGTTCAGCCGCCTGAAGGACGCGTTCAACGGCCGCTGAGGCCGGCCCGAGGCAGGCCCGAGGTCTGCTCGGGGCACTCGCACGAGCCCGGTCCGGGGACGCCCCGGACCGGGCTCCGTGCTTCCCGGGACACCGCCCACGGCGATTCCCGGACATGCCGGGGAAGCGGACTATGCCAGGCGAATGCGACGGTTCGGCGCGGTGGCCGGGACGTGGCACGATGCAGTCCATGTCCTCCGCACCGAACGGTCTCCCCCAGTACCCGATCGTGCAGGCTCCCATGGCGGGCGGCGTCTCCTGCCCGCCGCTCGTCGCCGCCGTGTGCGAGGCCGGCGGGCTCGGCTACCTGGCCGGCGGCTACAAGACCGCCGACGGCATGTACCAGGAGATCAAGCAGACGCGCGGCCTCACCCGGCGGCCCTTCGGCGTGAACCTCCTCATGCCGCAGAACGGCTACGTCGACCCGGCCGCCGTCGAGACCTACCGCGGGCAACTGGCCGGCGAGGCCGGCTGGTACGAGGTCTCGCTCGCCCCCGAGGACACCGTCGGCAACAGCGACGACGGCTACGAGGCGAAGCTGGCCATCCTGCTGGAGGACCCCGTCCCGGTGGTCTCCTTCACCTTCGGCACGCCCGCGCCCGACGTGCTCGCCCGCCTGCGCGGGGCGGGTACCCGTACCGTCGTGACCGTCACCTCGGTCGACGAGGCCCGCTCCGCGCAGGCGGCGGGCGCCGACGCCGTCTGCGTCCAGGGCGTCGAGGCGGGCGGACACCAGGGCACCCACCGCGACGACCCGGAGGCCGACGGCACGGCGGGCGTCGGCCTGCTCGCGCTGGTCGCGCAGGTACGGGAGGTCGTGGCCCTGCCCATCACGGCGGCGGGCGGCCTGATGCGCGGGGCGCAGATCGCGGCGGTGCTGGCGGCGGGAGCGGACTCGGCGCAGCTCGGCACGGCCTTCCTGGCATGCCCGGAGTCGGGCGCGCACCCGCTGCACAAGAAGGCCCTGACCGACCCGATGTTCCCGCACACGGAACTGACCCGGGCCTTCTCGGGCCGGCCCGCGCGGGGCCTGGTCAACCGCTTCATGCGGGAGCACGGGCCGTACGCCCCGGCCGCCTACCCCCAGGTCCACCACATGACCGCGGGGCTGCGCAAGGCGGCCGCGGCGGCCGGCGACCCGCAGGGCATGTCCCTGTGGGCGGGCCAGGGCCACCGGCTGGCGCGGGCGCTGCCGGCCGGGGAGCTGGTGGAGGTGCTGGCGGCCGAACTGGCCGAGGCGCAGAACGCGTTGAACGCAATGCAGATGAGGAGAACGTCATGACGGCCCCCGTGTTCGTGGTCGAAGAGGTTCCGGCGGGGCCGGAGTTCGTGCTGGACGGCCCCGAGGGGCGGCACGCGGTGTCCGTGAAGCGGCTCAACCCGGGCGAGGACGTGGTCCTCACGGACGGGCGCGGCCGGTGGGCGGAGGGCGTGGTCAAGGCGGCCGAGGGCAAGGACCGGCTGGTGGTCACGGACCTGGAGACCGTGCTGGAGGAGCCGGAGCCCGACGTCCGGATCACCGTGGTGCAGGCGCTGCCGAAGGGCGACCGGGGCGAGGTGGCGGTCGAGACGATGACGGAGACCGGCGTCGACGCCATCGTGCCGTGGCAGGCCTCGCGGTGCATCACGCAGTGGCGCGGCGACCGTGGGGCGAAGTCCCTGGCCAAGTGGCGTTCCACGGCACGGGAGTCGGGCAAGCAGTCGCGCCGGGTCCGGTTCCCGGAGGTGGCCGAGGCGATGTCCACGAAGCAGGTGGCCGCGCTGCTGGCACAGGCCGATCTGGCGGTGGTGCTGCACGAGGACCGCGACACCCCGTCCGCGGCGCTGGCGACGGCGCCGCTGCCGGAGAAGGGGTCGGTGGTGCTGGTGGTCGGCCCCGAGGGCGGGGTCTCGCCGGAGGAACTGGCGGCCTTCGCCGAGGCCGGCGCCCGGCCGTACCGCCTGGGCCGCTCGGTCCTGCGCACGTCGACGGCCGGCACGGCGGCGACGGCCGTTTTGCTGGCGCGTACGGGACGCTGGTCGTAGCCCGCCCCGTCGCCCTGGGCCGGGGGTGCGGTCCCGCTGCGCGAAATCCAGCCCCGCCGGCGTTTGAGGCGCGGGGGTCTGGGGGCGGAGCCCCCATGGGGTCCGGGGCGGAGCACCTGGGGGTACCTCCCAGCGGTAGCTGGGGGAGGAACGGTGGAAGGGCGGGTAGGGGACCGGCCCCGCGCAGCGGCGTACCGGACCCCGCCCGGCCCGGGCAAGGGCACGGGTAGCATGCCCCCGACCGATCATCGTCACGGGAGGCGCAGCAATGGCCGGGGAACCCCAGGCGGACTGCCTGTTCTGCAAGATCGTCGCGGGCAAGGTGCCGGCGACCGTGGTCCGGGAGACCGAGACCACCGTCGCCTTCCGGGACATCAACCCGCAGGCGCCGACGCACGTGCTCGTCATCCCGAAGGTGCACCACCCCGACGCGGCCTCCCTCGCCGCCGCCGAGCCGGGCGTGATCGCCGACATACTGCGTGAGGCCGGGCAGATCGCCGCCGACGAGAAGATCGCCGACCAGGGCTACCGGGTCGTGTTCAACACGGGCGCCGGCGCGGGCCAGACCGTCTTCCACGCGCACCTGCACGTCCTGGGCGGCCGCGGCCTCCAGTGGCCGCCCGGATAAGCCGTGTCCGTACGCGAGTTCGTGGTCCTCGGCACTGCCAGCCAGGTCCCCACCCGGCACCGCAACCACAACGGCTACCTGCTGCGCTGGGACGGCGAGGGCATCCTCTTCGACCCGGGCGAGGGCACTCAGCGGCAGATGCTGCGGGCCGGGGTCGCGGCACATGACATCAACCGGATCTGCGTCACGCACTTCCACGGCGACCACAGCCTCGGGCTGGCCGGGGTGATCCAGCGGATCAACCTCGACCAGGTCCCGCACCCCGTGACGGCGCACTACCCGGCCTCGGGGCAGAAGTTCTTCGACCGGCTGCGGTACGCCACCGCCTACCGGGAGACCGTGGCGCTGCGGGAGGAGCCGGTCGCCGCGGACGGGGTGCTCGCGAGCGGGCCCTCGTACGTCCTGGAGGCGCGGCGGCTCTCGCACCCGGTGGAGTCCTTCGGCTACCGGGTGACCGAGCCGGACGGGCGCCGGATGGTCCCCGCGCTGCTCGCGCAGTACGGGATCAAGGGGCCGGACGTGGGCCGGATCCAGCGCGAGGGGCGGCTGGAGCGGCCGGAGGGCGAGGTCACGCTGGAGGCCGTCAGCGAGCACCGGGCGGGTCAGCGGTTCGCCTTCGTCATGGACACCCGGCTCTGCGAGGGCGTGGACGCGCTGGCGGAGGGCTGCGACATGCTGGTCATCGAGTCGACCTTCCTCGACGCGGACGTCCGGCTGGCCACGGACCACGGCCACCTCACCGCCGGCCAGGCGGCACGGGTGGCGCGGGACGCCGGTGTGCGGCACCTGGTGCTGACGCACTTCTCGCAGCGGTACGCGGACCCGTCGGAGTTCGAACGCGAGGCCCGTGCGGCGGGGTTCGAGGGCGAGCTGACGGTCGCGGCGGACCTGGGGCGGGTGGCACTGCCGAAGCGCTAGGGCCTGTCCGGTGCATCAGGGCCGGAGAGGCCCTAGTGGCGTTCGGGGTGAAGGAGAGCGGGGCTCCAGTGATGTGCGTCACACTGGGGTTTGGTCCTGTCGGGCCCGGGCAGGGCTGGCAGTTTTCCGGTCCGTACGCAGAAACGACACCTCAACGGGGAGCACGCCGTGACCAGTCGGGACAGCCGCATCACCCTCGACCCCCTCGGACCGGTGCGCGACCCCCACGAGCCGGGCTGCGACGTCTTCCTGACCGGCACGGTCTTCCTCGACATCATCTTCACCGGCCTCGACTCCGCCCCCGTGCGCGGTACGGAGTCCTGGGCGCGCGGCATGGGCTCCAGCCCCGGCGGCGTCGCCAACATGGCCACCGCCCTCGCCCGGCTGGGCCTGCGCACCTCGCTGGCCGCCGCCTTCGGCGACGACCACTACGGCGAGTACTGCTGGGACGCCCTGGAGCAGGGCGAGGGCATCGACCTGTCCATGTCGCACACCATCCCCGGCTGGCACAGCCCCGTCACCGTCTCCATGGCGTACGAGGGCGAGCGCACGATGGTCTCCCACGGCCACGAGGCGCCGCCCCCGGCGGGCCCCGGGCCCTTCCCGTGGTGCCCCCCGAAGGCCCGGGCGGCGGTGGCCTCGCTCGGCGCCGGGCAGAGCGAGGACTGGATCTCGGAGGCGGCCCGCCGGGGCTCGCGGATCTTCGCGGACGTCGGCTGGGACGAGACCGGGCGGTGGGACCTGGGCGCCCTGGCCGACCTCCAGCACTGCGAGGCGTTCCTGCCCAACGCGGGAGAGGCGATGCGCTACACGCGGACCGAGTGTCCGCGCACCGCGGCCCGGGCCCTCGCGGAGAAGGTCCCGGTCGCGGTGGTGACCATGGGCTCGGAGGGCTCGTACGCGGTCGACAGCCGTACCGGCGAGACCGCGGAGGTGCCCGCGATCACGGTCGACGCCCTGGACCCGACCGGGGCGGGGGACGTGTACGTGGCCGGGTTCGTCACCGGCAGCCTCGCGGGGTGGCCGCTCGCCGACCGGCTGGCCTTCGCCGGACTGACCGCCGCCCTGTCGGTACAGGAGTTCGGCGGCTCCCTCTCCGCCCCGGGCTGGCCCGAGGTGGCCCACTGGTGGCGCACGGCCCCCGACGCCCTGCGGGACCGCTACGCCTTCCTGGACGCCCTCGTCCCGCCGGGCGCCGCCCCCTGCCCGCGCCGCCGCGCGGTCCCGACCATCGGCTTCCGGCACCCCGTCTAGGCCGCTTCCCGTGCCGCCCGGAAAACCCCTCGGGCCTGCCCCGGCGTGGACGTACCCTTGGTATTCCGGAGGCCGACGATGGGATCGGCCCCTCAGTGGGAGGTATGCGCAGGCCACAGTGCCGGCCCATGACTCAGACACAGACAGCCCACACCCCGGCGCCGGGCCAGGCGCGAGCCCATTTCACGGTCCCGGCGACACACCCGATGGTGACCGTGCTCGGCTCGGGCGACGCCCTGCTGCGCGTGATCGAGAAGGCTTTCCCGAAGGCCGACATCCATGTTCGGGGCAATCAGGTCAGCGCGATCGGAGCGGCGGCGGAAGTCGCCCTGATCCAGCGCCTGTTCGACGAGATGATGCTGGTGCTCCGCACCGGGCAGCCGATGACGGAGGACGCAGTGGAACGCTCGATCGCCATGCTCAAGGCGAACGGGAGCGGTGGCCGTGACACGGAGACCCCGGCCGAGGTGCTCACCCAGAACATCCTCTCCAGCCGGGGCCGCACCATCCGCCCCAAGACCCTCAACCAGAAGCGGTACGTCGACGCGATCGACAAGAACACGATCGTCTTCGGCATCGGCCCCGCCGGTACCGGCAAGACCTACCTCGCCATGGCGAAGGCGGTCCAGGCGCTGCAGTCCAAGCAGGTCAGCCGGATCATCCTGACCCGCCCCGCCGTCGAGGCGGGCGAGCGGCTCGGTTTCCTGCCGGGCACGCTCTTCGACAAGATCGACCCGTACCTGCGGCCGCTCTACGACGCCCTGCACGACATGATCGACCCGGACTCCATCCCCCGGCTCATGGCCGCCGGCACCATCGAGGTGGCGCCGCTGGCCTACATGAGGGGTCGCACCCTCAACGACGCCTTCGTCGTCCTGGACGAGGCGCAGAACACCACCGTCGAGCAGATGAAGATGTTCCTGACGAGGCTCGGCTTCGACTCGAAGATCGTCGTCACCGGTGACGTCACGCAGGTCGACCTCCCGGGCGGTGCCAAGAGCGGTCTGCGCCAGGTCCAGGAGATCCTCGACGGGGTGCCGGACATCCACTTCTCGCGGCTCACGTCCGAGGATGTCGTCCGGCACAAGCTGGTCGGCCGTATCGTCGACGCGTACGCCAAGTACGACGATGCCCACCCGGCCCCGAACGGCCACCAGCGGAAGTAGAACCCAGCGCACCATGTCGATCGACGTCAACAACGAGTCCGGAACCGAGGTCGACGAGCAGGCGATCCTCGACATCGCCCGCTACGCGCTCACCCGGATGAGGATCCACCCGCTGTCCGAGCTCTCCGTCATCGTCATCGACGAGGACGCCATGGAGCAGCTCCACATCCAGTGGATGGACCTCCCCGGACCGACCGACGTCATGTCCTTCCCGATGGACGAGCTCCGTCCGCCGGCGAAGGACGACGAGGAGCCCCCGCAGGGGCTCCTCGGCGACATCGTGCTCTGCCCCGAGGTGGCCAAGAAGCAGGGCGACGAGGCGCCGACGCAGCATTCCATGGACGAGGAGCTCCAGCTCCTGACCGTCCACGGGGTGCTGCACCTGCTCGGGTACGACCACGAGGAGCCGGACGAGAAGGCCGAGATGTTCGGGCTCCAGGCGGCCATCGTCGACGGCTGGCGCGCCGAGCGCGGTATGACCGGTCCCTCGCCGGCCCCGACCGTCTCGTGACCGGCGCCGCCCAGCTGATCACCGGGGCGGTCCTGCTGACCGTGGTGGCCTGGTTCGCGGCGTGCGCCGAGTCCGGGATCGCCCGCGTCTCCAGTTTCCGTGCCGAGCAGGCCGTACGGGAGGGCCGGCGCGGCAGCGCGAAGCTCGCCCAGGTCGCCGCCGACCCCACCCGCTACGTCAACGTGGCCCTGCTGGTGCGGGTGACCTGCGAGATGGCGGCGGGCGTGCTCGTCACGTACGTCTGCCTCGCTGAGTTCGGCGAGAACTGGACGGCGCTGCTCGTCGCCATCGGGGTGATGGTGCTGGTGTCCTTCGTGGCGGTGGGTGTGTCCCCCCGCACGATCGGCCGCCAGCACCCGCTGAACACCGCGACGGCGGCCGCGTACGTCCTCGTGCCGCTGGCGCGGGTGATGGGCCCGATCCCGCAGCTGCTGATCCTGATCGGCAACGCGCTCACCCCCGGGAAGGGCTTCCGCAAGGGGCCCTTCGCCTCCGAGGCCGAGCTGCGCGCGATGGTCGACCTCGCGGAGAAGGAATCGCTGATCGAGGACGACGAGCGCCGGATGGTGCACCAGGTCTTCGAGCTGGGGGACACCCTGGTGCGCGAGGTGATGGTGCCGCGCACCGACCTGGTCTGCATCGAGCGCTACAAGACGATCCGGCAGGCGACGACGCTCGCGCTGCGGTCCGGCTTCTCGCGGATCCCGGTCACCGGGGAGAACGAGGACGACATCGTCGGGATGGTGTACCTGAAGGACCTCGTCCGCCGCACGCACATCAACCGGGAGGCGGAGGCCGACCTGGTCTCGACGGTGATGCGGCCGGCGGTCTTCGTACCGGACACCAAGAACGCCGGTGATCTGCTGCGCGAGATGCAATCGGTGCGCAACCACGTGGCCGTCGTCATCGACGAGTACGGCGGCACGGCCGGCATCGTCACCATCGAGGACATCCTGGAGGAGATCGTCGGCGAGATCACCGACGAGTACGACCGGGAGATCGCGCCGGTGGAGGAGCTGGGCCAGGACTGCTACCGGGTCACCGCACGGCTCGACATCACCGACCTCGGCGAGCTGTTCGGGGTGGAGGCCTTCGACGACGAGGACGTCGAGACGGTCGGCGGGCTGCTGGCCAAGGCGCTGGGCCGGGTGCCGATCGCGGGCGCCTCGGCGGTGGTGGACCTGCCGGACGGGCGTCCGCTGCGGCTGACGGCCGAGTCCCCGGCGGGACGCCGGAACAAGATCGTGACGGTGCTGGTGGAGCCGGTGGCCGCGGCGGCGGCCGAAGGGGAGGAGGGGGAATGACCCCTGCGGAGCTGCGCGCGTTCTGTCTGGGTTTCAACGCGGCGGTGGAGGAGTTCCCCTTCACCCCGGAGACCTCGGTGTTCAAGGTGCTGGGCAAGGTGTTCGCCCTGACGGCGCTGGACGCCGAGCCGCTGAAGGTCAACCTCAAGTGCGAGCCCGAGGCGGCCGTGCGGCTGCGGGCCGAGTACGGGGCGATCGTGCCGGGCTGGCACATGAACAAGCGGCACTGGAACACCGTGACGGTGGGCGGCCTGCCGGACGCGATGGTGCGGGAGCTGGTGGAGGACTCGTACGACCTGGTCGTGGCGGGGCTGCCGAGGGCGGAGCGGCTGAAGCTCGACCGGCCGTGACGCCGGCCTGAGGACGAGGGTCCCGACCGGAAGAGGGTCCAAGGTCATACAGGGACGGGACCTTTGGATCGCAGGAGGCTCATGCCTTTCGCTTAAGTTTGTCCTGCTCCACGGGGGAACGGGCGGGGGGCCGGGGAGCCGGGAGAGCGCCCCGGCGGGGTCGTTGCACGGCCGCGCCGGGGCGCTCCCTATGCTTTCGCCTATGAGCGAGAGCACCGTGGGCAACGGGATCGACCCCGAGGACAGCAAGATCATCACGCTGGCGCGCAGCGCGCGGGCCCGCAACGGAGTCCCGGAAGGGGCGGCCGTACGGGACGAGACCGGCCGTACGTACGTCGCCGGCACCGTGGAGCTCGACTCCCTCAAGCTGAGCGCCCTGCAGACGGCCGTCGCCATGGCCGTCGCCAGCGGCGCGAACTCCCTGGAGGCCGCCGCCGTCGTCAGCGCGGCCGACGCCCCCGCCGACGCCGACCGCGCGGCGGTCCGCGACCTGGGCGGCCCCGACACCCCGGTCCTCCTCGCCGCCCCCGACGGCACCCTGAAGTCCACCACCCCCGCCGGAGCCTGAGCCCGCGCCACCCGGTCCCGTCCGGCGGTCATGGATCCCGGCCCGGGCCGGGCCGCCGCCCGGCGGTACGCGTCCGGGGTGCCGCCCCGGCCGCGTGACGCCTGCCCGGAACCGTGGACCGGGCGACGGGCGCACCTCCGAGGAGCTGCGCCGGGCGGCGCGGGTCAGGCGGGATCCGGAAGAGACGGCCCGGCGGGCTCCGCCGTCCGGCGGCGGATGACCATCGCCATCAGCGCCGCCACCGCGCACAGGCCGCCCGCGGTGTACCAGACCAGGTCGTACGAGCCGAGGGCGTCGCGGGCCACCCCGCCGAGGAAGGCCACCAGGGCCGCGCCCACCTGGTGCGAGGCCAGCACCCAGCCGAAGACGACCGCGCCGTCCTGCCCGTAGTGCTCGCGGCACAGGGCGATGGTCGGCGGGACGGTGGCGACCCAGTCCAGGCCGTAGAAGACGATGAAGAACACCATCGGCGGGTGCACGCTCGGCGCCAGCAGCATCGGCAGGAACATCAGGGACACCCCGCGCAGCGCGTAGTACACGGCCAGCAGCCGGCGCGCCTCGAAGCGGTCGGTGAACCAGCCGGAGGCGATGGTGCCGAGCACGTCGAACACGCCGATCACCGCGAGCAGTCCGGCGGCGGCCGTCACGGGCATGCCGTGGTCGTGCGCGGCGGGCGTGAAGTGGGTGCGCACCAGCCCGTTGGTCGAGGCCCCGCAGATCGCGAAGGTGCCCGCCAGCAGCCAGAACGGGCCGGTCCGGGCCGCCCGGAAGAGCACCGTCACGGCCCGGCGGGCCGCCCCGGGTACGGGCGCGGGCTTGGGCTCGTACGTGCCTCCGTACGGGGCGAGGCCCACGTCCGCGGGGTGGTCGCGCAGCAGCAGCCAGACGAAGGGGACGACGGCGAGGGCCGCCAGCGCCACCGTGACCGACGCCGGGCGCCAGCCGTGGTTCTCCACCAGCCAGGACAGCAGGGGCAGGAAGATCAGCTGCCCGGAGGCCCCGGCCGCGGTCAGGATGCCGGTGACCAGGCCGCGCCGGGCGGTGAACCAGCGGTTGGTCACCGTCGCCGCGAAGGCCAGCGCCATCGAACCGCTGCCCAGGCCCACCAGCACGCCCCAGCACAGGACCAGCTGCCAGGCGGCCGTCATCCACACCGTGGCCAGCGAGCCGCCCGCGATCACGGTCAGGGCCACCGCGACGACCTTGCGGATGCCGAAACGGTCCATCAGTGCGGCGGCGAAGGGCGCGGTGAGCCCGTAGAGGGCCAGGTTGACGGAGACCGCGAGGCCGATCGTGCCGCGCGACCAGTCGAACTCCGCGTGCAGCGGCTCGATGAGGAGTCCGGGGAGGGAGGCGAAGGCGGCCGCGCCGATGATCGTCACGAAGCCCACGGCGGCGGCGAACCAGGCCCGGTGGATGCGGCCGGGCCGGCGCGGGGCCGGCGGTGCGGTGGTGGTGGAGGAGGTGGCTGCTGTCTGGGTCACGCCCACAGCTTCCGGCCTGCGGGCCACCGCATGACAGTGGCCTGACTGTCACGCTTCGATACGATCGGGCCATGGTCACCGTCGAGAAGCCGCACCGCGTCGTCGTCCTCGCCCTCGCCGGGCTGCTGCCCTTCGAACTCGGCATCCCGCACCGCATCTTCGGCCGGGCCAAGGACCCCGAGGAGCGGCACCTCTACGAGATCCTCACCTGCGGGCTCGCCCCCGGGCCGGTGGCCACCGACGCCGACTTCACGGTGTACGTCGAGCACGGCCCCGAGCTGCTCGCGACGGCCGACACCGTGGTGGTGCCCGCCTCGCACGAGCTGGGCCCGGTCCACTCCGAGGGCCGGCTGACCGACGGGCTGGCGGCGGCCCTCGCCCACGTCCGGCCCGGCACCCGCATGGTGTCCATCTGTACGGGCGGCTACGTCCTGGCCGCCGCCGGGTACCTGGACGGCCGCCCGGCCACCACCCACTGGGCCCACGCCGAGCACTTCCAGCGGATGTTCCCGGCCGTACGGGTCGACGCGGACGTGCTCTACACCGACGACGGGGACGTGCTGACCTCCGCCGGGGTCGCCGCGGGCATCGACCTGTGCCTGCACATCGTGCGCCGCGACCACGGCGCGGCGGTCGCCAACGACACCGCCCGGCGGACCGTCGTACCGCCCCACCGCGAGGGCGGGCAGGCGCAGTTCGTCCGGCGTCCCCTGCCCGGCCCGCAGCAGGCCGGCACCACGGCGGCGCGGGCCTGGGTGCTGGACCGGCTGCACGAGCCGCTGCGGCTGAGCGACCTCGCCCGGCAGCAGGCCATGTCGGTACGGACCTTCACGCGCCGGTTCCGCGAGGAATGCGGGGTGAGCCCGGGGGAGTGGATCACCGGGCAGCGGGTGGAGCGGGCCCGGCAGCTGCTGGAGCGGACGGAGCTGCCGGTCGAGGCGGTGGCGCGGGAGGCTGGCTTCGGGACGGCGCAGTCGCTGCGCAAGCACGTGCAGGCGGCGCTGGGGGTGAGCCCGACGGCCTACCGGCGCACCTTCCGGGCGACCGCGCCATCTCCTGATGGGCCATCAGTCGATGCGGGGTCCGTGCATTGACTTCTTCCGCCGCCCGCTCGTGAATGACCCCCTGTCGGGGAGGGGGCGGGCAGGTGCGGACACGTGCGCGCAGCAGGAGATGGCCGGCGGCCGTCGGTACGGCGGTGCTCGCGGCGGCCGCGCTGGGCACACCGGCGGCGGCCGAGGAGGAGGCGCGGCCGGTGCGGTGCCCGTCGTCCGCCGGAGGGGCGGTTTCGGCCGGGATCTCGGTCTCCGACGCGGCGCCGAGGGTCGGCGACACGGTCGCGGTGACGTCCGGTGTGCCGGCCGGGAAGGTGCTGCTGGGCGGCGCGCAGAACGGCGAGGTCGCGGCGGCGGGCACCTTCACCGTCACCGCGCCCGGCGAGATCACCCTCACGCGGGAGGACGGTGACGGGGCGGGGGCGGCGTGTGCGCGCTCACCGCCACTCCGCTGCCGCTCATGAACCTGCGCCGCGTCACCCTCGGCGCGGCCGGCGGCAAGCAGGGCGCCCGGGTCCGCGTCACCGGGGTCGGCTTCACCCCCGGCGCGGCCGTGACGGTGGAGGGGCGCGCGGGCACCGCCCGGACGGCCGACCGCGCCCGGGCCACCGCGGACGGCCGCGGGGCGCTCGCGGTGGAGCTGCCCGTCACGGACCGGGCCACGACGGGCGTGGTGGCGTACGAGGGCCCGGCCTGGTCGGCACCGCGGGGCTCGGGCCCGGCGCCGTACGCGGTCTCCGCCCCCGACCCGGGTGCGCTGACGATGACCCAGGCGGGGACGGCCGTGACCCTGGGGGCGGTCGCGTACGGGGGCGGCGGCGCGGCCCCCGGGCGGATCGGCACGGTCACCGTCAAGGACACCCGGAGCGGGGGCGGGGGGTGGAAGCTGACGGCGGAGCTCACCGGGTTCACGGGCCGGGACGCGGCCGGCGCCCCCGGGGCCGTGCTGTCCTGGACCCCGTCCTGCCGGGGCGGCTGCACGCCGGGCGCCGCCGGGGAGGCGGGCCCGGACGGGGCGGTCCTGGCCACGGGCGAGGCCGGGACCTCCACCGTCGACGCCACGCTCACGCTGACGCTCCCCGCGTACACCCCGCCGGGCGCCTACCGAGCGGTCCTCACCCTGACGCTGCGCCCTGCCTGACGCACCGCTCGCCCGCCGTCTGCGGCGGTGCCGCTGCGCGGGGGCCGTCCCCTGCCCTCCCTTCCACCGTTCCCGCCTCAGGCGCCGGCGCGGCCGGAAAGGGTCCAGGGGGTCCGGGCGCAGTCCGGGAACGGTGGAAGGGCGGGGCGGGGAGGGAAACCTCCGGGTCGGGCGGTCCGCCGGGGGGACCGGCCGCCGGGCTCGGGGCGGGGCTTCGGCCCCGGGGAACCGCGGCGCGACCGGCGCCCCAGCCCCCTCGGCGGTGGCCTGGTCGGCGCGGGGGGCCGCATCGGGGAGAATGGCCCGTATGAGCGATCGTTCCCCCGAGCCCACCGCCCCGCACCGCGCGGGCTTCGCCTGCTTCGTCGGCCGCCCCAACGCGGGCAAGTCGACCCTGACCAACGCGCTCGTGGGCACCAAGGTCGCGATCACCTCCAACCGGCCGCAGACCACCCGCCACACCGTCCGCGGCATCGTGCACCGCCCGGACGCGCAGCTGGTGCTGGTCGACACCCCGGGTCTGCACAAGCCGCGCACGCTGCTCGGCGAGCGCCTCAACGACGTCGTGCGCACCACCTGGGCCGAGGTCGACGTCATCGGCTTCTGCCTGCCCGCCGACCAGAAGCTCGGCCCCGGCGACAAGTTCATCGCCAAGGAGCTCGCGGGGATCAAGAAGACCCCCAAGATCGCTATCATCACCAAGACGGACCTGGTCGAGTCCAAGCAGGTGGGCGAGCAGCTCATCGCCGTCCACCGGCTGGCCGAGGAGCTCGGTTTCGAGTGGGCCGAGATCGTCCCCGTCTCGGCGGTCGGCGACACCCAGGTGCAGCTGCTGGCCGACCTGATCGCGCCCCTGCTGCCCGAGAGCCCCCCGCTGTACCCGGAGGGCGACCTCACCGACGAGCCCGAGATGGTGATGGTCGCGGAGCTGATCCGCGAGGCCGCGCTGGAGGGCGTGCGCGACGAGCTGCCGCACTCCATCGCCGTCGTGGTCGAGGAGATGATCCCGCGCGAGAACCGGCCCGCGGACCGGCCGCTGCTGGACATCCACGCCAACGTCTACATCGAGCGCCCCAGCCAGAAGGGCATCATCATCGG
Source organism: Streptomyces sp. NPDC033966 (assembly GCF_055575955.1). Taxonomy (NCBI): domain Bacteria; kingdom Bacillati; phylum Actinomycetota; class Actinomycetes; order Kitasatosporales; family Streptomycetaceae; genus Streptomyces; species Streptomyces sp. NPDC033966. The sequence goes on along the minus strand of NZ_JBVIRQ010000006.1, from coordinate 141,825 downwards.
CCCGAAGGGCTCGCGCCTGAAGGAGGTCGGCATGAAGTCGCGCAAGCACATCGAGGCGCTGCTCGGCACGCCGGTCTTCCTCGACCTGCACGTGAAGGTCGCCAAGGACTGGCAGCGCGACCCCAAGCAGCTCCGCAAGCTCGGCTTCTAGCCGCCGCCGGCCGCAGCACTAGCGGACGCGCCGCACCTTCAGCGCGTTGTCCTTGCGGGTCCCCGGCCGGCCGTCGGGGGCCGTCAGGGCCTGCTCGTGTTCCTCCGCGAGCAGCACCTCCCAGGCGCCCTCCGGCAGCTCCAGCTCCGCGAGGACCTCGTCCGGGGTCGGGAAGCGGATGTCGGCGTGCGCGTCCGGGTCCCAGGAGGGCCCGCCCGCGTGGCCGGCGATCAGCAGGATCCCGCCGGGGGCCACGGCCGAAGCGGCGGTGCGCAGGATCCGCTCGCGGGGGAAGTCCCCGTACGAGTGCAGGAAGCACGCGGAGACCAGGTCGAACTCCCCGTCGGGGAAGGACTCGGCCAGGTCGTGCCGCTGCCAGTCGACGCGGTCGCCGAGCCCCGCCTCGTCGGCGTGCCCGGCCGCCCGTTCCAGGGCCACCCCGGAGATGTCGGTGCCGGTGACCCGCCAGCCCTGCCGGGCCAGCCACACGGCGTCGGCGCCCTCGCCGCAGCCGAGGTCGAGGGCGCGGCCGGGGGTGAGACCGGCGGCCTCGCGGACCAGGACCTCGTTGGCCCTGCCGCTCCAGATGCGGTCGCTCTCGCGGTAGCGGGAGTCCCACCACTGCGCGCTCGCGCCCTCGGGGTGCTGCTCCTGGTGCTGGTGGTGGTGCCGGTGCTGGGACACGGGGGCCTCTTCCATGGGGGTCCCCCCAGCGATAGCTGGGGGAGGGTCTGCCGGTACGGCCGATGCTGCGCCCCGGCCGCCGCCCGCGGCAACTTCCGTTGCCGAACCGGCAACCCGCCCGGCCTCAGCCCGCCGCGGGCTCCGCGATCAGGGCCGTACCCACCCGCCGGAACCCGGCGCGGGCGTATATCCGGGCCACGTCCTCGTCCCCGGCCGACAGGAAGACCGTACGGGCGCCCCGGGCGCGGGCCTCGGCCACCAGGGCCGCCGTCACCCCGAGGGCCAGCCCCTGGCGCCGGGCAGTGGGCAGGGTGCCGACGCCGACGACCTCGGCGACGTCGCCGACCGGGTTGTACTGGCCGGAGCACAGCACCAGCCCGTCGCGCACGGCCGCGGCCATCGCGGTGCGCCCGTCCGCGAGCATCGTCGAGACGCGGGCCCGGCTCTCCTCGGCCCCCGGGTCCGCCAGCGCCGCCGCCAGCTCCGACGGGCCCGCCGTGCCCAGGGCCGTGCCCGGCTCGCGGAAGGCCAGCGCCGGTACGGTCACGGCGGCCGCGAGCAGCGGGTCGTCGGCGCCGAGCAGCCGGACCTCGGGATGCGGCGGGAGCGGCTCGGCGTCGGCGTCCAGTGCCATCAGGGGGTGGGCGTGGACGTGCAGCCCGGCGGCCTCCACAGCGGCCCGGAGCGAGGGGGTGGTTTCGGCCACCCACTCGAAGGACTCCGGCACCTTCAGCTCCCGCTGCCTCTCCAGCACCTTGAGCACGTCGGCGGCCGTCGCGCCGGCGCCGCCCAGGGCGGGCCGCGCGTAGTACTGCCAGCCCTGCCCCTCCTGCACGAACAGGGTCAGCGGCCCGAAGTCCTCGCCCCGCGCACCGCCCCGGCGGGGGACGGTGTCGTAGTACTGCTCCAGGGCGGCCAAGATCGTTTCAGTCATCCCGCCATCCAAGCAGCAGCCCAGGGGCCGGGCACCCCCTTTATCTAGGCCCCCTCCTTGAGCACCCGGGAGACCAGGCTGCGCTGGGCCTCCGACAGGTGCGGGTCCTGGCAGGACACCGTCCGCCCGTCCACCGTGATGCGGTACGAGAACCCGTCCCGCACCCCGCCCGGCCCCTGGCCGGCCCGGGGGTCCGGCCGCAGCGCCAGCAGGGCGAGCGCCTGCCACTCCTCCTCGTCGGGCCGGCCCGAGGTGTCCACCTCGGCCCGGCGCTCGATCCCCGCGAAACCGCCCGTCCGCACCACTTCGATCCGCATGGTGCCCCTTCTACCGGAGCGGGACGGCCTAGGCGAGACCGACGGCGGACCAGGCCTTCTGGAGGGCCTGGTGCTCCGCGCCGCCCTCGCCGTACCGGGCGACGGCCGCGGCCGTCGACAGCCGGGCGAAGTCCTTGAAGGAGGCCTTCTCGCCCAGCTGCCCGCCGGTCAGCGTGTCGTACCAGATCTGCCCGGCCCGCTCCCAGGCCTTGCCGCCCAGCTCGGTGGCCGCGACGTAGAAGGCGTGGTTGGGGATCCCGGAGTTGATGTGGACGCCGCCGTTGTCGCGGGTGGTGACGACGTAGTCGTCCATGGTCGCGGGCTGCGGGTCCTTGCCGAGCTCGTCGTCGTCGTACGCGGTGCCGGGCGCCTTCATGGACCGCAGCGCGACCCCGGTGACGTTCGGCCCCAGCAGTCCGGCTCCGATCAGCCAGTCCGCCTGGTCGGCGGTCTGCCCGAGGGAGTACTGCTTGATCAGCGAGCCGAAGACGTCCGACATGGACTCGTTGAGCGCCCCGGACTGGCCGTGGTAGTCGAGGTTGGCCGTGTACTGGGTGACACCGTGCGCCAGCTCGTGCCCGATGACGTCCACCGACACCGTGAAGTCGAGGAACAGGTCCCCGTCGCCGTCGCCGAAGACCATCTGCCGGCCGTCCCAGAAGGCGTTGTTGTATTCCTGGCCGTAGTGGACGGTCGCGTCCAGCGGCAGCCCGGAGTCGTCGATGGAGTGCCGTCCGAAGGCCTTGAGGAACAGTTCGTGGGTCGCCCCGAGCCCGGCGTAGGCGCGGTTGACGGTGGCGTCCTTGACCGGTTCGCCGCCCTCCGCCCGGACCTTCTTCCCCGGCAGCCGGGTGCGGTGCTGGGCGTCGTAGATCGTCCGGGCGGGCCCTTCGGCGGGCGCGTCGGCCAGGGACGGGGCGACCCCCCTGAGGGCGTTGACCTGCCGCCGCTCGCGCAGGCCGCTGTCGTGTTCGAGGGTGCGCAGGGCGGCGTCGGCCCGCGCGCTGTCCGCGGACTGGGCGGCCTTGCGGAGCAGGTACGGGGGCACGACGGTGCAGAAGACCGGGTGGTGGGGGGTGTGGCCAGGGGAAAGGAAGGCATCCATGCACGGCAATGTGGCAGTGGGTCATGCCGCTGTCACTACCGGCGACCATGATTCATTCGGTTGTCTCAAACCTGACGCGCCGTGTTGACGGATCACCCTGACCTGGGCGCGCGGATGGAGTCGTAGCTCACAAAGGGTACAAATCGGGCACCCGGGTCTTGCATACTGAAACAGGTCCTCGCGATACGGCGCGGCTCGGTTAGGCTCGGCCCATCATGCGTTTCGGGCTGCTTCTCCTTAGCTGCCGCGGCGAGGGTCTGTAGTCGTAGGCCGACCCCCTCCCCGCGGAGTTTGGTGTTGCGGTTTTTACGACCGCCGTCGGCCGTCCCAGCGAACTACACGCGGACACGCGAGGAGCCCAACGCCATGAGCCAGCAGCCTTTTGTCGGTCGCCCCACGCCCATCACGAACGCGACCCACTCCCAGAAGTCCTCCGGGATGCCGATCCACAAGTACGGCCGGTACGAGCAGGTGGACATCCCCGACCGCACCTGGCCGGACGCCCGCGTCACCAAGGCTCCCCGCTGGCTCTCCACCGACCTGCGCGACGGCAACCAGTCGCTGATCGACCCGATGACCCCCGCCCGCAAGCGCGAGATGTTCGACCTGCTGGTGCGCATGGGCTACAAGGAGATCGAGGTCGGCTTCCCGTCCTCCGGCGAGACCGACTTCGCCTTCGTGCGCTCCATCATCGAAGAGGGCGCGGTCCCGGACGACGTCACCATCTCCGTACTGACCCAGGCCCGCGAGGACCTGATCGAGCGGACCGTGGAGTCCCTGGTCGGCGCCAAGCGCGCCACCGTGCACCTGTACAACGCGACCGCCCCGACCTTCCGCCGGGTCGTCTTCCGCGGCTCCAAGGAGCAGATCAAGCAGATCGCCGTCGACGGCACCCGCCTGGTCATGGAGTACGCCGAGAAGCTGCTGGGACCCGAGACCGTCTTCGGCTACCAGTACAGCCCGGAGATCTTCACCGACACCGAGCTGGACTTCGCCCTGGAGGTCTGCGAGGCCGTCTGTGACGTCTGGCAGCCGGGCGAGGGCCGCGAGATCATCCTGAACCTGCCCGCCACCGTGGAGCGCTCGACGCCCTCCACCCACGCGGACCGCTTCGAGTGGATGGCCCGCAACCTGACCCGCCGCGAGCACGTCTGCATCTCCGTGCACCCGCACAACGACCGCGGCACCGCCGTCGCCGCCGCCGAGCTGGCGCTGATGGCCGGCGCCGACCGCATCGAGGGCTGCCTGTTCGGGCAGGGCGAGCGCACCGGCAACGTCGACCTGATCACCCTGGGCATGAACCTGTTCTCGCAGGGCATCGACCCGCAGATCGACTTCTCCCAGATCGACGAGATCCGCCGCACCAGCGAGTACTGCAACCAGATGGAGGTCCACCCGCGCCACCCCTACGCGGGCGACCTGGTCTACACCGCCTTCTCCGGCTCCCACCAGGACGCCATCAAGAAGGGCTTCGACGCCATGGAGGCCGACGCCGCCTCCCAGGGCAAGACCGTGGACGACATCGAGTGGGCGGTCCCGTACCTGCCGATCGACCCCAAGGACGTCGGCCGCTCCTACGAGGCGGTCATCCGGGTCAACTCGCAGTCCGGCAAGGGCGGCATCGCGTACGTCCTGAAGAACGACCACAAGCTGGACCTGCCGCGCCGCATGCAGATCGAGTTCTCGCGGATCATCCAGGCCAAGACCGACGCCGAGGGCGGCGAGGTCACCCCGAAGGCGATCTGGGACGTCTTCTCGGACGAGTACCTGCCCAACCCCGAGAACCCGTGGGGCCGCATCCAGCTGCGCTCCGGCTCGACCGCCACCGACAAGGACGGCACCGACACGCTGACCGTCGAGGCGGTCGTGGACGGCGTCGAGACGGTCCTGAACGGCACCGGCAACGGCCCGATCTCGGCCTTCTTCGACGCGCTGGCCGGCATTGGCGTCGACGCCCGCCTGCTGGACTACACCGAGCACACCATGAGCGAGGGCGCCTCCGCCGTGGCCGCCTCGTACATCGAGTGCGCGATCGACGGCCGGGTCCTGTGGGGCATCGGCATCGACGCCAACACCACCCGCGCCTCCCTGAAGGCGGTCATCTCTGCCGTCAACCGCGCGGGCCGCTGACCGCTCGTACGTGAACCCCGCCCCTCCTGCCGGAGGGGCGGGGTTCCGCCGTTCCCGGGCCGCTCGGCGGGCCGGGTAGCCGCCGTGGTCTCCGTGAGGCACTCGGGGCCGCCCGGCTCGTGGTCCAGTGCCGGTACCCGCTCCGTGCGGATGGTTCCCGGGGCCACTGCGTTGACGCGGATCCCGTACGCGGCCCACTCCACCGCCAGGTCCTGCGGGTCTCGCGTACGTCCGAAAGGGGGAGCACCCCGGCGTTGGCCAAGGCGACGTCGCGCCGCCCGTACGCGGCGACGGCGGCCGCGACCATCGCGTGGTCGGACTTCTCGTTCATGCCGCAGAGGGCAGGGAGAGCGGGGCGGCGGCGGGGGCGCACTTCGGCCAACTCCCGCCGCCGCACGATGTTGTCTTGTCGCACGACTGACGCAGCCTCACCGATGTGGCTAACATCACGCCAACCCCGCGGTGCCGCCGGACGGGGGTCCCGCCCGTAGTCCGGAGGGCTACGGGGGAGTTACGGAGGTGCGACGTGCTGCCAGTTCGGGGTGGGGACGGCCGGAAGCTGACCGTCTGGGGCATCCGCACCACCTGGAGCACCGTGGGAGACGGGGAGTTCTTCTGCCCCGACTGCGGCGGTGACCGCAACTACCGCAGGCGCACCGGGCGCAGGCGCTTCACCGTGCTCGGCGTGCCGCTGCTGCCGCGCGGCCAGGCCGGGCCGGTCGTCGAGTGCCAGGGCTGCCGGCAGCGCTTCGACACCGACGTGCTGGACCACCTGACCACCACCCGCTTCTCGGCCCTGCTGCGCGACGCCTTGCACACCGTGGTGCTGGCCGTGCTCGCGGCGGGCGGGACCGCCTCGCGCAGCGCCCTGGAGGCCGCCGTGTCGGCCGTACGGGCCGCGGGGTTCCAGGACTGCACCGCGGAGCAGCTGGAGTCCCTCGTGGAGGCGTTGGCCACCGACGAGGGTCGGCTCGGGCTGTACGACGGGCCCGAGTGCTGCGGGGCCGCGCTGTCGATAGAGCTCCACGAGGCGCTGGAGCCGCTCGCCCCGCACCTGGCGGGGCCGGGGCGCGAGTCGATCCTGCTCCAGGGCGCGCGGATCGCGCTCGCGGACGGGCCCTACATCCCGGCCGAGCGCGAGGTGCTGGCCACCGTCGGCGCGGCGCTGCGGATGGGCACCGACGAGGTGGCCGGGCTGCTGTCGGCGGTCCGCGCACCGTAGGGGGAACGCGTACGAGGGTCCGGCCCGGCGGATTTCCGCCGGGCCCGGACGTTTTTCGGGGCGGAATTCCGGGATGCGGAGTTCTGGGAGGTAACAATCCGGCCTCGCGGGATCCGCGCAAGAGGTGGATCCCCTACTTCCGTACAAATCTTCCGCATTTCGGACGGCCGGAATTGAACCCCCTGATTTGCGTGACCGAATACTTGCGAACCCGGTAATTGCCTGTCAGGGGCTGGGAACTTCGCAGGTGTGCAGCGGGAACGAGGCGTTCGGGGCCCGCCGTCCCATACTCCTCCGCGCGGGCGTCCGCCACTGGAGGAACCGACAGATCGAACGTCTCGGAACGTCAACACTTTGTCGAAGTCGACGATATCTGTGAGCACTTCCACAGGCGTTCAATTCCGGTCACACGACGAGATCTGCGTGTTCCCACTGACAACCCTGGCGGTCCAACGGGTGGGGGCCCCTCCCAGCGGTAGCTGGGGGAGACCCACTCCGGCCAGGGATAACCAGATTCCTCTCAGTTACCTACCTTGAAGGGCAAGGCAGAGATGGCACGTGTCGCCGCCCGGCTTTCCGTCAACGGAGAGCAGAGCACGCACCCGGTCGACGAGGTGCTCCCCCTCCCCAAGCTCGCGCTGTACGGCTTCCAGCACGTACTCGCCTTCTACGCCGGCGCGGTGATCGTCCCGATCATCGTGGGCAGCGCACTCAAGCTGAGCCCTGAACAACTGGTCTACCTGATCAACGCGGACCTCTTCACCTGCGGTATCGCCTCGATCATCCAGGCCTTCGGCATCGGCAGGATCGGCGCGCGACTGCCGCTGATCCAGGGCGTCACCTTCACCGCGGTGTCCCCGATGATCGCCATAGGCCTCGGCGCCGGCGGCGGCACCGCCGCGCTGCTGGTCATCTACGGCGCGGTCATCACCGCCGGTATGGCCACCTTCGCCTTCGCCTGGCTGCCCGCCAAGGCGTTCCGGGCGGTCATGCGGCTCTTCCCGCCAGTGGTCACCGGCACCGTGATCACGGTGCTCGGCATCGTCCTGATCCCGGTCGGCCTCAACGACGCGGCCGGTGGCCTCGGCACCCCGGACTTCGGCGACCCCAAGAACTTCGCCTACGCCGGCGGCACGATGCTCTTCATCCTCATCCTGATGAAGCTCGGCAGGCCGTTCCTCTCCAGCATCGCCATCCTCCTGGGCCTGGTCGTCGGCACCGGTGTCGCGTTCGTGCTCGGAGACGCGAAGTTCGGCGACGTCGGCAACGCCGGCTGGATCGGCGTCAGCACCCCCTTCCACTTCGGCGTCCCGAAGTTCGAGTGGTTCCCGATCGTCCTGATGCTGATCGTCATGCTGATCACCATGGTCGAGACCACCGGCGACACCTACGCGGTCGGTGACATCGTCGGCAAGGAGGTCGACAGCGAGACCGTGGCCCGCGCCCTGCGTGCCGACGGCGCCGCGACCGCCCTCGGCGGCATCCTGAACTCCTTCCCGTACGTCGCCTTCGCCGAGAACGTCGGCCTGGTGCGGATGACCAAGGTCAAGAGCCGCTTCGTGGTGGTCGCCGCGGGTGTCTTCATGATCATCCTGGGTCTGCTGCCCAAGGCCGCCGCGATCGTCGCCGCCGTCCCGCACGGGGTCCTCGGCGGTGCCGCGACCGTCATGTTCGCCATGGTCGCCCTGGCCGGTATCCAGACGCTGGCCAAGGTGGACCTCAAGGAGGAGAAGAACGCGCTGGTCGTCGGCGTTTCCCTCGCCTTCGCCCTGCTCCCGGCCACCGTCCCGGTCCTCTTCGCCAAGCACATGGACCCGGACCTGTCCTCGCTCCTCAACAGCGGTGTCACCCTCGGCGCCACGGCCGCCATCCTCCTCAACCTGATCTTCAACGGCCTGGCCGAGGAGGACGCCCAGACCGTCGGCCAGAAGGCCCTCGCCGAGGTGGTGGCCGAGCCGGTGGCCGACGCCGAGGCCAAGACCGAGGCCGAGGCCAAGACTGAGGCCGAGACCGAGACCGAGACCGAGACCGAGACCGAGGCCAAGACCGAGGCCAAGACCGAGGTCGAGCTGCCCGCCCAGCCGGTGGCCGCCCCGGCCGGTGCGGAGAAGGCCGCCTCCGACAAGGCCGCCTCCGACAAGGCCGCCGAGAAGGTCGCCGAGAAGGCCGGCGACACGGGTGCGCCCGCCTCCTGATCCTCCCAAGGGGTGCCGACCCCCGCCCGGACACGGTCCGGGCGGGGGTCGGCGCTGTCCGCGCCCGGGGGACAATGGGGCCATGAGTCTGTTCCGCGACGACGGCATCGTGCTGCGCACCCAGAAGCTGGGTGAGGCGGACCGCATCATCACGCTCCTCACCCGCGGCCACGGCCGCGTCCGGGCCGTCGCGCGCGGCGTACGGCGCACCAAGTCCAAGTTCGGCGCCCGGCTGGAACCTTTCTCCCACGCCGACGTGCAGTTCTTCGCACGCGGCAGCGAGCTCGTCGGCCGCAGCCTGCCGCTGTGCACCCAGACCGAGATCATCGCCCCCTACGGCAACGGCATCGCCACCGACTACGCCCGCTACACCGCCGGCACGGCCATGCTGGAGACCGCCGAGCGCTTCACCGAGAACGAGGGCGAGCCCGCCGTACAGCAGTACCTGCTGCTGGTCGGAGCCCTGCGCACCCTCTCGCGCGGCGAGCACGAGCCGCACCTGATCCTCGACGCCTTCCTGCTGCGCTCCCTCGCCGTCAACGGCTACGCCCCCAGCTTCGAGGACTGCGCGAAGTGCGGGATCCACGGCCCCAACCGGCACTTCTCCGTCGGCGCGGGCGGGGTCATATGCGGGGACTGCCGGGTGCCGGGCTCCGTCGTACCCTCGTCGGAGGCCATCGCCCTGCTCAGCGCCCTGCTGACGGGCGACTGGAAGCACGCGGACGCCTGCGAGGCCCGCCACGCGCGGGAGGGCAGCGGGCTCGTCTCGGCCTATTTGCACTGGCATCTGGAGCGCGGGCTACGCTCCCTCCGATACGTCGAGAAATAGGAGCTGGGCACATGGCACGACGCGGGATTCTGGGACGCTCTCGCCGCGAGTACAAGGTTCCCGAGCCGCACCCGTCCGGTGCGCGCCCGCCGAAGATCCCCGGCGAGCTGGTCCCGAACCACGTCGCCGTCGTCATGGACGGCAACGGCCGCTGGGCCAAGGAGCGCGGGCTGCCGCGCACCGAGGGGCACAAGGTCGGCGAGGGGGTGGTCCTGGACGTGCTCAAGGGCTGCCTGGAGATGGGCGTCAAGAACCTCTCCCTCTACGCCTTCTCGACGGAGAACTGGAAGCGCACGCCCGACGAGGTCCGCTTCCTGATGAACTTCAACCGCGACGTCATCCGGCGCCGCCGCGACGAGATGAACGAGCTCGGCATCCGGATCCGCTGGGTCGGCCGTATGCCGAAGATGTGGAAGTCCGTCGTCCAGGAGCTCCAGATCGCGCAGGAGCAGACCGTCGACAACGACGCCATGACCCTGTACTTCTGCGTCAACTACGGCGGCCGCGCCGAGATCGCGGACGCGGCGCAGGCGATCGCCCGCGACGTGGCCGCGGGCAAGCTGGACCCGTCGAAGGTCAACGAGAAGACCTTCGCCAAGTACATCTACTACCCGGACATGCCGGACGTGGACCTGTTCCTGCGTCCCAGCGGCGAGCAGCGCACCTCCAACTACCTGATCTGGCAGAGCGCGTACGCCGAGATGGTCTTCCAGGACGTGCTGTGGCCGGACTTCGACCGCCGCAACCTCTGGGACGCCTGCCTGGAGTACGCGCAGCGCGACCGCCGCTTCGGCGGCGCCCTCCCGAACCAGCCCGAGGGCTCCGGGAGCTGAACCCTCCGCTGGGCCCCGCCGCCATGGACAGGACTGACCAGGCGGCGGGGCTGTCCTACCGCGCGTCCCGCCGAGACGGGCGGGAAGTGCTGTGCCGGCGCGCCCCGAGAGCGCCCGGGGGCCGCAAGCCGCTGCTGCTGTCTTCGTCAACGGGGACCTGGGCCGGCTGCCGAAGCGCACCGCCCCGGCCCCCGGGAATCTCGACCGGATCCGATCGCTCTTCGGCCGGAACCCGACCCGGTTCGGTCAGCCGGCGGCCGCGCAGTCGGCGCAGGTGCCGAAGATCTCCACGGTGTGCGCCACGTTCACGTAGCCGTGCTCCGCCGCGATCGACTCCGCCCACTTCTCCACGGCCGGACCCTCCACCTCGACCGCCTTGCCGCACTTGCGGCAGACCAGGTGGTGGTGGTGCTCGCCGGTGGAGCAGCGCCGGTACACGGACTCGCCGTCGCTGGTGCGCAGCACGTCGACCTCACCGGCGTCCGCGAGGGACTGGAGGGTGCGGTACACGGTGGTCAGGCCCACGGAGTCACCGCGGTGCTTGAGCATGTCGTGCAGCTCCTGGGCGCTGCGGAACTCGTCCACCTCGTCCAGCGCCGCCGCCACGGCTGCCCGCTGCCGGGTGGATCGCCCTCGTACTGGCGCGGTATTCGTCTCGCCAGGCGCAGTCGCCACCGGTTCCTCCTCGTTTCGGCCTGCCGCCATTGTGCCAGGCGGCCGCCGGCTCTAGACCTTCACGTCGTCCTGGACGCAGACCTCCTCCGAGGCCCGGGAGGCCTTCGCGCGGCGCCTGGCCAGGGGTGCGGACAGGCCCGTCATCGCCATGAAGACGCCGATCGCGAGCAGGACGATCGTGGCGCCCGACGGCGCGTCGATGTAGTACGTGGCTGCCGTGCCGGTCAGGGAGACGGTGAGGCTGATCGCGACGGCCAGGCCCAGCGTCGCGGCGAAGCCCCGGGTGAGCCGCTGGGCGGCCGCCACGGGGATCACCATCATGGCGCTGACCAGCAGCAGGCCGACGATGCGCATCGCGACGGTGACCGTGACGGCGGCGGTGACGGCGATCAGCAGGTTCAGCGCGCGCACCGGCAGGCCGGTGACCCGCGCGAACTCCTCGTCCTGGCAGACGGCGAAGAGCTGGCGGCGCATGCCGACGGTGACGGCGAGGACGAAGGCGGCGAGGATCGCCATCGCGGTGACGTCCTCGGGCGCGACGGTGGTGATCGAGCCGAACATGGCGCTGAGCAGGCTGGTCGTGGAGCCGCCCCCGACATTGATGATCATCACGCCGCCGGCCAGGCCGCCGTAGAAGAGCATCGACAGGGCCACGTCCCCGCTGGTCTTGCCGCGGGAGCGGATCAGCTCCATGCCGACGGCCCCGATGACCGCGACCAGGGTGGCCATCCACACGGGGCTGGCCTGGAGGACGAAGCCGAGCGCGACACCGGTCATGGCGACGTGGCCGAGGCCGTCGCCCATGACGGCCTGCCGCCGCTGGACGAGGTACGTGCCGATCGCGGGCGCGGTGATGCCGACCAGGGCTGCGGCGATCAGCGCGCGCTGCATGAAGGCGTAGTCGAGGAGGTCCATCAGCTCAGCAGTCCCGTCCGCAGGGGCTCGGCGTCGTGCGCCGCGTGGGGGTGTACGTGGTCGTGGCCGGGCAGGGCGTGCTGGCCCACGGCCTCCGGGGGCGGGCCGTCGTGGGTGACGCAGCCGTCGCGCAGGACGACGGCGCGGTCGATCAGCGGCTCCAGGGGGCCCAGCTCGTGCAGGACGAGCAGGACGGTGGTGCCGGCGGCCACCTGCTGCCGTACGGCCTTCGCGAGGACCTCCTGGTTGCCCAGGTCCACGCCCGCCATCGGCTCGTCCATGATCAGCAGTTCGGGCTCGACGGCGAGGGCCCGGGCGATGAGCACGCGCTGGTGCTGGCCGCCGGAGAGGGCGTTGACCGAGGCGTCGGCGTAGCCCTCCATGTCGACGAGGGCCAGGGCGGCCTCGACGGCGGTCTTGTCGGCCCTCCGCAGGAGCCCGAAGCGGGTCCGGGCCAGCCGGCCCGAGGAGACGACCTCCCGGACGGTGGCCGGGACGCCGCTGGCGGCGGTGGTGCGCTGGGGGACGTAGCCGATCCGCGACCACTGGCGGAACCGCTTGAAGGGGGTGCCGAAGAGGGAGAGCTCGCCGCCGGTGAGCGGGACCTGGCCGACGACGGCGCGGACGGCGGTGGACTTGCCGGAGCCGTTGGCGCCGAGCAGCGCGACGACCTCACCGCGGCGGACGGTGAGGTCGATCCCGCGCAGCACGGGGCGCGAGCCGAGCGAGGCCGTGGCCCCGCGCAGGGATATGACGGGCTGGTCCTCGGCCCCTCGTGGAGTGGACTGCATGGCGCGCGCCTCCGTTGCTGCTGTCATCACTTGGCTCCGAGTGCCTTCTGGAGGTTCTTCAGGTTGGACCGCATGACCGCGAAGTAGTCGGAGCCCTGCGACTTCTCGCCGATGCCCTCGAGGGGGTCGAGGACGTCGGTGGTCAGGCCCGTGTCCCGGGCGAGGCTCTTGGCGGTCTTGTCGCTGGCCAGGGTCTCGAAGAACACGGTGGTGACATTGTCCTTCTTCGCGACGGCCTGGAGGTCCTTCATCCGGGCCGGGCTGGGCTCGGCCTCGGGGTCGACGCCGGAGATGCCCTCCTGGTCGAGGCCGTAGCGCTCCGCGAGGTAGCCGAAGGCGGAGTGGGTGGTGATGAAGGTCCTGGAGTCCGTGTTCTTCAGGCCGTCCTTGAACTCGCCGTCCAGCGTGCCCAGTTCGGCGACGAGCGCGTCGGCGTTCTTCTTGTAGTCCGCCGCGTGGCCGGGGTCGGCCTTCTCCAGGGCGGCGCCGAAGCCCTTGGCGATCTCCGCGTACTTGGTGGGGTCGAGCCAGACGTGCGGGTCCGCGCCGGCCTCGCCGTGGGCGTGGTCGTGCCCGTCGCCTTCGCCTTCGGCGGCGTGGTCGTGGCCCTCGTGGCCCTCGCCGCCGTGCACCTCCAGCTTGGTGAGGGTGGCCGCGTCGACGACGTTCTTGACGCCGGACTGCTCGACGGCCTTGTCGACGGCGGGCTGGAGCGTCTTGAGGTAGAGGACCACGTCCGACTCGGAGAGCTGCCCGGTCTGCTTGGGCGTGATCTCCAGGTCGTGCGGTTCGACGCCCGGCTTGGTGAGGGTCTGGACCTTGACGTGGTCCCCGCCTATGCGCTCGGCGAGGAACTGCAGGGGGTAGAACGATGCCGTCACGTGCAGCTTCCCGTCATCGGCGCCCGCCGCGCCGGCGGTCCCGGAGCAGGCGGTGAGGGCCGTCGCGCCCAGGGCTACGGCGGCGGCGAGGGCGGTCGTGGGTATGAGGCGTCGTACGTTCATGACATCCATTTTCATCAAAGATGGAAACCGTTGTCAAAAACCCTGGTGGGAGGGGTAGCCAGGGCCGCGGAAGGGCATACCCGATTTGAAAGGGGGGGTGCGGGCGCCGGTAACCTGAGGCATTCGCGTTCGTCCTCGTAATGAAGAGAGCACCGTGGCCGCCGACAAGATCGAAACCATCGTCAGCCTGAGCAAGCGCCGTGGCTTCGTTTACCCGTGCAGTGACATCTACGGCGGCTCCAGGGCTGCCTGGGACTACGGCCCGCTCGGTGTCGAGCTCAAGGAGAACATCAAGCGCCAGTGGTGGAAGGCCATGGTCACCGGGCGTGAGGACGTCGTCGGCCTCGACTCCTCCGTGATCCTGGCCCCCGAGGTCTGGGTGGCCTCGGGCCACGTCGCGACGTTCTCCGACCCGCTGACCGAGTGCACCTCGTGTCACAAGCGCCAGCGCGCCGACCACCTGGAAGAGGCGTACGAGGCCAAGCACGGCCGCCTCCCCGAGAACGGCCTGGCCGACATCAACTGCCCGCACTGCGGTGTGAAGGGTCAGTTCACCGAGCCGAAGCAGTTCTCCGGCATGCTGGAGACCCACCTCGGCCCGACCCAGGACACCGGCTCGAAGGCGTACCTGCGCCCCGAGACCGCCCAGGGCATCTTCACCAACTTCGCCATGGTGCAGACCTCGTCGCGCAAGAAGCCCCCGTTCGGCATCGCGCAGATGGGCAAGTCCTTCCGCAACGAGATCACGCCCGGCAACTTCATCTTCCGCACCCGCGAGTTCGAGCAGATGGAGATGGAGTTCTTCGTCAAGCCGGGCGAGGACGACCAGTGGCAGGAGTACTGGATGCAGGAGCGGTGGAACTGGTACCGCGGCCTGGGTCTCCGTGAGGAGAACATGCGCTGGTACGACCACCCGGCGGAGAAGCTGTCCCACTACTCGAAGCGCACCGCCGACATCGAGTACCGCTTCAACTTCGGCGGCAGCGAGTTCTCCGAGCTCGAGGGCGTGGCCAACCGCACCGACTACGACCTGAAGGCGCACTCCGCCGCCTCCGGCACCGACCTGGTCTACTACGACCAGGAGGCCCAGGAGAAGTACACCCCGTACGTCATCGAGCCGGCGGCCGGCGTCAACCGCGCCATGCTCGCCTTCATGCTCGACGCGTACGTCGAGGACGAGGCCCCCAACGCCAAGGGCGCCATGGAGAAGCGCACGGTCATGCGCTTCGACCCGCGCCTCGCGCCGGTCAAGGTCGCCGTCCTCCCGCTGTCGCGCAACGCGAACCTGTCGCCGAAGGCCAAGGGTCTCGCCGCCGACCTCCGCAAGAACTGGAACATCGAGTTCGATGACGCGGGCGCCATCGGCCGCCGCTACCGCCGTCAGGACGAGATCGGTACGCCGTTCTGCGTCACCGTCGACTTCGACACCCTCGACGACAACGCGGTGACCGTGCGCGAGCGCGACACCATGAAGCAGGAGCGCGTCTCCCTGGACCAGATCCAGAGCTACCTCGGCAGCCGTCTGCTCGGCTGCTAGTTCCCGCCTGAAAGACCGGTGGCCCGGTGCGCGATCCGCGCACCGGGCCACCGGTCTTTCCGCGTGTGCTGCGGGGCGTCAGGCCGCGGAGCCCTCCGTGGCGGCTGCGGCAGCGGCTGCGGCGGCTCGCCTCTCGCCCTCCGCCTTGGTGCGCTTGACGAAGCTCACCGTCCAGAGGGCCAGGCCGCCGAGCACCCCGTAGACCATGAACGGGCTGAGGGTCACCATGGTGGAGGTGTCCAGCACGTACGACAGGACGATCCGGACCACCGCCTCGATGATGTAGACCACGCCCCACACCAGGGTCATGCGGCGCTGGGCGTTGCGGAAGCCCTCGTACTGCCACAGGCCGTTGTAGTAGGCCACGCCCGCCGGGGTGCCGTCGGTGCCGAACTTCCGGCCGAAGTAGAACATCAGCGGCCGCGGCGCGAGCAGCGTGGCCAGGCACAGGAGGCCGAACAGCCCGGTCACGGCGGAGTCCTTGACCAGCAGGGCCCGGGCGGACTGGGATCCGACGAGCGAGACCACGGCAGTGATCACGAGGAACACCAGCGCGACGATGGCGAACTCGTCGAGCTTGCGCCGCCAGGCCACCATGATGACGGTGTCGAGCACCGGCCAGACGCCGCTGACCAGCAGCGCCGAGGCATCGCTCCAGCCGTGGTCCTGGGTGAGGATGTTGAAGGTGAGGATCGGCGCGACCACGTTGAAGACGATGGTCAGGATCAAGCCGATCGCGGCGGCCCCGCCGGACCGTGCGGGTGGCGTGGACTGTGCTGCTGCTGTGGACAAGGGGTCCCCCTGGACGTACCTGATGAGTGCGGTAAGGGGACCGTAAAGAACCGTCACTGGCATGTACAAGTCGACTTGGCCAAAATCATCACCAAGCCGTCCGGAAGGGATGATTCCGGCCAACTGGGCCCGCGGTGGGGCCCGTTCAGGGGCGCAGACCCCGGATGAGCAGCGCCGTGACGGCCTCGAACTCCGTGAGGATGGTGGGGGAGAGCCAGTCCGCCACGTACTGCGGGTCGTGGAACCGGCCCGTGGCGTCGAAGACGGCACGGGCGGCCGCCGGGACGTCGGGCGCGGCCAGGGTGCCGGCCGCGACCCCCTCGGCGATGATCCTCGTCAACTGGTCGATCAGCTCGCCGAGGTGCGCGTCCACCACCCCGCTGCTCTCGCCGAGCAGCACCGTGTACGTCGCGAACAGCTCGGGGTCGTCGCCCGCCTTGTGGCGCTTGGCCTCGAAGAGGGCCTCCAGCCAGGCCTCCAGCTTGGAGGGCGCCGGCTCCCCGGGTGCGGAGGCGATCTTCTCCAGCATGACCACGCTCTTGGCGAGCCAGCGGTCCGTGACCGCCTCGCGCAGCGCCGCCTTCGAGGGGAAGTGCCGGTAGACGCTGCCGTGGCTCACCCCCAGGGCGCGCGCGACGTCCACGACGGTTGCCTTGGTGGGGCCGAAGCGGCGCAGCACCTCCTCGGTGGTTTCGAGGATGCGCTCGGGGGTCAGGGGCTCGGCGGCAGCGGGGGGCATGGGTACGACCGTACCGCCAGCTCAGTGCTCGCTGTCGAGGTGGGCCATCTGCGCCGCCGGGTAGCGCTCGCCGGCCGCCGATCCCGCGGGGACGGCCTGCTCGACGGCTTCGAGGTCGGCGGCGGTCAGCTCCACCCGCATGGCACCCAGTGCCTCGGTCAGGCGGTCCCGGCTCCGGGCGCCGACCAGCGGCACGATGTCCTCGCCCCGGGAGAGCACCCAGGCGATCGCGGTCTGCGCGACGGTGACCCCCTTCGCCTCGGCGACCTTGCGCAGGGCGTCGACCAGGTCGAGGTTGCGGTGCAGGTTGTCGCCCTGGAAGCGGGGGCTCATCCCGCGGAAGTCGCCGGGGGCCAGGGCGCGGTCACGGGTGAAGTGCCCGCTGATCAGGCCGCGGGACAGCACCCCGTACGCCGTGATGCCGATGCCGAGCTCCCGCGCGGTCGGCAGGATCTCGTCCTCGATGCCGCGCGATATCAGGGAGTACTCGATCTGGAGGTCCGAGATCGGGGCGACGGCCGCGGCCCGGCGCAGCGTGTCCGCGCCGACCTCCGAGAGGCCGATGTGCCGTACGTGCCCGGCCTGGACGGCCTCGGCGATGGCGCCGACCGTCTCCTCGATCGGGACGTTCTCGTCCACCCGGGCGATCCGGTAGATGTCGATGTGGTCCCGGCCGAGCCGCTGGAGCGAGTAGGCCAGGAAGTTCTTCACGGCCTCGGGCCGGCCGTCGTAGCCGGTGAAGCCGCCCTCGACGGTACGCAGCGCACCGAACTTGACGCTGGTCAGCGCCTGCTCGCGGGCCGCCGTCGGCGCCGTGCGCAGGGCTTCGTTGATCAGCAGTTCGTTGTGGCCCATGCCGTAGAAGTCGCCGGTGTCCAGCAGCGTGGCCATGCCCTCCGGGGCGGCTTCCAGGTAGGCGTGGATGGTCGCGAGGGACTCGGCCCGGTCGGCCTCGCCATAGAGGGCGGACATGCCCATGCAGCCCAGCCCCAGGGGGAAGACGGCGGGGCCGGCGGTGCCCAGCCGACGGGTGGGGGTGGGGAGGGAAGCGATGGCGCTGGTGGTGTTCTCGTTCGTCGTCATGGAACGAGAATGGCATGACGGATGACAGATTTCAATATCTGTCATCCGTAAGTGCGAGGGAGCGGCCCGGGAAGGAGCGGGGACACGCGAGTGCGGCCGGACCCGGGAAGGAGGTCCGGCCGCACGGGGGGCGCGCTCGTCGCGGGAGGTCAGCCCGCCGGGGCCGGCCCCGCGGCCGGGGGCAGCCCGCCGTCCATCCGGGGGCCGGGACCGGGACCGGACGCCTGCCCCGGCGGGGGACCGGAGGCCTGCCCCGGCGGGGGACCGGAGGGGGCGGCGGCGGACGGTTCGAGGGACCGCGCCGTGCGCAGGGCGGTGGCGTGGGCCCACGGGCCGGTGGTGACCGCCCCCACCACGAGGACCACGAACGCGCAGCCGGTGATGATCCACCAGGCCGGCCGGGTCGCCGTCGCGAAGTCCGCACCGCCCGCCGTGCCCGCCGCCAGCACCGCCCCGATCACGGCAACGCCCAGCGCCCCGCCGGTCTGCCGGCTGGTGGAGGCCACCGCGGCCGCCACCCCCGCCTGGGCGCGCGGCATCCCGGACACCGCCGTATTGGTGATCGGCGCGTTGACCAGGCCGAAGCCGATGCCGAAGAGCACGTACCCGGTGAACATCAACGGCGTGGAGGTCTCCGCCGAGAACGCCGCGAACAGCAGCCCGCTCGCCCCCATGGCCACCCCCGAGATCAGCAGTGACGGCCGCGGCCCGTGGCTGGCGACCAGCCGCCCCGACACCGGCGCGCACAGGAAGGCGAACGCGGCCATCGGCAGCATGTGCAGCCCGGCGTCCAGGGCGTCCAGCCCCCGTACCTCCTGGAGGTAGAGGGTGGTCAGGAAGAGGAAGCCGGAGAGCGAGGCGAAGGTGCTCACCGCGATCACGGTCGCCCCGCTGAAGGGGGCGCTGCGGAAGAACCGGGGGTCGATCAGCGGGTCCGCCCGCCGCGATTCGTAGTACAGGAGCCCGGCCAGCGCGGCCGCCGAGCCCAGCGCGCACCCGAGGATCGGCGGCGAGCTCCAGCCCTCGGCCGGGGCCTCGATGATCGCGTACGTCACTCCGCCGAGCAGCGCCATCACCAGCAGCTGGCCCACCGGGTCCGGCCGGCGCGGGCGCTCGGACCGGGACTCGGGGACGTGCCGCAGGGTCAGCACGAGGGCGAGCAGTCCCACGGGCACGTTGACCCAGAAGATGGACCGCCAGCCCACCGAGTCCACCAGCAGCCCGCCGACCAGCGGCCCGGCGGCCATCGAGATGCCGACGACCGCGCCCCAGACGCCGATGGCGCGGGCGCGCTCCTTCGGGTCGGTGAAGGTGTTGGTGATGATCGACATGGCGACCGGGTTGAGCATCGCCCCGCCGACGGCCTGGAGCATCCGGAAGGCGATCAGCCATTCCAGGCCGGGCGCCAGCGAGCACAGCACCGACCCCGCCGTGAAGAGCACCAGCCCCCAGGCGAACACCCTGCGGCGCCCGATCCGGTCCGCCGTGGACCCGGCCAGTATCAGCAGCGAGGCGATGACCAGGGTGTAGGCGTCGATGGTCCACTGCATCCCCGAGACCGAGGCGTGGAACTCGCGGCGCATCGCGGGCAGCGCCACGTTCAGGACGGTGTTGTCCAGGCTGACGATCAGCAGGCTCATGCAGCAGATCGCCAGCACCAGCAGGCGGCGCCTGCGGCTCATGTGATCCACGCCACTCGTGTGATGCATACCGCCGATAGTACGGCTAACTAACGAACGCCGCGTGGGCGAGAATGGAGGGATGAGCACGCTCCCCCCGCCCCTCGCGATCGGCCCGCACACCGTGCAGCCCCCCGTGGTGCTCGCGCCCATGGCCGGCATCACCAACGCCCCGTTCCGTACGCTCTGCCGCGAGTTCTCGGGCGGCAAGGGGCTGTTCGTGAGCGAGATGATCACGACACGCGCCCTGGTCGAGCGCAACGAGAAGACCATGCAGCTGATCCACTTCGACGCGACGGAAAAACCGCGCTCGATTCAGCTGTACGGGGTGGACCCCGTGACCGTCGGCAAGGCCGTCCGCATGATCGTCGAAGAGGACCGCGCCGACCACATCGACCTCAACTTCGGCTGCCCGGTCCCCAAGGTCACCCGCAAGGGCGGCGGCTCGGCCCTCCCCTACAAGCGCAACCTGCTGCGCGCCATCCTGCGCGAGGCCGTCGCAGGCGCCGGCGACCTGCCGGTGACGATGAAGATGCGCAAGGGCATCGACGACGACCACCTCACCTACCTCGACGCCGGCCGGATCGCGGTCGAGGAGGGGGTCACCGCCATCGCCCTGCACGGCCGCACCACCGCCCAGCACTACGGCGGCACCGCCGACTGGGAGGCCATCGCCCGGCTCAAGGAGCACGTCCCGGAGATCCCCGTGCTCGGCAACGGGGACATCTGGTGCGCCGAGGACGCGCTGCGCATGGTCCGCGAGACCGGCTGCGACGGCGTGGTGGTCGGACGCGGCTGCCTGGGGCGGCCGTGGCTGTTCAACGACCTCGTCGCCGCCTTCGAGGGCCGCCCCGAGGACTTCCACAAGCCGAACCTGCGGGAGGTCGCGGGCACGATGCTGCGGCACGCGCAGCTGCTGGGGGAGTGGATCGGCGACGAGGCGCGCGGTGTGATCGATTTCCGTAAGCACGTCGCCTGGTACCTCAAGGGTTTCGCCGTCGGTTCCGAGATGCGGGGCAAGCTCGCCGTCACCTCCTCCCTGGCCGAGCTGGACGCTCATCTGAGCGAGCTGGACCTGGACCAGCCCTGGCCCGACGGGGCGGACGGCCCTCGGGGCAGGACGTCCGGAAACAACCGAGTTGTCCTGCCGGACGGCTGGCTGAAGGATCCCTACGACTGCGCCGGGGTCAGTGAGGACGCCGAGCTGGACACGTCCGGAGGCTGAGAAATCGCCCTCCGTGCCGCGTGATATACGCCACGCATGGGTGAGGTTTCGCTCAGATGAGCGCGTAAGTCACGGGTAAGACTTTCAAAGGGTGGCACTGGGTGCCACCCTTTGTGCGTTCAAGAGTTGAACGCAAATGTATCGATGATCGCTCATCCGAGCGGGATCAAGCCTCAATGAGCCCTTCACGCTTCGGGACCTGAAGGCTCTTCGTATGTTCGCATTACCGACCGGTTACTTTCGATCCACTGGCGCATGGGTGGTTACGCCCTCATGACGGCCAAGTGGACGTACCGCGAAGCCTTCGATCTGGGTATGTTCCTGGCCGTCAGGGCAGCCACCCGAGTCCTCGAGGAGTCGAGACCCGTGTCGGAAAACAAAGATCAGAAGCTCGTCTACGACTTCACCGAGGGCAACCGGGACCTCAAGGACCTTCTCGGCGGCAAGGGGGCCAACCTCGCCGAGATGACCAACCTCGGTCTTCCCGTCCCTCCCGGCTTCACCATCACCACCGAGGCCTGCAAGGTCTACCTCGAGAGCGGATCGGCGCCGGCCGAGCTCCGCGACGAGGTCAGCGCGCACCTCGCCGCCCTCGAGGCGAAGATGGGCAAGAAGCTCGGCCAGTCGGACGACCCGCTGCTGGTCTCCGTCCGCTCCGGAGCCAAGTTCTCCATGCCGGGCATGATGGACACGGTCCTCAACATCGGCCTTTCCGACGAGTCCGTCGTCGGCCTCGCCGCCCAGGCCGGCAACGAGCGCTTCGCGTGGGACTCGTACCGCCGCCTCATCCAGATGTTCGGCAAGACCGTCCTCGGCGTCGAGGGCGAGCTCTTCGAGGACGCCCTCGACGAGGCCAAGGCCGCCAAGAAGGTCACCGTCGACACCGACCTCGACGCCGCCGACCTCAAGAAGCTGGTCAAGGTCTTCAAGAAGATCGTCGCCAAGGAGGCCGGCCGGGAGTTCCCGCAGGACGCCCGCGAGCAGCTCGACCTCGCCGTCGAGGCCGTCTTCAACTCCTGGAACACCGACCGCGCCAAGCTCTACCGCCGCCAGGAGCGCATCCCCGGCGACCTGGGCACCGCGGTCAACGTCTGCTCCATGGTCTTCGGCAACCTCGGCCCCGACTCGGGCACCGGCGTCGCCTTCACCCGCGACCCCGCCAGCGGCCACGCCGGCGTCTACGGCGACTACCTGCAGAACGCCCAGGGCGAGGACGTCGTCGCCGGCATCCGCAACACGGTCCCGCTCGCGGACCTGGAGGCCATCGACAAGGCCTCGTACGACCAGCTCATGACGATCATGACGACGCTGGAGAACCACTACAAGGATCTCTGCGACATCGAGTTCACCATCGAGCGCGGCCAGCTGTGGATGCTCCAGACCCGTGTGGGCAAGCGCACCGCCGGCGCCGCCTTCCGCATCGCCACCCAGCTCGTCGACCAGGGCCTGATCTCCGAGGCCGAGGCCCTGCAGCGCGTCACGGGCCACCAGCTGGCCCAGCTGATGTTCCCGCGCTTCGACGAGGACGCCAAGACCGAGCTGCTCGGCCGCGGCATCGCCGCCTCCCCGGGCGCGGCGGTCGGCAAGGCCGTCTTCGACTCGTACACGGCCGTCAAGTGGTCCCGCTCCGGCGAGAAGGTCATCCTGATCCGCCGCGAGACCAACCCGGACGACCTCGACGGCATGATCGCCTCCGAGGGCATCCTGACCTCGCGCGGCGGCAAGACCTCGCACGCCGCCGTCGTCGCCCGCGGCATGGGCAAGACCTGCGTCTGCGGCGCCGAGGAGCTCGACGTCGACACCAAGCGCCGCCGGATGACGGTCGGCGAGACGGTCATCGAAGAGGGCGACGTCGTCTCCATCGACGGCTCCACCGGCAAGGTGTACCTCGGCGAGGTACCCGTCGTACCGTCCCCGGTCGTCGAGTACTTCGAGGGCCGCATGCACGCCGGCGCCGACGACGCCGACGAGCTGGTCGCCGCCGTGCACCGGATCATGGCGTACGCGGACCGCGTCCGCCGCCTGCGGGTGCGCGCCAACGCCGACAACGCCGAGGACGCGCTGCGCGCCCGCCGCTTCGGCGCCCAGGGCATCGGCCTGTGCCGCACCGAGCACATGTTCCTCGGCGAGCGCCGCGAGATGGTCGAGCGCCTGATCCTCGCGGACACCGACGGCGAGCGCGAGGAGGCACTCAGTGCCCTCCTGCCGCTGCAGAAGCAGGACTTCATCGAGCTGTTCGAGGCGATGGACGGGCTGCCCGTCACCGTGCGCCTGCTCGACCCGCCGCTGCACGAGTTCCTGCCCGACATCACCGAGCTGTCGGTGCGCGTCGCCCTCGCGGAGTCCCGCAAGGACGCCAACGAGAACGACCTGCGCCTGCTCCAGGCCGTGCACAAGCTGCACGAGCAGAACCCG
Organism: Streptomyces sp. NPDC033966; assembly: GCF_055575955.1. Classification (NCBI taxonomy): domain Bacteria; kingdom Bacillati; phylum Actinomycetota; class Actinomycetes; order Kitasatosporales; family Streptomycetaceae; genus Streptomyces; species Streptomyces sp. NPDC033966. The sequence continues at coordinate 118,570 of NZ_JBVIRQ010000006.1, read as the reverse complement.
ATGCTGGGTCTGCGCGGTGTCCGCCTCGGCCTGGTCATCCCCGGCCTGTTCGCCATGCAGGTCCGGGCGATCGCCGAGGCCGCCGCCGAGCGCAAGAACGCCAAGGGCGACCCGCGCGCCGAGATCATGGTCCCGCTGGTCGGCACCGTCCAGGAGCTGGAGATCGTCCGCGAGGAGGCCGACGCGATCATCGCCGAGGTCGAGGCCGCCACCGGCACCAGCCTCAAGCTCTCCATCGGCACGATGATCGAGCTGCCGCGCGCCGCGCTGACCGCCGCCCAGATCGCCGAGGCCGCGCAGTTCTTCTCCTTCGGCACGAACGACCTGACCCAGACGGTGTGGGGCTTCTCCCGCGACGACGTCGAGGCCAGCTTCTTCACGGCCTACCTGGAGAAGGGCATCTTCGGGGTCTCGCCCTTCGAGACCATCGACAAGGACGGCGTCGGCTCCCTCGTGCGCCACGCGGTCGAGCAGGGCCGGGCCACCCGCCCCGACCTCAAGCTCGGCGTCTGCGGCGAGCACGGCGGCGACCCGGAGTCGGTGCACTTCTTCCACGAGGTCGGCCTCGACTACGTCTCCTGCTCGCCGTTCCGGATCCCGGTGGCGCGCCTGGAGGCCGGCCGCGCCGCCGCCGAGGCCAAGGGCTCCGACAGCCGCTGAGACCCTCCAGGGGCCCTTCGGGGCCCCCGCCGGGCCCGTGAGGCCCCCCAGGGCTCCGTGAGCCCCCCTGACTGCGCCCTCCCCCCGGTTCCCTGACTGCCGGGGGGCGGGCGCAACCCATTTCGGGGGGCCGTCGACGAGACGCCGCATATCGCAAAATTTTCAACAATGTCATTACAGCGCCAGGCGGTGGACGGATCCCCACCCGTCCACCGCCTGCCGCCTATCTGCCAGGCACGTCGGCGCTTCCCGGTGCGACCGACCGCCAGGCCCCGCAAAGCCCCCCACGGCCTTCACGGAGCGTTTCGGTCGCACCGGAGTGTGCCTGGCGGAGTACAGGATTTCGCTTGTCACGCCTCTGCCGAAAGGGGTTTCAACTGTGGCCGAAAGGGCGTGGTGACCACGTGTGACGGCATGCATACTCGTGGGGCGGGGGGATTGCGGTTGCACAGGTGGGGGTTCGGTGCTTCGTATCCATTTCACTGGAGTGGACCTGGCACGCGTACGGATGGCAGGGCGTCCCGATGCGTTGTGGGAAACGATTCTTAGTTTTCATCGCTTAAGAGACCGGCGTGACGCCCGGTTCTTCGGCGAATGGCGTACGGAAACCCGGAGCCGGTTGAATGGTGAAACAAGGCTGCTGGGTGCGCTCATACCGGCTCGCGGCTATTTCCCCGATTTCCTGACCCCGGCCGAGGGCCAGTACGGGTGGGACCTCGGGCTCGACGCGCTGCGCGGGCTGCGCCCCGAGCGGCTGCGCCGGGAGCTGTCCCTCGTGGGCGCCGGCGCCGGGACGGGCTTCGGAGCGGCCTTCGGGACCCCGCCGCCGACCCGGCTGCGGGAGTTCATGGACGGCGGCACCAAGCACCTGCCCCGGCTGCTGGGCGAGCTGCGCGCGTACCACCGGGCGGCCGTGGAGCCGTACTGGAGCCACATCCAGGCCCAGATAGAGGCCGAGCGGGCGGCGCGTGGCCGCGCGCTCCTCGACGGGGGCGCGGACGAGCTGCTCGCCTCGCTGCCGCCGATGCTGCGCTGGCGGGCGCCGGTGCTGGAGTGCGAGTACCCGGTGGACCGGGACGTACGGCTGCGCGGGCGCGGGCTGCTGCTCCAGCCGTCCTTCTTCTGCCGCCGGACGGCCGTGACACTGCACGACCCGGAGCTGCCGCCCGTGCTGGTCTACCCGGCCGCCGCCCAGCTGGCCTCGGCGGCGGCGAGCGGGGAGGGCGCCCGGCCGGCCGAGGAGCAGCGCCAGCGCACCCTGGGCAAGCTGGTGGGCCACACCCGGTCGGTGGTGCTGCGGGCCATCGGCGACGGGGCCACCACCAGCGAACTGGCCCGCCGGGCCGGGGTCTCCCTGGCCTCGGCGAGCCAGCACGCCTGCGTGATGCGCGAGGCGGGCCTGGTGACCACCCTGCGCCACGGCAACGCGGTCCTGCACACGGTGACCCCGCTCGGAGCGGCCCTGCTCAAGGGCGGCGCGGTGGTCTCCTGAAGGATCGGTTCTCCGGATGCGCCGGAGCCCGGCGGGGGAGGCGAGGCCCTCCCCGCCGGGCCGGGTGTCCGGGGCGCGCGCGTCAGACGCGGAACGGCCCGGTCACCTCGTAGGTGATGCCGCCGGTCGAGGAGCCGCTCGTACCCCGCTGGCTGCTGAAGTACAGCCGGCCGCCGTCGGGGGAGAAGGCGGGGCCGGTGATCTCCGACGAGGACTGGCCGGTGATCCGCAGGAAGGGCGCCACCACGTCGTCCGGGGTGATCACGCAGATCTCCATGTTGCCGCCGTCCTCGGCGACGTACAGGTCCCCGTACGTCGACCCGGTGACGTTGTCGACGCCGGTGAGCGGCGCCGCGCCGCCGGGGACGAGGGAGTCGTCGTAGGCCAGCTCGTAGGTGCTGCTCGCCAGGTTGAGCTGCCAGACCCGGTTGTCGCCCTTGGTCGTGAACCACACGGTGTCGCTCGCGTAGTGGCAGCCCTCGCCGCCGTTGAAGTGCTTGGCGCCGGACACCTGGGTGCGGGTCGTGGTCGGGGAGCCGTCGGGGTCCGGCACGTTCTGCCAGCTGAAGGAGCCGGAGGTGCCGCTGCCGGCGACCATGACCTGGAGGGTGCCGGAGGAGAGGCTCCCCCAGGTGGTGGGCACGAACCGGTAGAAGCAGCCGTTCGTCTCGTCCTCGGTCAGGTAGACCACCTGGCGCACCGGGTCGGCCGCGGCCGCCTCGTGTTTGAAGCGGCCCATCGCGGGCCGCTGCACGGCCGCGTTGACCCCGTACGGGTCGGTCTCGTAGACGTAGCCGAGGCTGACCTCCTCGCACGACAGCCAGGTGTTCCACGGGGTCTTGCCGCCCGCGCAGTTCTGCCGGGTGTTCGACAGGATCCGGTACGCCCCGGTGACCGTGCCCGAGGAGTTGAACTTCACCGCGCTCGCGCCGCCGCCCGGGTTGATCTCCGAGTTCGACACGTAGATCCAGCCGCTGCCGTCCGCGAAGCACGCGCCGCCGTCGGGGGCGCTGTGCCAGGTGTAGGAGGTGCCGCTCACCGTCTGCGAGGAGCGGGCGATGACCCTGCTGCTGAACCCGGACGGGAGCATGATCCCGTTGGCGTCCGCCGCGCCGAGGGCCCCGTAGGGCCCGGCGCCCGGCTGGGCGGGGGCGGCGTACGCGGCCCCGTGGCTGAGGGATCCGGCGAAGGCGGCGGCGGAGGTGCCGATCACGGCACCGCGCAGGAAGGTACGACGTTCCACGGTCACTCCTGTGGGAGGAGGGCCCCCGGGCCCGGTCGGGCGCGGGTCGCATGCGTCGAGGAACCTAGGGGCGCAGCATGGACGGGGCGCCAACTCCCCATGACGCGGGGGCGACCGGCACACGGGCAGTCGCCCCGGCCCGCCGGGCCGCCGGACGCCGCCGTTCCAACGCCTCTGACCTGGGGAAACGAAAGAGCTGAAAAAACTTCGCCGGACAGCGATGAGTTCTGCCGGTGCCCCGGGTCTACCCCTTCGACAACGCACCGCGTACCGCGCACCACGCATCACGCCGCACCAGAGAAGAGGAACCGAGATGGCTCAGATGATCTTCGTCAACCTGCCGGTGAAGGACCTGGACGCCGCGAAGGCCTTCTGGGAGAAGCTCGGCTACTCCTTCAACCCGCAGTTCACCGACTCGACCGCCGCCTGCATGGTCGTCAGCGACAGCATCTTCGCGATGCTGCTGACCGAGGAGAAGTTCAAGGAGTTCGCCACCAAGCCGGTGGCCGACGCCTCGAAGACCACCGAGGTCATGGTCGCGCTCAGCGCCGACAGCCGGGAGAAGGTCGACGAGGTCGTCGACGCCGCCCTCGCGGCCGGCGCCGTCGAGCCCCGCCCCGCCATGGACCTCGGCTTCATGTACGGCCGCGCCTTCGAGGACCTGGACCACCACGTGTGGGAGTTCGTCTGGATGGACCCGGCCGCGGTCCAGGGCTGATGTCCTACGGGGCGGTGGCGGTCCGCACCCGGTACGTCCGGACCGCCACCTCCTCGTCGTCCAGGCAGCGCCCCGACTCCAGGTCGAAGCGCTGCTTCAGCAGCGGCGAGGCCACGAAGGGCCGCCCCTCCGCACGCCCCACCAGCCCGCGCGACAGGACGTGCGCGCCGGTGAAGGGGTCCTGGTTGCCGATGGCGTACGGGCGCCCCGCCCGGTCGAGGAAGACCGCCGCCTGGCTCCCGTCGGGCAGCAGGGCCGCGACCCCGCGCCCCGGGGTGAGCGCCGACAGCGGGCACACCGTCAGCCAGCCTTCGGCCACCTTCAGTTCGACGGTCATCGGGCCGGTCCTCCAATGGTCAGGACGGCCAGGTCGGGCTTGACCTGGTCGCGCTCGGGAACGAACTTCACGGTCGGGTCGGGCGTGCCGGGCGCGTTGACGAAGGACACGAACCGGCGCAGCCGCTCCGGGTCCGACAGGGTCTCGGCCCACTCGTCGCGGTAGTGCGCCACGTGGTCGGCCATCAGGGCCTCCAGCTCCGCGCACAGCCCCAGCGAGTCGTGCACCACCACGTCCCGCAGGTGGTCCAGGCCGCCCTCCAGCCGGTCCAGCCAGGTGGACGTCCGCTCCAGCCGGTCGGCGGTGCGGATGTAGAACATCAGGAACCGGTCGATGAGCCGCACCAGCTCGGCGTCCGACAGGTCCTGCGCCAGCAGGTCCGCGTGGCGCGGGGTGGCCCCGCCGTTCCCGCCGACGTACAGGTTCCAGCCGCTCGCCGTCGCGATCACCCCGAAGTCCTTGCTCTGCGCCTCCGCGCACTCGCGGGCGCAGCCGGACACCGCCGACTTCAGCTTGTGCGGGGCGCGCAGCCCCCGGTAGCGCAGCTCCAGGTCGATGGCCATCCGTACGCTGTCCTGCACCCCGTAGCGGCACCAGGTCTGCCCCACGCAGGACTTCACCGTCCGCAGGGCCTTGCCGTACGCGTGCCCGGACTCGAAACCGGCGTCGACCAGCCGCGCCCAGATCCGCGGGAGCTGGTCCACGCTCGCGCCGAACAGGTCGATGCGCTGACCGCCCGTGATCTTCGTGTAGAGGCCGAAGTCGCGGGCCACCTCCCCGATCACGATCAGCTTGTCGGGGGTGATCTCACCGCCCGGGATGCGCGGGACGACCGAGTACGAGCCGTTGCGCTGGAGGTTGGCGAGGAAGTGGTCGTTGGTGTCCTGGAGGGCGGCCTGCTCCCCGTCCAGTACGTAGCCGCTCGCGCCCAGGGTCGGTGCGAGGGAGGCGATGATCGAGCCGACGGCGGGCTTGCAGACCTCGCAGCCGTCGCCGCCGCGCGCCCCGTCGCGGCCGTGGCCGTCCAGGATCTCCCGGTACGAGGTCAGGCGCCGGGTGCGGACGATCTCGTACAGCTCGGCCCGGGTGTACGGGAAGCAGCCGCACAGCCCCTTGTCGGCGGCCGCCGGCAGCAGCTGCCCGATCACCTTCAGGCAGCTTCCGCAGCCGGTGCCGGCCTTGGTGCACTTCTTGACCTCGGGCAGGGTGGCGCAGGCGGTGATGGCCTTCTTGGTGACGTTGTGGCAGGAGCAGATCACCGCCGTGTCCGGCAGCGCGGACGGGCCGAGCGCGACGGGCGCGCCGACACCCGCGGGCAGCACCAGCTGCTCGGGGGCGACCGGCGGGACGCTGCCGGTCAGCGGGCGCAGCAGCCCGTACGAGTCGGCGTCGCCGACCAGCACGCCGCCGAGGAGCACCCCGTCGGCGGAGACGACAAGCTTCTTGTAGACGCCGGAGCGGGAGTCCGACCAGACCACGTCCAGGCTGCCCTCGGCGGTGCCGTGCGCGTCGCCGAAGGAGGCCACGTCCACGCCGAGCAGCTTGAGCTTGGTGGAGAGGTCGGCGCCGGTGAACTCCTTCTCCCGGCCGAGGAGGTCCTCGGCGGCGGTCTCGGCCATCTCGTAGCCGGGCGCGACCAGCCCGTAGACGCGGCCGTCGACGGCCTGCGCGCACTCGCCGATGGCGTACACGTGCGGGTCGGACGTGCGGCAGCGGGCGTCGACGGTGATGCCGCCGCGCTCGCCGACGGCCAGGCCGGCCGCGCGGGCCAGCTGGTCGCGGGGACGGACCCCGGCCGAGAAGACCACCAGCTCGGTCTCGACGCTGGAGCCGTCGGAGAGGGTCATCCCGCAGACCGAGCCGTCCTCGCCGGTCAGCACCTCCTGCGTGCCGACGCCTGTGTGCACCGTCAGGCCCATGGACTCGATGGTGCGCAGCAGGGCCGCGCCGCCTCCCTCGTCCACCTGGACGGGCATCAGACGGGGCGCGAACTCCACGACGCGGGTGGCGAGCCCGAGCCCCTTGAGGGCGCCCGCGGCCTCCAGCCCGAGCAGGCCGCCGCCGACGACGGCTCCGCTGGACCGGGTCTTGGCGTACTCCTCGATCGCGAGGAGGTCCTCGATGGTGCGGTACACGAAGCAGCCCGGGGCGTCCTTGCCGGGGACGGGCGGCACGAAGGGGTAGCTGCCGGTAGCCAGCACGAGCACGTCGTACGGGATCACCCGCCCGGAGCGGGAGGTGACGGTACGGGCGGCCGTGTCGACGTGCTCGGCGGGGTCGTCGAGGTGCAGCTCGATGCCGTGCTCCGCCATGAACCCGGCCGGGGTCAGGGAGAGGTCCTCGGGGGTGCTTCCGGAGAAGTACGAGGTGAGGTGGACCCGGTCGTAGGCGGGCCGGGGCTCCTCGCACAGCACGGTGATCCGGTGCGTCGCCGTGGCCCCGCGCTCGGCGAGGGCCTCCAGGTAGCGCTGGCCGACCATGCCGTGTCCGATGAGCACGATCGCGGGCAGGGGCTCGGGCACGGTCATCAGTGGCCTCCGTCGTCGGTGAGCAGGTGGAACGGGTCGTGCGGGGCGGTCAGGAACTCGTCGCCCTCCCAGGTGCGGGCGAGGGCCCCCACCGTGGAGAGCTCCCCGAGCAGCACCCCGCCGACGAGCCGGTCGCCGCGCAGGACGACCTTGCGGTAGGTGCGGCGGGTGGCGTCCGCGAGGCGGAGCACGTCGTCGCCGGGGAGCGGGGTGGGGTCGCCGAACGCGGCGAGGTCGAAGGGGCCGGGGCCGCCGGCCGTGGGGAGGGTGAGGCGGGTGAGGGCGCGGGTGCCGGTGTACTCGGCGTCGTTCCCGCGCAGTACCGCCGCGAGGGCGTCGGCCTGCTCCAGCGCGGGTCCCGCCAGTCCGTACACCCGGCCGTCGTGCTCGGCGCAGTCGCCGATGGCGTGGACGCGCGGGTCGCTCGTGCGCAGCCGGCCGTCGACCACGACGCCCTTGCGGACCTCCAGGCCGGCCGCCTGGGCGAGCCCGACGCGGGGGCGGACCCCGCAGGCGAGGACGACGACGTCGGCGTCGAGCCGGTACCCGTCGGCGAGCTCGACCCCAGTCACCTTGCGGTGGGCCGGGGCGGAGGCCCCGCGCGGCGGGGTGCCGGTCGTGGTCAGGCCCCTGACGCGGCACTCGGTGTGGATCTCCACGCCGAGCGCGGTCAGGTGGTCCCGCAGCAGCGCGGAGGCGTCGGCGTCCAGCTGGCGCTCCATCAGGCGCTCCGCCTGCTGGGCGAGGACCACCTGCGCACCCCGCGCGGCCAGCGCACGGGTCGCCGAGACGCCCAGCAGCCCGCCGCCGATCACCACCGCCCGTACGCCCGGGCGCACGGCCGCCGCGAGGGCCAGGCAGTCGTCCATGGTGCGGAACGCGTGCACCCCTTCGGGGAGTTCCCGCCCGTCCGGGGTGAACAGCCCGCGCAGCGGCGGCAGCACCGGGTTCGAGCCGGTGGCCAGCACGAGGGTGCCGTACCGCTCCACCGAGCCGTCGTCGCAGTGCACGGCCCGGTCCGCGCGGTCGATCCGCACCGCCCGGACGCCCCGGCGCAGCGCCGGGCCGGGGGCCGGGAGCGCGGTGACCTCGGGTGCGTACCGGCCCGCCAGCACCTCGGCCAGCAGGACCCGGTTGTAGGGGGCGTGGGTTTCCTCCCCGAGCACGGTCACCGCCGCACCGGGGCCCAGCCGCGCAGCGAGCCGCAGGCCCGCCAGGCCGCCGCCGATCACCACCACACGCTGTTCCGAGGTCATGGCACGAGCGTGCGGGCGGGCTGTTTCCCCGCCGCATCGCCTCTGTTACCCGGACGGAACACCGACCTCAGCGCCTGTGCCGAGGGCCGGTGAGGGCCCTGGCCGGGGCGGCGCAGAGGCGCGGGGAAGGGCGGCGAAGGGCGGCGGAGGGCGGCGGAGGGGCGGCGAAGCTCAACCTTTGCGCAAGTTTCCGGGGATCGATGGTCCCTGCACCGATGCGGTACCTAGGGTCGGGGCCGTGCCTGACATATCAACGACCATGATCATCGTGCTGTGCGCGGCCGCCGCGGCGGCCGGCTGGATCGACGCGGTGGTCGGCGGCGGCGGACTGCTGCTCCTGCCGGCCCTGCTGCTCGGACTGCCGAACGCCCAGCCCGCCGCCGTCCTCGGGACCAACAAGGCGGTGGCCATCGTCGGCACCGCCGGGGCGGCCGCCACCTACGTGCGCAAGACCCCGGTCGACGTGAAGCTCGCCGTCCGCATCGGACTGGCCGCGCTCGCCGGATCGATGGGCGGGGCCGCGCTCGCCGGCGGGATCAGCAAGGACGCCATGCGGCCGCTGATCATGGGGGTCCTGGTGGTGGTCGCCGCCGTGGTCATCTTCAAACCGGGTTTCGGCACCGCCGCCCCCGCCGCCTCACCCGTCTCCCGCGGCCGCGTGCTCCTCACCATCGGCCTCGCCGGCCTGGGCATCGGCTGCTACGACGGCCTCATCGGACCCGGCACCGGCACCTTCCTGGTGCTGGCCCTGACCGCCCTGCTCCACCTCGACCTGGTCACCGCCTCCGCGACCGCCAAGATCGTCAACTGCTGCACCAACGCCGGGGCGCTCGCGATGTTCGCCTACCAGGGGATGGTGTTCTGGCAGCTGGCCGCCCTGATGGCGGTCTTCAACCTGGCCGGCGGCATGGCCGGCGCCCGGTTGGCACTGAAGAAGGGCAGCGGCTTCGTCCGCGGCGTACTGCTCACCGTGGTGGGCGCCCTGGTGGTCAAGCTCGGCCTCGAACAGTGGGGGTAGCGGCTCAGTACGTCCCCGTGAGGTGGGCGAAGACGACCACGTTGCCCTGGTAGCCGGTGCGCGGGGAGAACGCGCCGCCACAGGTGATCACCCGCAGCTCCGCGCGCGGCGAGGGCCCGTACACGCGCCGGTCCGGGAACGCCCCGGCGTCGTACACCTCGACCGCGTGGACGGTGAACACGGCCGTACGCCCGTCCGCGCGGTCGACCTCGACCGCGGCCCCCCGGCGCAGCGCGCCCAGGTGGTAGAAGACGGCCGGGCCGCTGGCGTGGTCGACGTGCCCCGCGATCACCGCGGTGCCCGTCGCACCGGGTGTGGTCCCGTCCCGGTACCAGCCGGCGAGCTCGCGGCGGTCCGGCGGGGGCACTTCGAGGCTGCCGTCGCGGTCCAGGCCCAGCCCGGTCAGCGGGGCGTCCACCCGGATCGACGGGATCCTGATCCGCACGGGCGGGGAGCCGGGGAGCGGGTCGATGCTCCCGGGGTAGAGGAGCTGCGCGCTCAGCGCCTCGGCGGGGGAGGGCAGCGGGGGCCGCACGGTCACGGCCGAGCCGCTGCCGATGAGCCAGACCCCGAGGCAGACGGCCGCCGCGACCAGCCCGGCCCGTGCCGCGAGCGCCCCGGCGGAGACCCTCGCGCGGGCTCCGGGGCGTCCGCTTCCCCGGGGTCGGGGGCGTCCCCGCAGGCCCGGGAAGCCGCCACGCATGCGCCGTACCCCCTCGTCTCGCCGTTCCTGGAGTGGCCGTCGCCCGTCCCCGCGAACGGGGGGACCTCGCGGGGCGGGCGACGGGGGGCGGTACCGGTCGGACCGCGGCCGCAGCCGCGGTGGGCGCCCGTCAGCTCCGCGTGCCGCTCGCCCGGCGACGCAGGAGCCAGGTACCGCCGACGGCGGCCGCGGCCAGCACTGCCGCTCCCGCCGTGATCTTGGCGGGGTCGGTGGCGGTGGTCGTGCCACCACCCACCCCGGTCCGTACGTGGCCCTGCGGGCCGCGTTCGGTGACGACCAGGTCGCCGGTGGCGAACTTGCCGTTCGCGCAGGTGGCGCCGATGCCGTAGGTGCCCGGCCGCAGGCCCTGGCCGATCCGGAACCGGCCCGTGACCACGTCCTCGCGGCTGCCCGGGGCCAGTTCGAAGCGGCCGCCCTCCACCGTGCTGGCATCGCCCTCGGCCCGGCTGCCCCGGCCGCACGCCTTGGTGTGCACGGTGACGGTGGCCCCCGGGGCGGCCGACTTCGGCCAGACCTCCAGCACGGCGAAGTCCCCGGGCGCGAAGGCCGTCATGCCGAGCTCCGCGGCGGCCACCGCCCCGGCGACCGGCCCGGCGAAGGCGACGGCGGTCAGCGCGGTGGCGGTGAGCACGTGGGCGGTGCTGCGGCGCATGGGTACTCCAGGGGACACGGGGTCGTGTTCCGAGGTAAACCCGCACGCCCGCCCACCGCCTGCTGAGCCTGCGTCAGATCCCGCCCCCGGTGCCCAGCCGAACGGTGTCCACGCAGGTCAGGGCCGTGCAGGGGCATCCGTGTGCGCCCACGCCGTCCGGGTGACCTCAGGCCGGCGGCAGGGTCACCACGGCCGCCGCGCCCGCCGGTTCCGGGTTCGACAGGGCCACTTCGGCGCCGATCACCCGGGCCTGCCCGAAGGCGATCGTCAGCCCGAGCCCGGTGCCCTGGCCCCGCTCCGGCGTACCCGTCACGAACCGCCGCGGCCCCTCGCGCAGCAGGGTCCGGGGATAGCCCGGGCCGTCCTGGTCCCGGACGGTCACCGAGGTCCCCGACACCGTCACCGTGACCGGGCCGCTCCCGTGCCGCCGGGCGTTGACCAGCAGGTTCGTCAGGATCCGCTCCGGGCGCCGGGCATCGGTGCGCACCCGCACCCCGCCCGGCCCTCCGGGGGCCCCGCCCGCGCCGACCACCTCCGCCGCGACCCCCGACCGCTCCGTGATCGAGGCCACCAGGGGTCCCAGCGCGTGCGCCTCCAGCCGCGCCTCCTCCCGGTCGGCGTCCAGCCGGGCCACCTCCAGCAGGTCCTCGGTCAGCGTCCGCAGCGCCGCGACCCGGTCCCGCACCAGCTCCGTCGGCCGCCCGGCGGGCAGCAGCTCGGCCGCCGTGTGCAGGCCCGTCAGCGGGGTGCGCAGCTCGTGCGCCACGTCCGCCGTGAACCGCTGCTCCGCCTCCAGCCGCCGCTGGAGGCTGGCGGCCATGGTGTCCACCGCCGAGGACAGCTCGGCCACCTCGTCCCGGGTCCCCGGCGGTCCCGACGGGCCGATCCGGGCGTCCAGATCGCCCGCGCTGATCCGCCGGGCCGTCTCGGCGGCCGTCCGCAGGTCCTTGCTGAGCCGGCTGGCCAGCAGCGCCCCGCCGACCGCCGCCAGTGCCACCACGCCCGTCCCGGAGGCGATCAGCTGCGCGTCCAGTTCCTCCAGCTCGGCCTGCTCCGGCGCGAGGGACTGCCGCACCGTCAGCACGTGCCCGCTGCCCACCGGCCGGGCCGCCCACACCGCCGGGTCCGGGCCGGTCAGGTCGAGGTAGGTGGTGCGGCGGCCGCCCAGGGCAGCTCCGCGCAGCTGCTCCGGGGTGGACGGGCAGTCGATCCGGGCGTCGGCCTCCCCGACCTTGTCGGAGTCGAGCCGTCCGGTGATCTCGTAGATCTGCCGTACGCGGACCAGCTGTTCGACCGCGCTCTTGCGGGCGGAGTCGGACACCTGCCGCACCCGGGCCTCGTGGATCAGCACGCCGATGGTGACGGCGACCAGCGAACAGCCGGCCGCCAGCAGGGCGGCGATCTTCCAGCGCAGGCCGAGGGCGCGCAGCCGGCGCCGGCAGCCGGCGGACGCGGCCGGGAGCCGGGCCCTCACGAGGGGTCCTGGGGCTTGGTGTAGCGGCGCTCGTCGCTGACCACCGTCATCCGGGTGCCGTCCCAGTGGTAGCGGACGACCTGCTCGGAGCCGTCGTCGGGAGCGGTGCGGACCAGCAGGTCCTGGCCGATGGACTCGGCGGCCATCCGCCGTCCGATGGTGAACAGGATGGGGACGATCCCCTTCCCCCGGGCGGCGTACACGGTGAGCGCGGTGCGGCCGGTCTCGGTGTCGGCGGCGACGGCCATTTCCTTCTTCCCGTCCCCGGTCAGGTCGAGGCGGACCGGCGGGCGGATACCTGCCCGGCCCGGGGCGTCGATCATCCCCTTGCCGGTGAGCAGCTTCATCCGCTTGTCCGCCTTCACCACGGCCATCACGTCCACCGAGGCCAGCCCCTCGGGACCCGCCTCGGGGGCGTCCGGCAGGGGCGCGGGCGGCGGCTGGCCGGTGCCGGTGGCCGCTCCGGGCGCGCGGGGGGAGTCCTCGGACCAGGCCGGCCACAGCGCCTCCGGCTGCGGCTGCGGGGACACCGGCGCCACGGGCTCGCCCGGGGCGAGCCCGCCGGGCGCGGCGCAGCCCGCCGAGGCCGACGCGGCGGCGCAGAGCAGGAGGGCGACGGCGGTGGCGGCGCCGGTGCCGCGGGGGCGGTGGGGAGATCGCGTCATCGAGGGAGCCGGGTGGGGTCGGGAAACGGGCGGAATCAGACGATATGGGGCGCCCGTCACAGGAGCCGGGAGATTGTGTAACAGCGGTGCGTACGGTGGGGGCGTGCGGCGAAGAGGGGCCTTTGGGCCCGGACCCCGCACCGTCCATCAGCAGTCGAGGGAGGGCCCTGTGGCATCGTTCGATCGGCCGGGATCCGGACCGGGAAGCGGTTCCGGCGTGCTGCCGTTCTTCGTCTACGGGACGCTGCGGCCGGGGGAGGTCAACCACGACCGGTTCCTCAAGGGCCGGACGGCGGCCGAGGAGCCCGCCCGGCTGCCGGACGCGGCGCTGTACGAGGGCCCCGGCTACCCGTACGCCGTCGACCGCCCCGGCTCCGGCATAGCCGGGGAGCTGATCACCGCCGCGCCGGGGGCGTACGCGGAACTCCTGGCCGCGCTGGACCTGCTGGAGGAGTACGCCGGCCCCGGGCGCCCGGGGAACGTCTACGACCGGGTCGCCCGCGACGCCGTCCGCCCCGACGGCAGCCGGGTCCGGGCCTGGGTCTACCTGGCGGCGGCCCCGCTGGCCCGCCGCCTCGCGGAGACCGGCACCGAGATCCCGGGCGGTGACTGGCTGCGGCGCTGAGCGGGGCCCGAGGCCGCTACAGCCCTTCGGCGCCGCGGTTGCGCAGGCGCTGTCCGTACTGCTGGAGCACCCACAGCTCCTGCTGGATCGCCGCGTGCTGCTCCGGCGGGGCCTGCGGGCTCAGCCGGGTCATGGCGCCCTGGATCTCCAGGACCCGGCGGTCGACGGCGCGCAGCCGGACCTGCACGAGCTGGACCCCCGCGTACACCTCGTCCACCGTCTTGGCGTGGATGGCCTCCACCGCCAGCTCCGTGACCATCGCGCGGACGGTGTCGTTCGGAGCGGCCTCGCGGACCCGGACCAGGTAGTCCTCGGCGGCCTGCGAGGCGCCGCCGGCGTCCTGGATGGCCTGGCGGACGGCCGCGTAGGGCGGGGCGGTGAACTCGTCGATCCCGTACGCGTCGAAGGCGGGGGAGACCAGGGCCGGGCGCTGGAGCGCCAGCTTGAGGAGCTCGCGCTCGGTGCGGTGGGCGGGGCTGCGCAGGTTCAGCGCGGGCCCGCCGCCGACGGCCGCCGGCGGCGGTGCGGAGGACGGCTCCTGCGCGCGGCCTCGGCCCTGCTGCTGCGGCTGGTTGCCGCGCTCCCGTGCCCAGCGCGCCAGCTGCGCCACCCGCTTGACCACGAACTGCTCGTCGAGGATGCCCAGCATCCCGGCCAGCTGGACGGCCGACTCGTGCTGGATCGAGAGGTCCTTGATGCTGGCGACGACCGGCGCGGCCTCGGCCAGCGCGGCCGCCCGCCCCGCCGGGTTCTCCAGGTTGTGCCGGCCCACGATGTGCCGCAGCGCGAACTCGAACAGCGGGGTGCGGGCGTCCACCAGCCCGGACACCGCCGCGTCGCCCTGCGCGAGGCGCAGGTCGCAGGGGTCCATGCCGCCCGGGGCGATGGTGATGGAGGTCTCCGCCGCGAACTTCTGGTCGTCCTCGAACGCGCGCAGGGCCGCCTTCTGCCCGGCCGCGTCACCGTCGAAGGTGAAGATCACCTCGGCGGTCGCGTTGTCCATCAGCAGCCGCCGCAGGATCTTGATGTGGTCCCCGCCGAAGGCCGTGCCGCAGGTGGCGATGGCAGTGGTGACCCCGGCCAGGTGGCAGGCCATGACGTCGGTGTAGCCCTCGACGACCACCGCCCGGGAGGTCTTCGCGATCTCCTTCTTCGCCAGGTCGATGCCGTACAGCACCTGGGACTTCTTGTAGATCGCCGTCTCGGGGGTGTTCAGGTACTTCGGCCCGTTGTCGTCGTCGCGCAGCTTGCGCGCGCCGAAGCCGACCACCTCGCCGCTGATGTCCCGGATCGGCCACATGAGCCGGCCCCGGAAGCGGTCGATGGGCTTGCCGCTGCGGCTGTCCTGGGCCAGCCCGGAGAGGATCAGCTCCTTGTCGGTGAAGCCCTTGCCGCGCAGGAACCGGGTCAGGTGGTCCCAGCCGGCCGGGCTGTAGCCGACGCCGAAGTGGTGGGCCGCCGCCTGGTCGAAGCCGCGCTCCGCCAGGAAGCGGCGGGCGATCTCCGCCTCGGCGCCGCCGAGCTGCTCCGCGTAGAAGAGGGCGGCGGCCTTGTGGGCCTCGACCAGGCGGATCCGCTCGCCGCGGCCGCTGGTGCCGGCGGTGTAGCCGCCCTCCTCGTACCGCAGGGTGATGCCGGCCTGGCCGGCCAGCCGCTCGACCGCCTCGGAGAAGGAGAGGTGGTCGATCTTCATGATGAAGTCGAGGGTGTCCCCGCCGGCCTGGCAGCCGAAGCAGTGGTAGAAGCCCTTACTGGGGCTGACCTGGAAGGACGGGGACTTCTCGTCGTGGAAGGGGCACAGGCCCTTGAGGTTGCCGCCGCCGGCGTTGCGTAGCTGGAGGTACTCGGAGACCACGGCGTCGATCGGGACCGCGTCCCGTACCGCCTTCACGTCGTCGTCGTTGATCCGTCCTGCCACCCGTGAATTCTACGGCCGGGCGGCGGCAAACCCGTCAGGCCCCCTCCGCCGGCACCAGGGACTCAAGCGGAACGGAGGGATCCGCCAGCTTCTCGCGGTCCACCGGCACCTTCGACCTGATCAGGGCCTGGATCGGCTCGACGACGTCCCACACGTTCACGTTCATCCCGGCCAGCACCCGGCCGTCCGAGAGCCAGAACGCGACGAACTCCCGCTTGCCCGCGTCCCCGCGCACCAGCACCTGGTCATAGCCGCCCGCCGGGGCGTACCCGGAGTACTCCAGGCCCACGTCGTACTGGTCGGAGAAGAAGTACGGCACCCGCTCGTACGAGACCTCCTGTCCCAGCATCGCCCGCGCGGCGGCCGGGCCGCCGTTGAGGGCGTTGGCCCAGTGCTCCACGCGCAGCCGGGTGCCCAGCGCCGGATGGTGGGCGGCGGCCACGTCCCCGACCGCGAAGACGTCCGGGTCGGAGGTGCGCAGCGAG
Source organism: Streptomyces sp. NPDC033966 (assembly GCF_055575955.1). NCBI lineage: Bacteria > Bacillati > Actinomycetota > Actinomycetes > Kitasatosporales > Streptomycetaceae > Streptomyces > Streptomyces sp. NPDC033966. The sequence continues at coordinate 102,775 of NZ_JBVIRQ010000006.1, read as the reverse complement.
GCGTCCACGGCGATGCCGCCGCCGTGCTCCCGGTCCACCAGGGCCAGCCCCGAGGTCTCGGCGAGCGCGGTGCGCGGCGCCGCCCCGATAGCGGCGAGCACCGCGTGCGCCGGGTGCTCCTCCCCGTCGTCGGTGCGGGCGGCCATCACCATGCCGTCCTGGCCGACGATCTCCGTCAGCCTCGCGCCGAAGTGGAACCGCACCCCGTGCTCGGTGTGCAGGTCCGTGAAGAGCCGGCCGACCTCCGGGCCGAGCACCGCGTGCAGCGGGGTGGCCAGCGGCTCGACCACGGTCACCTCGGCGCCGTAGCCGCGCGCGGCCGCCGCGACCTCCAGGCCGATCCAGCCCGCGCCCGCGATCAGCAGGTGGCCGTTGTCCCGGCCCAGCGAGGCCAGCGCCTTGCGCAGCAGGTCGGCGTGGGCGAGCCGGCGCAGGTGGTGCACCCCGGCCAGGCCGGTGCCCGGGATGTCCAGGCGGCGCGGCTCGGCACCGGTGGCCAGCAGCAGCTTGTCGTAGTGCATCAGGGTGCCGTCGCCCAGGCGCACCGTCTTGGCGTCCCGGTCCAGGTGCACCGCGGGCTGGCCGAGGTGCAGCTCGATGTCGGCGCCCGCGTACCAGGACGGCTTGTGCACGAAGACGCTGTCGCGCTCCTCCTTGCCCAGCAGATAGCCCTTGGACAGCGGGGGCCGCTCGTAGGGATGGTCGCGCTCGTCGCCGATCAGGATCACCCGGCCCGTGAACCCCTCCGCCCTCAGCGTTTCGGCGGCCTTGGCCCCGGCCAGCCCCGCGCCGACGATGATGAACGTCTGGTTTGCGTCGACCACCTGATGCCTCCTCATAACCTATCGGCCACTTGCGGCCACCTTGCGAGCGTCCCGCACCCAGCCTGCCGCGTGAAGGGGGAGTGGCCCGATCGGCTCACCCTTCGGCGCGCCGCCCCCGTCGGGTGAGGCGTGCGTGCAGTGAACGGGCGGACGCGTCGGTCAGGCAGGCGATCTGGTCGATGACCGCGCGTTTGCGGGCCTTGTCGTCCGCCGCCGCATCGAAGATCGCCCGGAACTGGGGGTCCAGGCCCTCCGGCGCGCGGCCGCTGAGCGCCTCCGCCAGTTCGGCCAGGACGATGCGCTGGTCGGCCCGCAGCCGCTCCTGCTCGTCGCGCTGCATCACGTACAGGTCGGCCACCGCCTTGAGGACCGCGCACTCGTTGCGCGCCTCGCGCGGTACGACCAGCTCCGCCGCGTAGCGGGTGAGCCGGCCGGAGCCGTACGCCTCGCGGGTGGCGCCCTCGGCGGCCAGGCAGAAGCGGCCGATCAGCTGGCTGGTGGCGTCCTTCAGACGGGCCTGCGCCACCGCCGAACCGTCGTAGCCGTGGGGCCACCAGTCCTCCTCCATCAGCCGGTCCAGTGCCTCGCGCAGCTCCTCCGGGGAGGTGTCGGCGGGCACGTAGCGGCCGATCGCGACCCGCCAGATGGCGGTCCGCTCGGGCTCGGCGAAGAGGAGGTTCGGGTCGAGGTGCCCCGCGTGCAGCCCGTCCTCGAAGTCGTGCACGGAGTACGCGACGTCGTCCGCCCAGTCCATGACCTGGGCCTCGAAGCACTTGCGGTCGGCGGGCGCACCCCGCCGCAGCCACTCGAAGACCGGCAGGTCGTCCTCGTAGGCGCCGAACTTCACCGAGTCCGGGTCGGTGGGGTGGCCACCGCGCGCCCACGGGTACTTGGTGGCCGCGTCCAGGCAGGCGCGGGTCAGGTTGAGGCCGACGCTCAGCTGCTCGCCGTCGGGGCCGGCGACGAACCGCTTGGGCTCCAGCCGGGTCAGCAGGCGCAGCGACTGGGCGTTGCCCTCGAAGCCGCCGCAGTCCTTGGCGAACTCGTTGAGCGCCTCCTCGCCGTTGTGCCCGAACGGAGGATGGCCCATGTCGTGGGAGAGGCAGGCCGCTTCGACCAGGTCCGGATCGCAGCCGAGGGCCGCGCCGAGCTCCCGGCCGACCTGCGCGCACTCCAGGGAGTGCGTCAGCCGGGTGCGGGGGCTGGCGTCCCAGTCGAAGGAACGCGTGCCGGGGGTGACGACCTGGGTCTTCCCGGCGAGGCGGCGCAGCGCGGCCGAGTGCAGCACCCGGGCGCGGTCGCGCTGGAAGGCGGTGCGGCCGGGCCGTTTGTCCGGCTCGGCGGCCCATCGCTCGGTGGCGGCCGGACCGTAGGACTCGTAGGCGGGGACGTGCGCGGTGCCTTCCATGCTGAGACGTTAACCGGAGTCACCGACAATCCGAGCAATCCGAACCTGCGCGGCCTTTACGCCGTGGCCAGTTCCGGCTGCCGCGCGCTGCGGGCGAGCGCTTCGTCGTAGCGGTGCAGCACCAGCCGGGCGAGTGCCGGGTGGGCGCCGAGCGGGGCCGCCGCCGGACCGGGGGCGGCGGCGGCGCTCGCGGAGGCGAACCGGCCCGGGGCGGCGAAGTACGAGGCCACGGCCGCCCGGTGGTGCCCCCGGGCGGCCAGCGCCCGGACGGCGTCCTGCACGCTCGGGGCGGCCGCAGAGGCGTACGCGGGGACCACGGGGACCCCGCCGAGCCGCTCGGAGAGCAGGTCGGCGCTGTGGCGGGTGCCGGCGGCGGAGTCGGGGTCGAGGGACCCGGCGGCGGCCAGCACGACGGCCGTGCCCGGGGTCCAGCCGGCCTCCAGGAGGCGCTCGAACAGGGCCTCCACGAGCAGCGGGTGGGGGCCGAGCGGGTCGGCGATCCGGATCCGCAGGTGCCCGGCGCGGGCCGCGGCGGCGGGGAGGTCCCGCTTGACGTGGGTGCCGCGCCCGAGCAGCAGCGGCACGAGGACGGCCGGTCCGGCGGTGTCCCGCAGGGTGTCGGCCAGCAGTGGCCGGTTCAGCTCGATGTGGCCGAGGCGGACGTCGAGGGCGGGGCGGAGCTCGCGGACCCGTTCGAGCAGGGCGAGGACGGTGTGCGGGGCGCGCGGGTCGCGGCTGCCGTGGGCCACGGCGACGAGGGTGGGGTGCATGTGGGGACTCCGTGGTGCCGGGCGCGTGGCGGGCGCAGGCCGCTGAGCTGGGTGCCGAGCTGGTCGGTGATCAGGGTCAGCAGCTCGGCCGCGCTGCCGAAGGGGAAGGACTGGGTGGCGGGAGGGTGCACCGGCTCCGTCATGGACCGATCCTGCGGGGTCCGGATTGCGTGGGCGTTGCGCGGGGGTCACGGGTGGTTTCCTGCTGCTCACTCGGTCATTCGTACGAGTGAAAGGCGGGGTGGGTGGAACTGGGGGGTGGGGGTGGTTCGTCAATCCGTGCGAAAGGCGTGCGGGACGAGGGGGAGCGGTCATGGGGGAACAGCAGGAGCAGGAGCAGGAGCAGGAGCAGGAGCGGGGGCGGGAGCGGGCGGGGCGGTTCGGCGTCGGCCGGTGGAGGACGCGGCTGCGGGCCGGGCGGGCCGTGCGGGCCGTGCGGACGGTCCGGGGGCGCCGGCGGGCCGTGCAGGCGGTGATGGCGCTGTGCGTGCTGGCCCTGCTGCCGTCGACGTGGACGCACGCGGCGGCAGCCGACCGGCTGCGGACCACCGCCGCGGCGCCCGACGCGGGGGTGGCGGTGGTCTTCGGGGCGGGCCTGTGGAAGGGCCGCCCGACCCCGTACCTGGCGTACCGGCTCGACGCGGCCGTGGAGCTCTACCGCGCGGGCAAGGTGAAGGTGATCCTGGTGACCGGGGACAACAGCCGCACGGAGTACGACGAGCCGGGTGCGATGCGGTCGTACCTCAGGGGGCACGGCATACCCGACGACCGGATCGTCAGCGACTACGCCGGATTCGACACCTGGGACTCCTGCGTGCGGGTCCGGGAGATATTCGGGGTGCGCCGGGCGGTGCTGATCAGCCAGCACTTCCACATCCACCGCGCCGTGGCCCTGTGCCAGGCGGCGGGCGTGGACTCCTACGGCGTCGGAGTGGACGACGAGCACGACTCCACCTGGTACTACGGCGGCGCCCGCGAGGTCCTCGCGGCCGGCAAGGCGGTCCTGGACGCGGCGTTCCAGCCGGAGCCGAGGTTCCTCGGCCCGAAGGAAGAGGGGGTGTCGCGGGTCCTGGCCGCTCTGGCAGACTGACGCCGCGTCGGCGTATGCCGATTAGTCATATACCGATGTGCGGCGTCAGGGGTGTGGATCGTGGCTGTGGTGGATCTGAGCGGCAAGGTCGTCGTCATCACCGGCGGGGCCCGGGGCCTGGGCGCGGCGGCCGCGCAGGCGGTCGTCGACGGCGGCGGCCGGGTGCTGATCACCGACCTGCTGGAGGCCGAGGGCGCCGAGACCGCCGCCAGGCTCGGCGACGCGGCCCGCTTCCTGCGGCACGACGTGACGAGCGAGGCGGACTGGCGGGCGGCGCTGGAGTACGCCGTCGCCGAGTTCGGCCGGATCGACGGGCTCGTCAACAACGCCGGCATCCCCACCGGCCAGTTCCTGGAACACGAGAGCGTCGAGCACTTCCGCCAGGTCATCGAGGTCAACCTGGTCGGCGTGTTCATCGGCATCAAGACCGCGATACCCCTGCTGCGGGCGAACGGCGGCGGATCCGTTGTCAACATCTCCTCCGCGGCCGGCCTCACCGGACTCGCCCTGACCGCCGGGTACGGGGCCTCCAAGTGGGGCGTGCGCGGACTGTCGAAGATCGGCGCCGTAGAGCTCGCCGAGGCGAAGATCCGCGTCAACTCCGTCCACCCCGGCATGACGCTGACCCCGATGACCGCCCCCGTCGGCATCCAGGCCGGCGAGGGCAACTACCCCGGCGCCCCACTGGGCCGCGTCGGCGTCCCCGAGGAGATCGCGGCCGCCGTCGCCTTCCTCCTCTCCGACGCCGCCGGCTACATGACCGGCGCCGAACTCGCCGTGGACGGCGGCTGGACGGCCGGCCTGACCGTGAAGCACCTCACCGGGCAGTGAGCCGGCCTCACCGCGCGAGGCGTGCCAGATCGATGTCGATGTCGAAGGGCACGCTCGTCTTGACCCGGTCCCGATGGATGCCCGTGGCGACGTAGGCGCGGGTCGTGTCGTCGAGCTCGTACGCGTGGACCACCGGGAGGCCGTGCTCCTCCTCGATGCGCCAGAAGTGCCGGATCCCGGCCCGGGCGTACTTGAAGGGCTTCGTCTCCCGGTCCCGCTCCTGCGACTCGTCGGAGACCACCTCGACGACCAGCGCGACGTCCTCGGGCAGGAAACAGGTCCGGTCCGGGTCGTAGGCGACGGTCGCGGCGATGACATCGGGCTCCGGACGGCTCTTCACGCTCAGGCGCACGGTCATCTGCGCCGCGACCGTGTTGTCCTCCGATGCCTGGTCCTCCAATGCGGCGGTCAGGCGGCGGATGACACGGTCGTGCCAGGCCCGCTGGGGCGACACCATGAAGATCAGCGCTCCGTCGATCAGTTCGGTGTGACGGGGCAGGTTCGGGATGTGGTCGAGGTCGTCGGCCTCCCAGCCGCTGGGGCGCGGCGGGTAGAGCCACTCGGGAAGCGTGGCGGTCATGTCTCCTCCAGCCCTGGCCCCGCCAGCGTAGCCACGCCCGGCGGCGGCCGGGGCGTCATCGGGTCCGGCTCACCGTGCGGGGCCGGGGGCAGGGAGACCGCCGTACCCCACACGTAACGCGAGGTGAAGCCCCCTCGTAACACCCCCGGCACACCCTGGGGACATGCACACCGCGACGGCGACCCCCACCCACTGCCCCTACTGCGCCCTGCAGTGCGGCATGAACCTGCGCCCCGCCCCCGCAGGCGACGCGGTGACCGTCGAGGAGCGCGCCGACTTCCCCGTCAACCGGGGCGCGCTGTGCGGCAAGGGCCGCACCGCCCCCGCCGTGCTCTCCTCCCGGGTACGCCTGACCGAGCCGCTCATCCGCACCCACGCCGGCGGCCCGCTCGTGCCGGCCACCTGGGAGGAGGCCCTCGACGCCGTCGCCGAGGGCCTCGCCCGTACCCGCCGCGCCCACGGCCCCGACGCCGTCGGCGTCTTCGGCGGCGGCGGCCTGACCAACGAGAAGGCGTACGCCCTCGGCAAGTTCGCCCGCGTCGCCCTCGGCACCTCCCAGATCGACTACAACGGCCGCTTCTGCATGTCCTCGGCCGCCGCCGCGCACCAGAAGGCCTTCGGCCTCGACCGCGGGCTGCCCTTCCCGCTGGAAGACATCCCCCGCACCGGCTGCGTCATCCTCGTCGGCTCCAACCCCGCCGAGACCATGCCCCCCTTCGTGCGCTACCTCACCGAACTCAAAGCCAACGGCGGCACCCTGATCGTCGTCGACCCCCGCCGCACCCGTACCGCCGAGCAGGCCGACCTGCACCTCGCCCCGCGCCCCGGCACCGACCTCGCCCTCGCCCTCGGACTGCTGCACCTGGTGGTCGCCGAAGGCCGCGCCGACGAGGAGTTCATCGACGAGCGCACCACCGGCTGGGAGGACGCCCGGGCCGCCGCCATGGCCCACTGGCCCGAACTGGTCGAGCGCATCACCGGGATCCCCGTCCCGGAACTGCGCCGCGCCGTCGAGCTGTTCTGCACCCCCTCCTCCGCCATGGTCCTCACCGCCCGGGGACCCGAGCAGCAGTCCAAGGGCACCGACACCGTCGGAGCGTGGATCAACCTCTGCCTCGCCACCGGCCGCGCCGGCCGCCCGCACTCCGGCTACGGCTGCCTCACCGGCCAGGGCAACGGCCAGGGCGGCCGCGAACACGGCCAGAAGGCCGACCAGCTCCCCGGCTACCGCAAGCTCACCGACCCCGCCGCCCGCGAACACGTCGCCCGCGTCTGGGGCGTCGACCCGCAGAGCCTGCCCGGCCCCGGCCGCAGCGCGTACGAACTCCTCGACGCCCTCGGCGGCGACGTCAAGGCCCTCCTCCTCATGGGCTCCAACCCGGTGGTCTCCGCCCCCCGCGCCGCCCACGTCGAGGACCGGATCCGCTCCCTGGACTTCCTCGCCGTGGCCGACGTCGTCCTCTCCGAGACGGCCGCCCTCGCCGACGTGGTCCTGCCCGTCACCCAGTGGGCGGAGGAGACCGGCACCACCACCAACCTGGAGGGCCGCGTCCTGCTCCGCCGCCGCGCCCTCACCCCGCCCCCCGGCGTCCGCGGCGACCTGGACGTCCTGCACGGACTCGCCGCCCGCCTCGGCGTGGAGAAGGGCTTCCCCACCGACCCCGAAGAGGTCTTCGAAGAGCTCCGCCGCGCCTCCGAAGGCGGCCCCGCCGACTACTCCGGCATCTCCTACTCCCGCATCGAAGCCGAACAGGGCGTCTTCTGGCCCTGCCCCGAAGGCTCCCCGGGACAGCCCCGGCTCTTCCTCGACCGCTTCGCCACCGACGACGGCCGGGCCCGCTTCACCCCCGTCTCCCACCGCGACGCCGCCGAGGTCCCCGACGCCGAGTACCCGCTGCTGCTCACCACCGGCCGCGTCGTCGCCCAGTACCAGTCCGGCGCCCAGACCCGCCGCGTGCCCGAACTCAACGCCGCCGCCCCCGGCCCCTTCGTGGAACTCCACCCGCGCCTCGCCGCCCGCCTCGGCGTCACCGACGGCACCCCGCTCGCGGTGACCTCCCGCCGCGGGCGGGCCGTCGCCCCGGCCCGCGTCACGGACACCGTCCGCGCCGACACCGTGTTCATGCCGTTCCACTGGTACGGAGAGGGCCGCGCCAACACCCTCACCAACCCGGCCCTGGACCCGGTCTCGCGGATGCCCGAGTTCAAGGTCTGCGCGGTCCGCGTGGAACCCGCGTAACTCCGGTCGGACATGAGTCCGATCCGCATCGGGATTCCCGCCAGGGGGTAACCATCCGTCACGCAGCGGGCTCAGAAAGTGCTCGCACGCCCCTCGTGGCAGCGATGTGTCGTACCCCACACTGAGGTGCGGTGCCACCGTCCTCGGAGCCCTGGAGGTCGCCCCCGTGCAGACCCAGACCCTGACCGTGAACGCGAGCCGCCCCGCCGACGACGCCTCCGATCCGGATCCCGAGGCCGAGGCCGACACGGTGGAGGACACCGGGGACGAGGAGCCCGAGGTCCTCGAACTCATCGAACCGGTACCCCCGCAGCGCGTGCGCGCCCGCGACAACGGCGCCGGGACCGGGCCCTCCGCCGACCTCTTCCGCCAGTACCTGCGCGAGATAGGCAGGATCCCGCTGCTCACCGCCGCCGAAGAGGTCGAACTCGCCCGGCGCGTGGAAGCGGGACTCTTCGCCGAGGAGAAACTCGCCGGCGCCACCGACCTCGACTCCCAGCTCGCCGTCGACCTCGACAAACTCGTCGTCATGGGCCGGATGGCCAAACGCCGGCTCATCGAGTCCAACCTGCGGCTCGTCGTCTCCGTCGCCAAACGCTACGTCGGCCGCGGACTGACCATGCTCGACCTCGTCCAGGAAGGGAACCTCGGCCTGATCAGGGCCGTCGAGAAGTTCGACTACGCCCGCGGCTACAAGTTCTCCACCTACGCCACCTGGTGGATCCGGCAGGCGATGTCACGGGCCCTCGCCGACCAGGCCCGCACCATCCGCGTCCCCGTCCACGTCGTCGAACTCATCAACCGCGTCGTCCGCGTCCAGCGCCGCATGCTCCAGGAACGCGGCTACGAACCCACCGCCGAAGAGGTCGCCGTCCACCTGGAACTGACCCCCGAGCGGGTCCTGGAAGTGCTCCGCCTCGCGCAGGAGCCCGTCTCCCTGCACGCCCCGGTCGGCGAGGAGGACGACGTCGCCCTCGGCGACCTGATCGAGGACGGCGACGCCGCCTCCCCCATGGAGTCCGCCGCCTTCTTCCTGCTGCGCGAACACCTCGAAGCCGTCCTCTCCACCCTCGGCGAACGCGAACGCAAGGTCGTCCAGCTCCGCTACGGGCTCGCCGACGGCCGCCCCCGCACCCTGGAGGAGATCGGCCGGATCTTCGGCGTCACCCGCGAACGCATCCGCCAGATCGAGTCCAAGACCCTCAACAAGCTGCGCGACCACGCCTTCGCCGACCAACTGCGCGGCTACCTCGACTGACCCCGCCCCAGCGGGACCGGCAAACGGAAAGGGGGCGCCCCCCCAGGACGCCCCCACCCGTTCACGGCCCGGTCAGTCGACCTCGGCCACCGCCTGCGCGAACTGCGCCGCGTACAGCCGCGCGTACGCGCCGCCGGACGCCAGCAGCTCCTCGTGCGTGCCCTGCTCCACGATCGAGCCGCTCTCCATCACCAGGATCACGTCCGCGTCGCGGATCGTCGACAGCCGGTGCGCGATCACGAAGGACGTACGGCCGTGCGCCAGGCGCGCCATCGCCTTCTGGATCAGCACCTCGGTACGGGTGTCCACCGAACTCGTCGCCTCGTCGAGCACCAGGATCACCGGGTCCGACAGGAACGCCCGCGCGATGGTGATCAGCTGCTTCTCACCCGCGCTGACGCCCGCGCCCTCGTCGTCGAGCACCGTGTCGTAGCCGTCCGGCAGGGTACGGATGAAGCGGTCCGCGTGCGCCGCCCGTGCGGCCTCCTCGATCTCGGCGCGCGTCACCTCCCGCGAGGCGCCGTACGCGATGTTCTCCGCGATCGTGCCGCCGAACAGCCAGGTGTCCTGGAGCACCATGCCGATCCCACCGCGCAGCTCCTCGCGGGTCATCTTCGCGATGTCCACCCCGTCCAGGGCGATCTCCCCGCCCGTGACCTCGTAGAACCGCATCAGCAGGTTCACCAGCGTGGTCTTGCCGGCGCCCGTCGGGCCCACGATGGCGACCGTCTGGCCCGGCTCCACCGTCAGCGAGAGGTTCTCGATGAGCGGCTTGTCCGGCTCGTAGCGGAACGCCACCTTGTCGAGGGTGACCTGACCGCGCAGCTCCTCCGGACGCTCCGGGACCTCCGCGTCCGGCTCCTGCTCCGGCGCGTCCAGCAGTTCGTACACCCGCTCCGCCGAGGCGACGCCCGACTGCACCAGGTTCGCCATCGACGCCACCTGCGACAGCGGCATCGAGAACTGGCGCGAGTACTGGATGAAGGCCTGCACGTCACCGATCGACAGGGTGCCCGAGGCCACCCGCAGACCGCCGACGACCGCGACCAGCACGTAGTTGATGTTCGATATGAAGAACATCGCCGGCTGCATGATGCCGCTGACCAGCTGAGCCTTGAAGGAGGCCCGGTACAGCTCCTCGTTCTGCTCGGCGAAGACCGCCGCCGACTCCTTCTGCCGCCCGAAGACCTTCACCAGCGAGTGGCCGGAGTACATCTCCTCGATGTGGGCGTTCAGCGCGCCCGTGCTCTTCCACTGCGCCACGAACTGCGGCTGCGACCTCTTGCCGATCTTCGCCGCGACCACCACCGACACCGGTACGGTCACCAGCGCGACCAGCGCCAGCAGCGGCGAGATCCAGAACATCATCACCAGCACGCCGACGATCGTGAGCAGCGAGTTCATCAGCTGCCCCATCGTCTGCTGGAGGGTCTGGCCGATGTTGTCGATGTCGTTCGTCGCCCGGCTCAGCACCTCGCCGCGCTTCTGCTGGTCGAAGTACGACAGCGGCAGCCGCGACAGCTTCGCCTGGAGCTCCTCGCGCATCCGGTAGACGGTGCCGTTCATCACGTGGTTCGACAGCCGCGTGGCGACCAGCATCAGCAGGCCCGCCAGGGTGAACACCACCAGCGCCCACAGCGCCGTGACCCCGACGGCACCGAAGTCGATGCCCTGCCCGGGGGTGAAGTCGGTGCCGGACAGCATGTCCGCCGTCCCGTCCTGGCCCTTGTCGCGCAGCCCGTCCAGCGCCTGCTGCTTGGTCAGGCCGTCCGGCATCTGCCGGCCGACGAGCCCCGCGAACACCAGGTCGGTGGCCTCGCCGAGGATCTTCGGCCCGACCACCGCGCAGCCGACGCTGCCGACCACCGCGGCGACCATGCCCCACAGCTTGGCCCGGTCCTGCGCCAGCTGGCCCAGCAGGCGCTTGCCGGACCCCTTGAAGTCCAGGGACCGCTGGCCGGGCCCCATCATCATCCGTCCTCCGGGCCCGCTCATGCGGCCTCCGCCTCCGTCAGCTGGGAGAGCACGATCTCCCGGTAGGTCTCGTTGCCGGCCATCAGCTCGTGGTGGCGGCCCTCGCCCACCACCTGGCCCTCGTCGAGGACGATGATCCGGTCGGCGTCGCGGATCGTGGAGACCCGCTGGGCGACGATGACGACCGTCGCGTCCTCGGTCTCCAGGGCGAGCGCCGCGCGCAGCGCCGCGTCCGTCGCGTAGTCCAGGGCCGAGAAGGAGTCGTCGAACAGGTAGATCTCCGGGCGCTGCACGAGCGTGCGGGCGATCGCCAGGCGCTGGCGCTGGCCGCCGGAGACGTTCGTCCCGCCCTGGGCGATGGGCGCTTCGAGGCCGCCTTCCAGCTCGGACACGAAGTCCTTGGCCTGGGCGACCTCCAGGGCCCGCCACAGCTCCTCGTCGGTCGCGTCCGGGCGCCCGTAGCGCAGGTTGGAGGCGATCGTCCCGGAGAACAGGTACGGCTTCTGCGGGACCATGCCGACCGTCCGGGCCAGCAGCTCCGGGTCGATCCGGCGCACGTCCTCCCCGTCGACCAGCACGTCACCGCCGGTCGCGTCGAACAGCCGGGGCACCAGGCCCAGCAGCGTGGACTTGCCGCTGCCGGTGGAGCCGATCACCGCGGTGGTCTCGCCGGGACGGGCCACCAGGTCCACCCCGCGCAGCACCGGGGCCTCGGCGCCCGGGTAGCGGAAGTCGGCGCCGCGCAGCTCCAGCTGCCCGCGCCGGGCGAGCGTACGCACCGGGTCGGTGGGCGGGACCACGCTGGACTCGGTGTCCAGGACCTCCTGGATGCGCTCGGCGCAGACCTCGGCGCGCGGCACCATCATGAACATGAAGGTGGCCATCATCACGGCCATGACGATCTGCATCAGGTAGGCGAGGAAAGCGGTCAGCTGGCCGATCTCCATGCCGCCGCCGTCCACCCGCATCGCACCGAACCAGATGACGGCGACGCTGGAGATGTTCACGACCAGGATGACGACCGGGAACATCAGGGCCAGCAGCTTGCCGGAGGCCAGCGAGACCGCGGTCAGCTCGGAGTTCGCCCGGCGGAAGCGCTCCTCCTCGTAGCCGTCGCGGACGAAGGCGCGGATGACGCGGTTGCCGGTGATCTGCTCGCGCAGCACGCGGTTGACGACGTCGAGGCGGTCCTGCATCTGGCGGAACAGCGGCCGCGTCTTCCATACGATCGCGCCGACCGAGAGACCGAGCACCGGCACCACCGCGAGCAGGACGCCCGACAGCTTCACGTCGAGCGAGAGCGCCATGGCGATGCCGCCGATGCACATGATCGGCGCCGAGACCATCAGGGTGAAGGTCATCAGCACGAGCATCTGGACCTGCTGGACGTCGTTCGTCGTACGGGTGATCAGCGAGGGGGCGCCGAACTGGCCCAGCTCCCGCGCCGAGAAGCTCTGCACCCGGTCGAAGACGGAGGCGCGGACGTCGCGGCCGAGAGCGGCCGCGGTGCGGGCCCCGTAGTAGACCGCCCCGGCGTTGCAGACGAGCTGGACGAGGGAGACCCCGAGCATCAGCGCGCCGAAGCGCAGGATGTAGCCGGTGTCCCCGTTGACGACACCGTTGTCAATGATGTCGGCGTTGAGGGTGGGCAGGTAGAGGCTCGCACTGGTCTGCAGGAGTTGCAGCAGCACCAGTACGGCGATGGGTTTCTTGTACGGATCCAGGTGGGTCCGCAGCAGTCGTATGAGCACGCGCAGGCTCCGGTAGGCAAGATCGAGGGGGTTCACCCCATCTTCTGCCAACGGGTGGCCCGAACCCCACCGGATTTCGCAAAGCCCGGTCAAAAGGACTAGGGGATGTCCGGACCCCCGCCCTAGAACCCGAAGGCCCCCGGGTGCAGCTGCTCCCGCGTGGTGACGTACTGCTGGCGGACGGCCTGCCAGGCCGGGTAGTCCTCGCCCGGCTCGAACACCTGGGCCGGCGGGGCCGGCCACAGCGGCGGGACGTGCGGGGCCAGCGTGCCCTGCCGCACCCCGAGCGCCCAGGCCGCCTGGCGGGCCGCGCCCAGCGCCGCGTAGTCCGCCGGAGCAGGCACGACCACCTGGGTCCCGAACAGCCCCGGCGCGGCGGCCTGTACGGCGGGCAGCTCGGCGGCGGCCCCGAGCAGGAACACCCGGCGGATCCCCACGCCCCGGTGCCGCAGCACGTCGAGGGCGTCGACCAGCCCGCACAGCATGCCCTCGAACGCCGCCCGCGCGAGGTGCTCGGGCTTCATCGAGTCCCGGCGCAGCCCCGACAGCGTTCCGGCGGTGTGCGGCAGGTTCGGGGTCCGCTCTCCCTCCAGATACGGCAGGAGCACGAGCCCGTGTGCACCAGGGGTCGACTTCAGCGCGAGCGCGCTCAGCCCCTCCAGGTCGGTGCCCAGCATGTCGGCGGTGCCGCGCAGGGCCCGTACGGCGTTGGAGGTGTTCACCACCGGCAGGTGCATGCCGCCCGCGTCGGCGAGGGAGGTGATCAGGCCGCCCGGGTCGGACAGGGCCTCGTGGTGCACGGCCATCACCGAACCGGAGGCGCCCAGCGAGACCACCGCGTCCCCCGGGGCCATGCCGAGCCCCAGCGCGGCGGCCGTGGTCTCCCCGGTCCCGGCGGAGATCAGCAGCCCCTCGGGGGTCATCCCGGCGGCGTCGGACGGGCCGAGCACCTCGGGCAGCAGCGCCTGGTGCCCGAGCGCCAGCTCGACCAGGTCGGGCCGGTAGGAACCGGTGGCCGCCGACCAGTACCCGGTGCCCGAGGCGGCGGCCCGGTCGGTGGTGCGGCGCGCGGGCCGGCCGAGCAGCTGCCAGACGAGCCAGTCGTGCGGGGACATCACCACCGCCACCCGGCGCGCCGCCTCCGGCTCGTTGCGGGCCATCCAGGCGAGCTTCGTGATCGGCTGCGCGGCGTGCGGGACGGCGCCGACGGCGGCCACCCAGGCGGCCTTGCCGCCGAGCGCCCCGATCAGGTCGGCGGCGGCGACCTGGCCGCGCTTGTCGTTGCCGATCAGGGCCGGGCGGACCAGCACGCCCTGCGCGTCCAGCGGCAGCATGCCGTGCTGCTGCGCGGAGACGCCGATGGCCTGGACGCCTTCCAGCAGCCCGCCCCCGGCGGCTTCGCCGAGGGAGAGCAGCCAGGCCTGCGGGTCGGTCTCGTACGGGACGGTCTCACCGGCGGGCTGCGGATGGGGCGCGTAGCCCTGGCGCAGCACGGCCCCCGTGTCCGTGTCGCAGACGACGATGCGAGTGAAGGCGGAAGAGCTGTCCAGCCCGGCGACTATCCCCATGCGGAGAATTCTGCCGCACGCCGGGCCGGAACCAGCCGCCTCAGGTGTTGCTCGTGCCCCACTCGTCCTCGACGCCCTGCTTCCGCTCCCGCAGCGACCGCACGTGCTTCGCCACGGAGTCGGGAACGGCGTCGCCGACCTTGTCGCCCACCGCCGCGAACGCCTTGCCCGCGAACTGCCGCCCGGTCTGCCCGGCGGTCTCGGCGGCGTTGCGCACCGCCGGGTTCTGCGCGATGCGCCGGGCGGACTTCTTCATCTCCTCGTACCGCTCGCGTCCCGCCGCCGCGCCCACCACGTATCCGAGGGCTACTCCGGCGAGGAACGTGACCTTGTAGCGCATGCCTGCCACCCTTCGTTGTCTCGGTGCCCGGCCTGCTGAGATACCGATTGGCGGAGCACCCCCCTGCTTGCGCTAATCTATGACTCGCAACGGGCGCTCGCCCCCCGGCAAGGCCGGAGGTGGGCTGTTCGGTGCACCGCAGCAATCCCCTGTAGCTCAATTGGCAGAGCAGCCGGCTGTTAACCGGCAGGTTACTGGTTCGAGTCCAGTCGGGGGAGCGCGGTCCCCTGTAGCTCAATTGGCAGAGCAGCCGGCTGTTAACCGGCAGGTTACTGGTTCGAGTCCAGTCGGGGGAGCAGGAAGAGGAGAGGACCCGGGAGGGTCCTCTTTCTTTTTGTCCTGATCCGGGAACCGGGCAGCCTTCAGTGCGGTCTCTCTGAACAAGCGCAGCCGATCATGCGGGGCATCCGAGGCAGGAGATCGTATGAGCGGCTATGCTGCGGCAGACGGCGCGCACACATGTACGCGCCACGCCGTAAAGGGGCGGTAGCTCAGCCGGTTAGAGCAGCGGACTCATAATCCGTCGGCCGTGGGTTCGAGTCCCACCCGCCCCACCGCAAGCCGCAGGTGCAGAAACGATTGCACCTGCGGTTTCGGCGTTTTCGGGGGGAGGCCGTGCGGGCGGGGTGTGGCGTACGTCACGGCAGGGCCGGGGTGGTCGGCTCCCGCCGCCGGTCTTCGCCCGTTCGGCGCCTGGGCGTCGGCGGCCGGTCTCAGCCGATCAGGCGCTCGTCCGCGCCGACGGAGGCCGAGCCGATCGTCTGGGGGCCCGCCGCCCGCACCGAGTCCCAGGTGATGTGGCCCGGCGCAGTGGCCGCCTGGACCGAGTCCCAGGTGATGTGGCCCGGGCCGGCGGTGAAGGCGGTGACGGCGGCGGTGCAGGACAGCAGGGCGGTGAGGCCGGCGGCAGCGATCAGGCGAGCGGTGCGAGACATGGATCCCCCTGGAACACGAAGCGGTTGCGGCGTTGTACGGCTGGCGCACTGCACCGGTCCGGCCTCTCGGCCCTGGCCTGGGGCTCCGTGCCCCGCCGTCCCGGTGAACACCATCCTGCTGGCCCGCGTACAGGCGCAGAAGAGGAATCGGATGGCACCAAGGTGACAGGCACCAAGGTGCCGCCGAGGGAAGATCGAAAGAGACTGTCTATGGCCCGACCTGCGCACCTTTAGGATCAAGACAATCGGCGGAAAGTCATCCGTCGCACCAACAGGCCGGGGGGCACAAGCATGCTGGAAGCGTTGGGACTTGACACCCTCGTAGAGGCTGTCTACCGGGAGATGCTCGCCGATCCGACCGGCGGAGTGGCCGAATTGGGCGCACGGCTGGGGATGACCGAGGCGGAGGTGCGCGAGGGGCTCGACCGGCTCGTCGACCTCGACCTGCTCACCCCCTCGCGCGACCACGCGGGCGGGCTGCGGGCGGTCAGCCCCGAGGCCGGGCTGGAGCAGATACTGCGCCGCCAGGAAGAGGACCTGCTCCGCCGCCAGCAGGAACTGGCGGCCAGCAAGGCCGCGGCGGCCCGCGCCGTCGCGGAGTTCGCGGGCCTGCGGCCCAACACCGAATCCGACGGCGCCGAACGGCTCGTGGGCCTCGACGCCATCCAGTCCCGGCTGGAGGTCCTCGCCCGGGACCTCACCGTCGAATGCCTCTCGATCATTCCCGGCGGAGCCCAGTCCCAGGCGAGCCTGGACGCCTCACGGCCCCTCGACGAGGACGCCCTGCGGCGCGGCATCCAGCTCCGGTCCGTCTACCAGGACAGCGTCCGCAACGACCCCGCCAACCTGGCCTACGTGCAGTGGTGCACCGACCTCGGGGGGCAGGTCCGCACCAGCCCGGTACTGCCGCCCCGCCTGGTGATCTTCGACCGGAAGACCGCCGTGGTCCCCATCGACCCCGCGAACTCCCGGCTCGGCGCCCTCTGCACCACCTCCCCCGGCATCGTCGCCTCCCTCGTCAGCCTCTTCGAGCAGACCTGGGAGCAGGCCGTCCCGCTCGGGGCCGCCCGCGAACAGGCCGCCGAGGACGGGATCACCGCCGGCGAACGCGAACTGCTCAAGCTGCTGGCCTCCGGCCTGACCGACGAGGCCGCCGGCAAGCGGCTCGGGGTCTCCCTGCGCACCGTCCGCCGCCAGATGTCCGCGCTGATGGAACGCCTCAACGCCACCAGCCGCTTCGAGGCCGGACTGCGTGCCGCCCAGCGCGGCTGGCTCTGAGACGCGCCGCGGCCGCGGACGCCCCGAGCGGGCACCCGCGGCCGCGGCCGCCGGACGGACCGGTCAGAAGTTCTCCGTCTCCTCCACCAGATGGCGCAGCACGTCCGTGAGGTCCTCACGGCGGGCGAAGACCTGACGCTGCCGGGCGGCCCCCGATCCGTCGCGCAGCAGCCCGCCCAGGGTCTTCGCCGCGTGGTCCAGGTCGCCCACTGCGGCCAGGTCCGGGGCGACCAGGTCGAGCAGCGCCTCCGCCAGGTCGGCCGCCGGCACCTCGGCACCCGTGTACGGGTCCAGGCCGAAGCCCTCCAGACCGTCGTGTGCCGCCCGCCAGCGCGCGAGACGCAGTACGTCGTCCCGTGCGGGCGGATCCGGCCGCCCCTCGGCGATGGCACGCAGCGCCGACGTCACCAGGGCGCGCCCCAGCTCCGCCTGGAGCACGGCCGTGTCGATGTCCGGGGACATGTCGGGCGCCCGGAGTTCGAGCGTGGGCCAGTGCCCGGACGGACGGAGGTCCCAGTAGACCATCTTGGTGTCCAGGGCCGCTCCGGAGCCGAGCAGGGTCTCCACCGAGTGCCGGAAATGGGCCGTGGACGTGAAGTGCGGGGGCGGCCCCGCCGAGGGCCAGCCCGACCAGGCCATCGCCCGCCAGCTGGAGTGGCCGGTGTCCCGGCCGCCCCAGAAGGGGGAATTGGCGGCCAGCGCGATCAGCGTGGGCAGCCATGGTCTGACCCGGTTGGACACGGCCACCGCGGTGTCCACGTCGAGGGTGCCGATGTGGATGTGGCGGCCGCAGCTCACCAGGGTGTCCGTCAGCGCGCCGAACCGCCGGTGCTGCTCCCGCTGGCGCGGCTCGTCGTCGGTCAGGTGCAGGGGCCCCTCCACCGCCACGACGGGCGAGGGAGCGGCCAGCAGCCGGCAGCCGTGCGCACGGGCCGCCGCGGACAGCGCGCGCCGCAGGACGGCGAGCTCCTCGCGGAGGGTCACCGCCGAATCCGCGACCGGGGTGGAGAGCTCCACCTGGTACCGGGTCCCCTCGGCGTGCAGCTGCTGCGGGAGCCCGGCGGCGGTGGCGAGGACGAGCGGTGCGGCCGGGACCACCCGCAAGGTGGTGGCGTCGACGAGCAGGAACTCCTCCTCGACCCCGACCGTGAGGGGGGTGGGAACGCCGCTCACGGTGGTGCTCGTGGTGCTGTTGCCAGGTTCGATCACTACGCCTCCCTGGACATACGAGTCTTTTCATCATGAGCGGACAGGGGGCGTGGAGGGTACGCCGATTTGGTCAAATGTCTGGTGACAGTGGCGGGTTAGCGGCAAGGCCGGTCCCTGCCTGGGGCCCCGGGTCCGCGTGGTGAGGGCGTTGCGGGTGGGTGAACGCTCCCCGGTCTCCAGAGCCGCCCCAGCAGGGCCTGGTTACCATCCCGTGTGACCGGAACCGCCTCCCCTCCCCGACCGAAGCGACGCATATTCGCCGACCTGACCCCGCTGCGCACCTCCGCCGACTACCGGCGGCTGTGGGTGGGCGGCACCATCTCCTCGATGGGCCAGGCGATGACCGCCCTCGCGATCTCGCTCCAGGTCTACGAGATCACCGGCTCCAACTTCTCCGTCGGCCTCGTCGGACTGTTCTCGCTCGTCCCGCTCGTCGCCTTCGGGCTGTACGGCGGAGCCATCGCCGACAGTGTCGACCGGCGCAAGCTCGGCCTCTACAGCCAGACCGGCCTCACCGTCCTCTCCGTCGGCCTGGCCGCCGCAGCCCTCCTCGACTACCACCGGGTCTGGCTGCTCTACACCGTCGTCGCCCTCCAGGCCGTCTGCGGGGCGCTGAACGGACCCGCCCGCTCGGCCATGATCCCGAAACTGCTGCCGCCCGAGCAGCTGCCCGCCGCCAACGCGCTGAGCTCCGTCACCATGACCTCCGGGACGATGCTGGGTCCGGTGCTGGGCGGCGTGATCGTCGGCTGGTGGGGCTACCAGGCGGCGTACCTGATCGACGCGGTGACCTTCGTCGCGGCTCTGTACGCCATGTGGCGGCTGCCCTCGATGCTGCCGGAGGGCGGCAAGGGCGGGCGGGCCTCGGTCCTCGACGGCCTGCGCTTCCTCGGCACCCGGCCGAACGTCCGGATGACCTTCTTCTCCGACATGGCCGCCATGGTGCTGGCGCACCCGAAGGCGCTGTTCCCGGCCGTCGCCGTGCTCTGGTACGGCGGTGACGCCAAGACCGTCGGCCTGCTGGTGGCAGCCCCCGCGGTGGGAGCGCTGCTGGGCGGGCTGTTCTCCGGCTGGCAGGGCCGGATCCGGCGGCACGGGCTGGCGATCCTGCTCTCCGTCGGGGCGTGGGGGCTGGCCATCGCCGTCTTCGGCCTGACGCGGAACCTCTGGCTGGGGCTGGTCTTCCTGGCCGTGGCCGGCTGCGCCGACACCATCTCGATGGTGTTCCGCAGCACGATGCTCCAGGCGGCCACGCCGGACGCGATGCGGGGGCGCCTGCAGGGCGTCTTCATCGTGGTCGTCGCGGGCGGACCCCGCCTGGGCGACTTCCTCGCCGGCTCGGTCGCCGACCTGGCCTCTCCGACGGTGGCCGTCACGGGCGGCGGGCTGGCGTGCGTACTCGTGCTGTGCGCCCTCGCCGCGCGGTGGCGCGCGTTCGCCCGCTACGACGCCCGCTCGCCACAGGCGTAGCGGGTTCGCGATCACGGACGGGCTGCACCTCGCCGACCCGCTCGGGGCGAGCGACACCTCGAAGACGGCAACGCCGGCGAGGGCCCCGGACTGCGGCCCGCCGCTTCGGCTGACCGCGTCAGGCGAGCGGATCGGCCGCCAGCCGGATCACCTCCGCCGGGCCCGCCCGGAACCCGGCACAGGCGGCGTCGGACTCGGCCATGTGCGGGGCGGCGTCGTGAGCGGCCAGAGCCGCCTGCGACGCCCACCGCTCGATGAGGACGAAGCGGTCGGGGTCGCCGCTCACCCGGTGCAGGTCGTAGCGCAGGCAGCCCTCCTCGGCCCGGACGACCGGCGCGAGGCGTTGGTACGCCTCGACCTGCTCCGGGCCCCGGCCGGGGAGGGTGGTGATCAGGACGACGAGCTGCACGGGCTGTGACATGCGGCGGAGCGTACGTCCCCAACTCCGGCGGCGGGAAGCGGCGTTCAGTGGGTGAGATCAGCGGGCGGGATCAGCGGGCGGGATCAGCGCAAGGGAGGAACGATTCCCCGGGCCACGCCCAGCGCGACCAGGTCCTGCGGCCGGATGCGCAACTGGTCAGCCGTGGCGGGCGCCTCCTCGGCGGGACGCTTGAGGATGGCCGCCGCCAGCTCCGGGGCGATCACCGAGAAGTAGCTGTCCGGGGTGACCCAGGTGTTCCCGGGCGCGGCCAGGGCCAGCGCCCCGCCGGAGCCGCCCTCCCCGATCAGCAGGGTGGTCACCGGTACGGAGGCCTCCGCCAGCGCCGCGAACGTGTCGGCGATCGCCGGGCCGGCACCGGCGTGCTCGGCGGCCGCGTCGTTGGCCGCGCCCGGGGTGTCCACCAGGGTGAGCACCGGGATCCCGAACCGGTCCGCGAGCCGGATCACCCGGGCCGCCGTACGGTAGCCCGCCGGACGGGTCGCGGTGCCGCACTGGGCGGCGTACGCGACCGCCCGCCCCTCGCGCAGCCCGAACCCGCACAGCATCCCGGGGTCGGCGGCCCCGGCCCGGTCCCCGCGCAGCGGCAGGCGCAGCTCGAAGTACGCGTCCAGGTACGCCTCCGCCCGCGGGCGGTCCGGGTGCCGGGCCTGCCGGACGGCGTCCCAGCCGGTCCCGGGGGGCGTTACGGCGGCCAGCGCGGCCGGGGGCTCGACGGGGTCGGCGGCCCGGGGCGCGGCCAGCACCCGCAGCCAGTCCGCCACGGTCCCCGGCAGCTCCGCCGCGGGTACGACCGCGTCGACGTGCCCGGCCCCGTACTGCCCCTCGGCGGTGTACGCCGCCGGATCGGCGTCCGCCGGCCGCACCCGGGACCCGGCGAAGCCGACCTGCGCCCCGGGCAGCGCCAGCACGACATCGGCCCCCGCCCCGAGGGTGGCCCACCCGCCGCCGGTGGTGGGGTCGCGCAGCACCGCGATCTGCGGCAGCCCGGCGGCCCGGGTGAGCACGCACTGCCGCGCCACCCGCTGGAGCTGGGTCAGCGCGAGCATCCCCTCCTGCATCCGCGAGCCGCCGGTCGCGATCAGGGACACCAGCGGCAGCCGCTGCTCCCGAGCGTGCGTGTACGCGGCTTCGAGCCGGTCTCCGGTGCGCTGCCCGAGGGAGCCGCCGAGGAAGCCGAACTCGAAGGAGATCACGGTGGCCGGCCGGCCGCCGACGAGGGCGGTGCCGATGACCACGGACTCCGGCTCGCCGGTCCGCGCGGCGGCCCGGGCCCGGGAGGCGTCGTAGCCGGCCCAGCCGATGGGCCCGTCGGCGGGCGACTCCGCGCGCGGGGCGGGGAGTTCGGCGAACGAGTCGGGGTCGATGAGGGCGGCGATGGCGGCACGGGCCGAGAGGCGGGTCGTCACCCGGCCACCCTAGGCGGCACCCGCTCGCGGGGCCATCCACCGCCGCCGACGCGGGCCCTGCGGCGCGGGCCCGCTATCTCCCCCTCGAGGGGGTGGGGGCGGGGCGGTGGCTGCTCACCCGCCTCCCTGTCCGCGGGCCGGGGGGCCGGGGGCCGGATCTCCTTGAACGGTCTCAGGGAGGCTTGGGGGGTTTCCCGTCAGTCCCATCGTCCTTCCGTGTCGTGCCGGTCCCTCAAGGGCGCTCCCTTCGGTCGCGTCACTTCGTGATGGCCTTCGGCCACCCTTGACCGACCGACCCGCCCCGGAAAGCCGAAAGACTGCCGGGAACCCCCCAAAAGAACGGTCACGGGGCAGGAGAGGAGGAGCGGGTCCGTCAGCGATGAGGCGGCGGGGCCGGGCGTTGGCCGGCCGGGCATCCGGGCCCGTGGATGCCGGATTCGGGGCCGGGGGCGCGCCTAGGCGCACGAGAGGCTGATCAGAGCGACCTCCGGAGCCCCCAGACGCGCCAGATCGCTACGCGCTCCTGTCATCTCGGCGTCCGGCGACCGTCCGTGGCTGATACCCGCACCAGAGGTTGATCAGGGCAGCGCGGGGAGCTGTTGGGCGCGTGAGATCGCTACGCGCTTCTCCCGTCTCGGCGTCGGACGGCCGTCTGGGGCCGGGATGGGTGAGAAAGGGATCATCGGGTGCTTTCGAGGGGTGAATGGTGCCTCTCGCAGGGCCTTTGACGGCTTGTCGGAGTCTGAGAGTGTCCTTTTCAACCGCAGACTCCGACAGGTGGCCTTCCACCCTCGCCACGGCCTCAGAAATGGGTGCAAAAGGGGTGAGTTGGTCTCCTGTGTGGCCTATGACCAGCCCAAGACGGCCGCCGGCCGCCGAGATGGGAAAAGCGCGTAGCGATCTGGCGCGCCCATCCGCTCCCCGCGCTGCTCTGTTCGTCCTCTGGTGCGGGTATCAGTCACAGACGGTGGCCGGACGCTGATAAATGAGAAGCGCGTAGCGATCTGGCGCGCCTGGGTGCTCCGCAGGTCGCTCTGATCAGCCTCTCGTGCGCCTAGTCGCGCCCCTGGCCCGGAATCTCGGCTCTTGAGGGCCCGGATGCCCGGCCTGCCGACGCCCGGCCCCTCGCCTCATCCCTGACGGACCCGTCCCTCCCCCTTTGGACCGTGCCGTTCTTTTGGGGGGTTCCCGGCAGTCTTTCGGCTTTCCGGGGCGGGTCGGTCGGTCAAGGGTCGCCGAAGGCGATCACGAAGTGACGCGACCGAAGGGAGCGCCCTTGACAGGCCGGCCCGAACCGGAAGGACGATGGGACTGACGGGAAACCCCCAAACCGGCTGTGAGACCGCCCCGCAAGGCCCCCCCCACACCCACCCACCCGCACCCGGGGGCGGGTGGGCAGCCCGGCCCCCACCCCTCGAGGGGGAGATAGCGGGCCCGCGCCGCAGGCCGCGTACCCCCTACAGCTCCGCCTCCCACACCACCGTCGTGCCCTGGGTTCCCGTCTCCGTGCGGCCGTCGTCGGAGACCGTGAGGCGGACGCGGGAGGGGGTGGCGTCGACCTCCACCTCTATCGAGGTGACCTCGCTGCGGCGGTGGGCCGCCGCCAGGGCGCTGCGCAGGGTGGACAGCAGGGCCGTGGTGACCGGGTCCGGGAGCAGGGCGTCGACCGCGCCCGCGAAGTGCACCGACGGCTGGAAGCCGAGCAGGACGGCGGCTCCGCCCGTTTCGCGCAGCACCCGGCCCCGGAAGGTGGTGGGGGCGTCGCTCGGGGGTTGCTGGAGGGCGAAGATGGCCGTGCGGACCTCCTGGATGGTGGAGTCCAGCTCGTCCACGGCCCGGCCCAGTTCCTCCCCGACCTCGTCGCCGCCGACCTCGTCGCCCGCGGCCGCGTTGGCCGAGCGCCGCCGCGTGCTCTCCAGCATCATCTCCGTCGCGAACAGCCGCTGCACCACGAGGTCGTGCAGGTCGCGCGCGATGCGGTCGCGGTCCTCGTAGACGGCGAGCTGCTCGCGGTCGTGCTGCGCGTCCGCGAGGACGAGGGCCAGTGCGGCCTGGGAGGCGAACTGGGAGGCCAGCAGCCGGTCCACCGCGTCGTACGGCGGTCCGCCCCGGGCCCGGGGCAGGGCGAGGGTGCCGATCAGCTGTCCGCCGCTCTGCAGCGGCAGCATCATGCTCGGCCCGAAGCGTTCCCGGACGTGGGTGGTCATCCGGGGGTCGGTCGCGGAGTCTTCTATGAAGACGGGTTCCCCGCCCAGCAGTTGTTCCAGAACCGGCGAGCCGGGCGCGATGGCGGTGCCGACCAGGTCGCCGGGGTCCCCGTGGGTGGAGGCGGCGACGATCTCCATGCCGCCCTCCGGGGTGGGCTGGAGGACGACGCCCGCGGCCGCGTCGGCGAGCAGCCGGGCGCGTTCGGCCACGCACATCAGGGCGTCCGCCGCGGGCCGTCCCGCCAGCAGGGTGGTGGTGACGGCGGCGGCGCCCTCGATCCAGCGCTCCCGCCGGCGCGCGGTCTCGTACAGCCGGGCGTTGCCGATCGCTATCCCGGCCTGCGAGGCCAGTACGCGCATCAGCGCGAGGTCCTCGTCCGTGAAGGGGCCGCCGCCGCGCTTCTCGGTGAGGTAGAGGTTCCCGAAGACCTCGGTGTGCACCCGGATCGGCACGCCGAGGAAGCTGCGCATGGGCGGGTGGCCGGGCGGGAAGCCGGCCGAGCGGGGGTCCTTCGTCAGGTCGTCCAGCAGCAGTGGCCGGGGGTCGCTGATCAGGGCTCCGAGCACGCCTGTGCGGCCGTCGGGGAGGCGGGGGATCGCGGCCCGTTCGGCCTCGGTCATGCCGGAGGTGAACAGCTGGGTCAGCCGGGAGCGCTCGGGGTCGACGACCCCGAGCGCTCCGTACCGGGCCCCGCACAGGTCGGTGGCGGAGTCCACGACGTGCTGGAGGGTGGTGTGCAGCTCCAGTTCGGAGCCGACGCTGAGCACCGCCTCCAGCAGTACCGGGAGGCTCGATGGCGCACCGGCCCCGCCGGGTCCGGTGGAGTCGTCGGCTCCGGCGGCTCCGGCGGCTCCGGCGGGTCCGTCCAGGGTCATCCGGCCAGCGGGTTGAGGACCATGGGGGCGATTTTTCCTTCCAGCATCGCGCCGAGACCCAGCACGGCGCACACGTCTGGCCGTTCGGCGATGGCCACGGGCATTCCGGTGGAGTCCCTCAGCATCTGGTCGAGGCCCGGCAGCAGGGCGCTGCCACCCACCATCATGATCCCCCGGTCCGTCAGGTCGGCGACCAGGTCGGGCGGGCAGTCCCGCAGCACCTTGCCGATGCCGTCGAGGACGGCCGTCAGCGGGGTGTGGATGGCGTCCCGGACGGCGGCGGTGTCCACGTGGACGGAGCGGGCGAGTCCGGTGGCCACGTCGCGGCCGTGGATCAGGGTGGAGGCGGGGCCCTCGGGGGTGATGCCGTTGCCGTGCAGGGCCAGCTGGAGGGGGCGTACGGCCTGGCTCGGCAGCATCAGCTCGTGGGCGTGGCGCAGGTGCTGGACGACGGCGTGGTCGATGGCCTCGCCGCCGACGGGGATGCGCTCGGCGGTGACGATCGAGCCGAGGGAGAGCACCGCGATCTGGGTGGCCGCCGCGCCGCACACCATGATCATGGTCGCGGTCGGCTGTTCCACGGGCAGGCCGCAGCCGACGGCCGCCGCGATCAGGGTGTCGACGAGTTCGACGCGCCGGGCGCCGAGCCCGACCATGGTCTCCACGGCCGCCCGCTGGGCGAGCGGGTCGGCGTCGTGCGGGGTGCAGCAGGCGGCGCGCAGCCGGGGCTTGCGGCGCAGGGCGCGGCGCAGCTTCTCGCCGAGCAGGTGACGCAGCATCCGCTGGGCCATCTCGATGTCGACGACGGTGCCGCCGGAGACGGGGCGTGCGACGCGGATGTAGTCGGGTGTGCGTCCGGTCATCCGTTCGGCGAAGGTGCCGACGGCGATGAGGGCGCCGGTGCGGGTGTTGACCGCGGCGACGCTGGGCTCGTCGACGACCAGTCCGGCTCCCTTGACGTAGACGCGGGTCCTCGCGGCTCCCAGGTCGACGGCGACGTGGCAGCGGCGCAACTGCTCAAGACTGACGGTCACGGCAGATCCTCCCGAGAGCGCTGACGAAGGATGAGACCGGCGGCTGCCGATCGCACTCCACATCTTCTCGGATAAATAGGACATATCGCCCGTTGGAATGCTCCGGGTGGGGTGTGTCGTACGGGTGAGGGGTGCTGCACGGGGGTGGATTTCTGTACCGACAGGCAGCAGCATGCGCGGACCATCCGCGCTACTCACCCGTAACAAGGTAAAGGGGACCCGATGCTGACGCCCCGCCAGAGAATCCTGGCGTTCCTGACCCTCTGCCTGGCCCTCCTGGCGCCCTTTCCCGCCCAGGCGGCCGCCCAACGGGCGGCCGACACGCCCGCCGCCCGCAATCCGGTGGTCTTCGTGCACGGCTACAACGCCGACCCGGGGGTCTGGGGGTCCCTGCGCGAGGACCTGAGGGCCGACGGGTACGCCGACTCCCAGCTCTTCTCGTTCGGCTACGACACCCACCAGTCCGTCAACGAGGTGCTCTCCGGCCGCCTCGCCGCCTACGTCGACCAGGTGCGGCAGCAGACCGGCGCCGCGCGCGTGGACATCGTGGGGCACTCCTTCGGATCGCTCGTCAGCCGCTGGTACGTCAAGTACGGCGGCGGCACGGCGGCCGTGGACCACTGGGTCTCCCTGGCCGGCCCCAACCACGGCACGTCCACCGCCTGGGCCTGCGCCCTGTGGGACCAGGCGTGCCGGGACATGACCCCGGGCTCGTACGTGGCGAAGAACCTGGCCGCGGGCGACGAGACGCCGGGCGCGGTCACGTACGCCACCTTCTGGTCGGAGTGCGACGAGGTGGTCAACCCCGACAGCAGCGTCCCGCTCGCGGGAGCCCTCAACACGCCGGTCGGCTGCCTGAAGCACAACGACCTGCTCGGCGACGACGCCACCTCGGCCGCAGTCCGGGCCTTCCTGCGCAGCTAGTGCCGTGCCCGGAAAGGTCCACAGGGTCGCGGCGCGGTCTCTTCCGGATCAGCCCGGCTCCACCCGCTGGAGCAGCCCGTACGTGAACTCCGCGACCAGCGGCCGGCCCGACGCGGTGAACGCTAGGCGCCAGCGCGTCGGCGCCGTGCCCTCCATCGGCCGCGCCGGCGCGAAGGCCCGGGCCACCTCGTCCACCGTCGCCGACCAGGGCAGCAGGTCCCCGGCCGTCTCCAGTACGGGCCCCCGCGCGCCCGGGGCCCGGACCAGCCACTCGTTCCACACCGCCCCGTCCGGCGCGGCCAGCACCTCGAACCGCAGCTCCGGCCACAGCGGCACCGGCCACAGCAGGGCCTCGCACTCCAGGTCCCCGATGCTGCGCCGCTCCGCGGACTCCGGCGGGCCCAGCACCGACCGGTAGCGCGCCAGGGCCCCGCGGGAGCGGGGCGAGCGGACCATGGCCTGCCAGCGCCGGTTGGCTTCCCGCTGCTCCGCGAGCGAGGCGCCCAGGCGCAGCCGGGCCTCCTCGGCGAGGCCGGGCTGGAAGTCCGCCATCCTGCGCAGCAGCACCA
Organism: Streptomyces sp. NPDC033966; assembly: GCF_055575955.1. Lineage (NCBI taxonomy): Bacteria > Bacillati > Actinomycetota > Actinomycetes > Kitasatosporales > Streptomycetaceae > Streptomyces > Streptomyces sp. NPDC033966. Next base: position 75,792 of record NZ_JBVIRQ010000006.1, on the reverse strand, counting down.
GCTGGAAGGCGGCCGGACCGAAGGCTCCCGGCCGTCCCGGATTCGGGGTCGCTGTCATGGACGTAACGATTCCACACAGGATCCTTACGATCCCGGAATGCTTATGTTGCCGGGGACCGCATAGTTTGTGGGCGCCATGAACTACTTCTGCCCCGCCTGTCAGAGGCACCTCAACGGCGCGCTCGCCTGCGCCGGGTGCGGAACCCCGGCCGAGCACCTGGTGGTCGCCGCGCCCAGCGCGCCGGCCCCGGGCCCCGAGCCGCAGCCCGCGCTGGCCGAGGTGTTCGCCGATTCGCTCGTCGTGCTGTCGGGCCCCCACGAGGGCCGCGCGGGCACCCGCAAGCGGGCCGCCACCCGCCGCAGACGGGGCCGGGGCGTGCTCGCGCTCGGGCTGGGGCTGGTGCTCGCGACCGGGGGCTCGATAGCCGTGGCCCGGATCGTCGGCGACGACGAGGGCGTCGACCGGGCCGACAAGGTGGTGCTGACCGACGGCGGGCCCAAGCAGCCGGACGCGCTGCCGAGCGTGGCGGGACCCTCCGTGCCGGCGGTCCTGCCGAAGGCCTCCGGCGGGGTGTCGAAGACGGCCCGGCCCAGCGGGAGCCCGAGCGGGTCGGCGACGCCTTCGGCGAGCGGGAGCGCCTCCGCCTCGGCGGCCACGCCCTCGCAGAAAGGTTCCAGCAGCGGGACGTCCGTACAGTCGTCCAGGCCGGGGCAGCCCGCGCCGGCCCCCACGGGCACGGTGAAGCCGTCCCCGACGAAGACCAAGCCGGGCAAGACGGAGCCCGATCCGGCCGACACCTGCGTCTTCTGGATCTTCTGCTGATCCGGCCCGACCCGGCCCGGCCTGCCCCGACCGGGGGCGGCCCGGCCTGAGCCGGTGTGGCCTGAGCCGGTGTGGCCTGAGCCGGCCCCCCGGGCTCAGGCCAGCATCCGCCTGAGCAGGTCGCGCAGCGCCGTGCGCTCCTCCTCGGAGAGCCCGGCCAGCGGCTCGCGCGCGAAGTCCAGGGACTCGCGCAGCCGCTCCGCGGTCTCGACGCCCTCCTCGGTGGGGGCGGCCAGCTTCACCCGGCGGTCGGCCGGGTCCGGGCGGCGTTCGACCAGGCCGCGGGTCTCCAGCCGGTCGATGATGCCGGTCACGTTCGAGGGCTCGCAGCGCAGCTTCTGCGCTATGCGCCGCATGGGCAGCGGCTCCAGGGACAGCAGGTTCAGCACCTTGGCCTGGGCGCCGGTGAGCTGGTGGCGGCCGGCCGCCTCCTCGTACTCCATGTGGTAGCGGGCCACGACATCGCCGATGAGCTCGACGACCTCGACGGTCACTGGATCTGCGCGACGACTGGGCATGGCTCCAGGGTACCCGTTTACTTGACAACATGAAATATCCAGGCGCATGGTTGTTTCACGTTCTGAAGTAAATCTTCGTTCCTCAGGAGCCCCTCATGTCTCAGATCCCCGCCGTCAGCCGCGAGTGGCACCTCGTCCGCCGTCCGCAGGGCTGGCCCGTGGCCGAGGACTTCGCCCTGCGCGAGGTACCCGTCTCCGCGGAGCCCGCCCCCGGCCGGATCCTGGTCCGCAACCTCCACATGTCGGTGGACCCCTACATGCGCGGCCGGATGAACGAGGGCAAGTCCTACATCGCGCCCTTCGAGCTCGACCAGCCGATGCAGGGCGGTGCGGTCGGCGAGGTCGTCGCCTCCGCCGCCGAGGGCTTCCAGGCCGGCGACCACGTCCTGCACCCGCTGGGCTGGCGCGAGTACGCCGATGTGGACGCGCAGCACGCCACCAAGGTCGACGCCTCCCTCGCCCCGCTCTCCGCCTACCTCGGCGTCCTCGGCATGCCGGGTCTGACCGCCTACGCGGGCCTCTTCGAGGTCGCCTCCTTCAAGGAGGGCGACTCCGTCTTCGTCTCCGGCGCGGCGGGCGCGGTCGGCAGCCTCGTCGGCCAGTTCGCGAAGATCAAGGGCGCTTCCCGGGTGATCGGCTCCGCCGGCTCGGACGAGAAGGTGACGCTCCTCACGGAGAAGTACGGCTTCGACGCCGCCTTCAACTACAAGAACGCCCCCGTCGCCGAGCAGCTGCCCGCGGCGGCCCCCAGCGGCGTCGACGTCTACTTCGACAACGTCGGCGGCGACCACCTCGAAGCGGCCATCTCCGCCATGAACGTCCACGGCCGCGCCACCCTCTGCGGCGCCATCGCCGGGTACAACGACACCGAGCCCGCGCCCGGCCCGCGCAACCTGATGATGGTCATCGGCAAGCGCCTGCGCCTGCAGGGCATCCTCGTCGGCGACCACTACGGACTGCAGCAGCAGTTCGTCAAGGACGTGGCCGGCTGGCTGGCCTCCGGCGAGCTCCGCTACGACGAGACGGTCGTCGAGGGCGTCGAGAACGCCACCGAAGCCTTCCTCGGAATGCTGCGCGGGGAGAACACCGGAAAGATGATCGTTTCCTTCTCGGGTTAGGCTCACTCCACGACCGTCGCGATCGTGGGCGCGCATCGCGGCGATTCATCTGGAGGAAGTTCTTCATGTCCATCACGCAGACCGACGTCGCGTACACGGCCGTCGCCACCGCCGAGAACGGCCGTGACGGCCGCGTCGCCACCAACGACGGCCAGCTCGACGTCGTCGTGAACCCGCCGAAGGAGCTCGGCGGCAGCGGCGCCGGCACCAACCCGGAGCAGCTGTTCGCCGCTGGCTACAGCGCCTGCTTCCAGGGTGCCCTCAGCGTCGCCGCCCGCAACGAGAACCTCGACGTCACCGGCTCCACCGTGACCGCCGAGGTCGGCATCGGCAAGAACGACGAGGGCTTCGGCATCATCGTCAAGCTGACGGCCTCGATCCCGAACGTGGACGCCGCCACGGCCAAGGACCTGGTCGAGAAGGCCGACCAGATCTGCCCGTACTCCAAGGCCACCCGCGGCAACATCACGGTCGAGCTGAACGTCGCCTGACGTCGTACGACCGCGTCGCACGCCTGGTGAAGGCCGCATCCCCGAGGGGGTGCGGCCTTCGCCGTGCCCGGCCCATAAACTGGCCCCATGCGTGATCTTGCGGGGGGCTTCCGGTACTTGCTGGCCGGACAGAGATGGGTGTTCCGGAACGGCCGCTGGCTGGGCTTCGGCCTGCTGCCGAGCCTCGTCGCGCTGGCGCTGTACGCCGCCGCGCTCGTCGGCCTCCTCTACGGGGCCGACGACTTCGTCCAGTGGGCGACGCCCTTCGCCTCGGACTGGTCCTCGACCTGGCTCCGGCTCTTCCGCGGCTTCCTGACGGCCGTGGTCGTCTCCCTCGGGCTCTTCCTCTCGGTGATCACCTTCACCGCCGTGACCCTGCTGGTCGGGCAGCCCTTCTACGAGTCCCTCTCCGAGCAGGTCGACCGGACCGAGGGCGGCGAGGTCCCCGAATCGGGGCGCTCGTTCTGGGAGGACCTGTGGATCTCCGCCCGGGACAGCGTGCGGCTGCTGGTGCGGGTGCTGCTGTACGGGATCCTGCTCTTCGCCCTCGGCTTCATCCCGGTGCTCGGGCAGACCGTGGTGCCGGCGATCGGGTTCTGCGTCTCCGGATTCTTCCTCACCCAGGAGCTCACCTCCGTCGCCCTCCAGCGGCGCCGGGTGGACCTGGCCGAGCAGCTGGTCCTGCTGCGCGGGCGGCGGGCGCAGGCGCTGGGCTTCGGCGTGCCGCTGGTGCTGGCGTTCCTGATCCCGTTCGTCGCCGTGTTCCTGATGCCCGGCGCGGTGGCGGGGGCGACCCTGATGGCGCGGGAGCTGGTCGGCGCGGATTCCTCCGAGGGCGGGGACGAGGACGAGGCCGACGGGGACGGCGGGCAGCGGTACGGCACGGACCCGGCTGCGCCCCAGGGGCCGTACGGGCAGCAGTACGGCCAGCAGCACGGCCAGTACGGCCAGCAGTACGGCCACGGCCAGCAGTACGGGCAGGGCCCCTACGGCCAGGGTTCCGGTACGCCCTACGGCCAGGCCGCCAACCCCTACGGCCAGGCCCCGGGCGCACCCTACGGCCAGACCCCCAATCCCTACGGCCAGGCCTGACCGGGGCTAACGCCGCCGCAGCAGGGTGATCGCCCCGGTGGTGTCCTCGCCCGCGTGGGCCGCCGGGTCGGCCTCCAGCCGCTCGCGCATCAGGTCCAGGTACGGGCTGAGCAGCTCGGCGCTGACCCCCTGGTCGGCGGAGGTGCGCAGCAGGGTGCCGCTGCCGGCGACCTGCATGGCCAGGTTGGACACCACCCCGGTGGTGAAGTCCCGCGAGGTCAGCCGCGCGGCGGCGTTGCCGGCGAAGAAGCCCATCGCGCCCAGCCACTCCGACAGCAGCGGCGCGAGGGACGCGGGGGCGATGTCCTCGCCCTCGATGAGGGCGTAGGCGTGCGAGATCCCGGCGAACAGCCCGTACATCGCGCTGAGCAGCGCCACGTCGTGCAGGGCCGCGTGGCCGGGGTCCTCGCCCACGAAGCGGGCCCCCGCCGGTACCTCCAGGGTGGCCCGGTGCGTGTCGAAGAGGGCGCGGGAACCGCTGTGGAAGACGTAACCGCCGGCTTCGGGGACGCCGATCATCGCGGGCGTGGCCATGATCCCGGCGTCCAGGAAGCGGGCTCCGCGGGCCTCGGCCCAGGCGGCCCGGGCGCGCCCCTCGGCGGGGGTGCCGGTGGTGAGGTTGACCAGGTCCTTGCCGGTCAGGTCGATGCCGTCGAGGGTGGCCCCGATGCTGGCGTCGTCGAGCAGGCAGAGCACGACGAGGGTGTTCGCGGCGACGGCCTCGGCGGCGCTCGCGGCGACTGCCGCGCCCTCGGCCTCCAGGGCCTCGGCCCTGGAGGCGGTGCGGTTCCAGACGGTCAGGGGGTGCCCGGCGGCGAGCCAGGTGCGGGCCAGGGCGGTGCCCATGTCGCCGAGGCCGAGCAGGGTGAGCGGACGGTTCGTCACGTGCGTGTCGGTCATGCCGTTTAGCCTGGTGGCGGGCAGTGACGCGCTCAAGTACGCACTTCGGAGTGGGTGGTTACCCCGAGGTGAGCGAGCAGGTGGGAGGGGTGGGCGCGATGGCGGTGGCACGGAGGCCGGGGGCGGATCACTGCGGGATCGCCGCGGCGATGTCGGTGATCGACGGCAAGTGGAAGGTCTCCCTCTTGTGGGAGCTGGAGCGCTGCCCGCGCCGCCGCTTCGGCGAGCTGCGCCGGCTGGTCCCGGGGGTGTCGGAGAAGGTGCTCGCGGCGCAGCTGCGTGAGCTGGAGACCGACGGCATAGTCCACCGCGAGGTGTACGACGAGGTGCCGCCGCGCGTGGAGTACTCGCTGACCCCGCTCGGCGAGGAGCTGAACGGGGCTCTGGAGGCGCTGGGGGAGTGGGGCAAGAAGCACCTCCTCCCGGACCCGGACCGGGACTTGGACCGGGACCCGGGCCCGGGCCCGGACCCGGACCCGGACCCGGACCCGGACCGGGACTTGGGCCTGGCCGTGGACCCGGACCGGGACCCGGGCCCGGAACGGCTCAGGCCGCGGGGACGTCGACCGTGACCACGTCCGGGCCGCGGTCGTCGGCCTCGGCCAGCAGCGCGCCGCCCGGGGCCCATACGGCCGAGCCGCCGCAGCCCGTCCAGGGGCCCGCCGGGCCGACGTGGTTGGCGAGGACCACGTACAGACCGTGTTCCTCGGCGAGCCCGGGGTGCACGGTCGCCCGCTCGGTGATCCCGTCGCCCGTGCCGTACAGGGAGCTGGCCAGGTGCACCGTGCAGCCGTCGGCGGCGGCCCGGCGGGCCAGTTCCGGGAAGTGGTTGTCGAAGCAGACCCCCAGCGAGAAGCGGATGCCGCCGAGCTCGAAGCGGCCGTCGGCGGTGCCCGCCGTGAAGGCGCCCTGTTCGTGCCGGTAGAGGTGCTGCTTCGCGTACGTCGTCACGTGGCGGCCGTCCGCGTCGTAGACCAGCGTCGCGATGGCGGGCAGCGGCCCGTCGGTGCGCAGGGCGGCGTTGACCGCCACGGCGAGGCCGGCGGAGCGCAGCCCGTCCAGGCGGGGGTCCTCGGCGTCGGCCAGCCACAGGCCGGGGTCGGCGGCGAGGTGCTCCAGTTCGTACCCGGTGAGTGTGAACTCCGGGAACACCACCAGCTCCGCGCCCTGCCCGCGGGCCCGGGCGGCGAGGGCTGCGGCACTGGCGGAGTTGGCGGTGACGTCGGCGGGGACGCAGGTCAGCTGGGCGGCGGCGATCTTCATGCCCTCAGGATGCCAACGCCTCCGGGGCCTCCTCCTCCCGGCCTCCGGGAAGCCGGCCGCGGCGGCGCACCAGGCCCAGCTCCACCAGGTTCAGGGCGGTGACCAGGAGGGTCAGCAGCGCGAGCGCCCCGAGGGAGGGCAGCAGCGCGGCCACCGGCAGCAGGACCAGCACGGCCGCGGCGGCCGCCAGCCGGGTCACCGACCAGGCGTGGAACAGGTGCCAGCGGGTGTAGCCGAAGGTGGCCAGGAAGAGGGCGCAGCCGCCGTACAGCAGGGCGGCGACGCCGAGCGGGAGCCGGGCCCCGGGGTGGGCGACGGCCTCGGCCATGCCGACGGCCACCGCGATGACCGAGGCGATCAGCGAGAGGTGCCCGTACGACAGGACCTGCCGGGCCACGTCCGCGCGTACGGCGGCGGTCTCCAGCCCGTGCCGGACGGCTCCGGCGGCCAGGTGGAAGTACACCCACCACAGGCTGCAGACGAGCACGAAGGCCACGGCGACGGCCGTCAGCGAGCCCGCGTCGAGCTCGGGGGAGGTGGCCACGGGCGCGCCGACGGCGACGATCGACTCGCCCAGCGCGATCATCACGAACAGGCCGAACCGTTCGGCGAGGTGGCCCGAGTCGAAGTTCAGCCGGACCATGTTGGCGCGCGTCAGCCGGGGCGCGGCCAGGTCCACGGCGGCGGCCAGGGCCCACAGACCGACCCGGAGCCCGCCGTCGAGGAAGGCTCCGGCCAGCAGCAGCGGTCCGCTGATCAGCACCGACAGGGTCACCGGGGTGAGCCTCAGGCGCCGGCTGCGGCCGTGGGCGAGGGCGGCGAGCACCAGGCGGGCGCAGAAGTAGGCGCCGGCGAGGAGGAGTCCGCGGTCACCGAAGGCCTCGGGCAGGGCCAGGGCCATCAGCAGGCCGCACAGCCCGGCCGCGAAGAGGGCGATCCGGTTCAGCGGCCGGTCCGCGTCGTGGGTGTTGGCGTGGACGGTGTTGCCCACCCACACCCAGTAGACGGGCACGAAGACGATCAGGGCGCGGCCGGTGCCGGCCCAGCCGTGGTCGTGGTGCAGGAGGGCGGAGACCTGGGTGACGGCGAAGACGAGCACCAGGTCGAAGAACAGCTCCGACCAGGCGACCTTCTTCTCCGGCTGCGCGTGTTCCCCTGGCTGATCCTGCGTCCCGGCCCCGTGCCCGGCCGGCTCTCGTGACTCCATCTCGTGTCCCCCCGCTCGAAGTTCGGGGAAAGGATGCCCGGTCGGGCGGCGCCGCTATGCGCCGGGGCCCCTCAGCAGGGTGATGAACGAGCGGAACGCGGCGGGCATGTCCACCGATTCCGGGGCGAGCAGCCACTGGTACTGGAGGCCGTCCATCACCGCCGTCAGCAGCGGAGCGGCCTGCTCCGGGGTGAGGCCGGAGGGGAGCCGGTCGCCGAACTCGGTGCGCAGCAGCGCGGCCATCTCGGCGCGCACCTGCGCGTACCGGTCGGTGAAGAACTCGCGGGCCGGGTGGCCGTCGGTGACGCTCTCGCCGAGCAGTGCGGAGAAGGTCTGCACGATGCCGGGGCGCATGGCGTTGTACTCCACCAGCGACTCCAGCAGGTCCAGGCGCCAGGTCCCGGCCGCGGTGCGCGAGCCGCCCCCGGTGTCCCAGCGGTCGCGCTCCTCCAGGACCGCGACGAGCAGGGCCTCCTTGGTGGGGAAGTAGTGCAGCAGGCCCTGCTGGGTCAGGCCCACGCGTTCGGCGACGGATCCCAGGGAGGCGCCCCGGTAGCCGCGTTCGGCGATCACCTCGACCGCCGCGCGGACGATCTCGCCACGCCGCTCCTCGCTCTTCGCTCTGGCCATCGCCCGGCACTCCTTCCGCTCACACCTGCCAGCAGGACCGTACGGCATGGCGATATCACGAAAAGATTACAAGACCTACCGCTCTACAGGTAACGGGTCCACGATGGGGGCCGTCCGCACCCGCACCCGCACGCAATCGACGAGGAGGCACGGCCGTGACCGATGCCGATCAGGTACGCGACGACAGCGAAGCCCGCGAGGAGCAGGCCAGCGAGGAGCAGGCCCGCGAGGAGCAGGCCCGCGAGGACGCCGTGGAAGCCGCGCTGGGCAAGCTGGACCTCGACACCAAGGCCCGCCTGCTGGCCGGCCAGGACATGTGGACCCTGCCCGCCCTCCCCGGGATCGGGCTCGGCTCCCTGGTCATGTCCGACGGGCCCATCGGGGTCCGCGGCGTGCGCTGGACCGCCGACGACCCCTCGATCGCCCTGCCCTCCCCGACCGCCCTCGCCGCCTCCTGGGACCCGGACCTCGCCCGCCGCGCGGGCCGGCTGCTCGCCCAGGAGGCCCGCCGCAAGGGCGTCCACGTCCTCCTCGCGCCCACCGTCAACCTGCACCGCTCCCCGCTCGGCGGCCGCCACTTCGAGTGCTACTCCGAGGACCCGTACCTCACCGGCGCCATCGGCAGCGGCTACGTCAACGGGGTCCAGGACGGCGGCGTCGGCACCACCGTCAAGCACTTCGTCGGCAACGACGCCGAGACCGAGCGCTTCACCGTCGACAGCGTCATCGCCCCCCGCCCGCTGCGCGAGGTCTACCTCGCCCCCTTCGAGGCCATCGTCGCGAACGCCCGCCCCTGGGGCATCATGACCGCCTACAACCGGGTCAACGGCACGACCATGACCGAGCACCAGCACCTGGTGAACGAGGTCCTGCGCGCCGAGTGGGGCTTCGACGGCTGCAACGTCTCCGACTGGATGGCCGCCCGCTCCACCGCCGGAGACGTCCTCGGCGGCCTCGACGTGGCCATGCCCGGCCCGCAGACCGTGTACGGGCCCGCCCTCGCCGCCGCCGTCCGCGCCGGGGAGGTCCCCGAGTCCGCCGTCGACACGGCCGTGCGCAACGTACTGCGGCTCGCCGCCCGCGTGGGCCTGCTGGAGGGCGCCCCCGCCGCCGTCGCCCAGCCGCCCGCCCCGGTCGACGGGCAGGCGCTGGCCCGCGAGCTGGCCGCCCGCGGGTTCGTCCTGGTGCGCAACGAAGCCGGCGCCCTGCCGCTGGACGCCGGGCCCGGCCGCACCGTCGCCCTGATCGGCGCCGCCGCCCGCGACGCCCGCGTCCTCGGGGGCGGGTCCGCGACCGTCTTCCCCGAGCGGGTGCTCTCCCCGCTCGACGGGCTCACCGCCGCGCTGCCCGAGGGCGCGCTCACCTTCGCGGTCGGCGCCGACCCGAGCGACGAACTGGTCCCGGCCGGACAGGGCTTCGAGCTGCGCGCCGTCTGCCGCGACGCCTCCGGGGCCGTCGTCGGCGAGGGCGGCCTGCCGAGCGGCCAGGTCCAGTGGATCGGCGACGACCTGCCCGAGGGGGCCTCGTACGAGACGATGGCGTCCATCGAGGTCACCGGTACGTACGTGCCGCGCGAGAGCGGCGAGCACGCCTTCGGCACCCGCGGCCTCGGCGTCTTCACCCTCGCCGTCGGCGGCCGCGTCCTGTGGGAGGGCGTCCAGGAGATGGGCGACGAGGCCGACCCCTTCGAGGCCTTCTTCGGAGCGCCCAGCGAGCGCGCCAGGGCCGTCCTCACCGAGGGCGAGCCGGTCGAGGTGTCGCTGACCTACCAGGTCCCCGACATGAGCGCGCTGCCACTGCGGGCGGTCATGTTCTCCCTGCTCCACCTCGGGCCGCGGCGCGACGCCGACGAGCTGATCGCCGAGGCGGTGGCGGCCGCGCGCGCCGCCGACACGGCCGTCGTGGTCGTCGCCACCACCGAGCGGGTGGAGTCCGAGGGCTTCGACCGGGGGGACCTGGCCCTGCCGGGCCGCCAGGACGACCTGGTGCGGGCCGTCGCCGCCGCCAACCCGAACACCGTGGTCGTCGTCAACGCGGGCTCCCCGGTGGAACTGCCCTGGCGCGGGGACGTCGCCGCCGTGCTGCTGACCTGGTTCCCCGGGCAGGAGGGCGGGGCCGCGCTGGCCGACGTACTCCTCGGGGAGGCGGAGCCCGGCGGGCGGCTGCCCACCACCTGGCCCGCCGCTCTCGCCGACGCGCCCGTCACCGAGGTCGTCCCCGCCGGCGGGCGGCTGGAGTACCGCGAGGGCCTGTTCATCGGCTACCGGGCGTACGAGGCCCAGGGGGTGGAGCCCGCCTACCCGTTCGGGCACGGCCTCGGCTACACGGACTGGGCGTACGAGTCCCTGGAGGCGGGCCCCGGCCGGGTGCGGGTCCGGCTCACCAACACCGGGACCCGGCCGGGCCGCGAGGTGGTCCAGGTCTACCTGGCTCCCGCCGCCGACCTCGACGGTCGCCCGGCGAGCTGGCTGGCCGGCTTCGCGGGCGTGGAGGCGGGCCCCGGCGAGAGCGTCGAGGCGGAGATCGAGCTGCCCGCCCGGGCCTTCGAGATCTGGGACGAGGACGCGCACGGCTGGCGGCGGATCGGCGGCACCTACGAGGTCCGTGCGAGCCGCTCGCACGCCGACACCCGGCTGACCGCCACCCTCGACCTGTGACGGCGGGCCGCCGCGACACGCCGTAGCGCGGAATTGGCCGGAAACAACCCGTGAACCGGGCCGGAGGCGGACCCTGACACCGCCTCCGGTCCTCCGCGCGTCAACGCGGCGGCGCCGCCGCGGTCACCTGTCGGTGCGCGAGTTCCGCGAGCCGCGCCTGCCCGTCCCGGCCCGGGTGGAACCAGTCCCAGTGGCTCAGCTGGTCCGCCCCGAACGGGTACTGGAAGACGGCGCCGCCGTCGTAGCGGCACAGGGCGTCGGCCGTGCAGACCTCGCGCAGCACCTCGTTGTACTCGACCACCCGCGCCCGCACCTTCTCCCGGCGGGCGGTGGCCCCCGGTTCGGCCGACAGCGGTTCGGCCAGCATGGACTGACAGATCCCCAGCTTCCAGATCTGCCGTACGAGCGGGTCGTCCTTGCCCTGCTGCCACAGCCGCTGGAGGTCCGGCACGGAGGACACGTACACCTGGGACTCGGGGGACGCGCTCCGCAGGTCCTTCAGGGCGCGCTCGAAATCGGTGCGGAACTCCGCCACCGGGGTCATCGACGAAGGCGTGGGCCGGCAGGCGTCGTTCGAGCCCACCATGACCGTGACCAGGCCGGGCTTGTGCTGGGCGGCCGATGCCACCTGCCCCGGGAGGTCCGCCATCCGTGAGCCGGTCACCGCGTAGTTCCAGCTGCGCGCGGGCACCTCGGCCTCGCCCAGCAGCCGGGCGGCCAGCGAGCGGACGGCGGGATCGCTGCCGGTGGCCCAGGAGACCTCCGGGCAGTCGGCCAGCACGGAACAGGCGTCGAAACCACGGGTGATGGAGTCGCCGACGGCGGCGACCGAGGCGGGGGCGGTGTTCCAGCGGGGCGCGGCATGCGCCCCCCGCTCGCCGCCGGCCGGCGGGGTGGCGGAGTCACAGCCCGTGACCGTCGCGGCCAGGAAGGCCACCGCCAGGCCCGCGAACGTCCGGCTCGCGCGACGGCGGGCGGCGGTGGTGCGCATCGGGTGGTCCTCCCTCGTCGCCCTCGTGCTTCCGGGGGCGTCCTGCTGAGTGAATGCTCTGTGTTTAGGGGTCTCGGAGCGACCGTACGTCACACCATGACCCCTGGCGCACGGTAGCTTTTTCCCGTGGCGTTTCGGCCGCAGGTGCCGTAGCGCAATGTCAAATAATTTCCGTTACATTACATCACGTCACATACTGTCCGTTTTCTGGAGATTATTCCCGACCTCGTCCCACACTGGAGGTCCAGGTGACGACACGTGGAGTTCTGTACGTGCATTCCGCACCGCGTGCGCTCTGCCCGCACGTGGAATGGGCTGTTGCGGGCGTGCTCGGGGTGCGGGTGAACCTCGACTGGATCAGGCAGCCCGCCTCCCCCGGCACCTGGAGAGCCGAGTTCTCCTGGCAGGCCGAGGCGGGCACCGCCTCGAAACTCGCCTCCGCCCTGCGGGGCTGGCACCTGCTCCGCTTCGAGGTGACCGCCGAACCCTGCCCCACCGCCGAGGGCGAGCGCTACAGCTCCACCCCGGAGCTGGGCATCTACCACGCCGTCACCGGCATGCACGGGGACATCCTGATCCCCGAGGACCGGCTGCGCGCGGCGCTGGCCCGGTCAGCGCGCGGCGAGACCGACCTGGAGGCGGAGATCGCCAAGCTGCTCGGCAAGCCCTGGGACGACGAACTGGAGCCCTTCCGCTACGCCGGCGAGGGCGCCCCGGTCCGCTGGCTCCACCAGGTCGTCTAGCCGCCCCGCGCACGACGAAGGCCCCGCCCGGCAGCTGCCGGGCGGGGCCTTCGTCGTGGTACGGGATCAGACGGTTCGGAACGCCAGGGAGACGTTGTGGCCGCCGAAGCCGAAGGAGTTGTTGATCGCGGAGATCGGGCCGTCGACCGGCAGCTTGCGGGGCTCGCCGAGCACGATGTCCGCGTCGATGTCGTCGTCCAGCTCGTCGACGTTGATCGTCGGCGGGGCGATCCGGTGGTACAGCGCCAGCACGGTCGCGACGGTCTCGATACCGCCGGCGCCGCCCAGCAGGTGACCGGTCATCGACTTGGTCGCGGAGATCGCGATGTGGTCGAGGTCGTCGCCCAGGACCTTGCGCAGGGCCTTCACCTCAGCCGTGTCACCCTGCGGGGTGGACGTGGCGTGCGCGTTGACGTGGACCAGCTCGGACGGGTCCAGCTGCGTGTTGTCGAGCAGGTTCTGCAGGGCGGCGGCGACACCGCGGCCCGTCGGCTCCGGCTGCGCGATGTGGTGGCTGTCCGCGGACAGGCCCTGGCCCAGCACCTCGCAGTAGACGCGGGCGCCGCGCTTGGCCGCGTGCTCGGCGGACTCCAGCACCACGACGCCGGCGCCCTCGCCGAGGACGAAGCCGTCGCGGGCCTTGTCGTACGGGCGGGAGGCCGTGGTCGGGCTCTCGTTGTTCTTGGACATCGCCATCATGTTGGCGAACGCCGCGATCGGCAGCGGGTGGATCGCCGCCTCGGTACCGCCGGCGACGACCACGTCGGCACGACCGGTACGGATCATCTCGACGGCGTAGCCGATGGCCTCGGCGCCGGAGGCGCACGCGCTGACCGGGGTGTGCACACCGGCGCGGGCGTTGACCTCGAGGCCGACGTTGGCCGAGGGGCCGTTCGGCATGAGCATGGGAACGGTGTGCGGGGAGACCCGGCGCACACCCTTCTCCTTCAGTACGTCGTACTGGTCGAGCAGGGTGGTGACACCGCCGATGCCGGAGGCGATCACGGTGCCCAGACGCTCGGGGACGACGGCCTCGCCCTCGCCGGCCGGGGCGGTGTAACCCGCGTCGGCCCAGGCCTCACGGGCCGCGATGAGGGCGAACTGTGCCGAGCGGTCGAGCTTGCGGGCCAGCGGGCGGGGGAGTACCTCGCTCGGGTCCACGGCGGCCTGGGCGGCGATACGGACCGGCAGTTCGGCGAAGCGCTCGCCCTCCAGGGGCGAGACGCCGGACCGGCCGGCGAGCAGACCTTCCCAGGTCGAAGCGCTGTCGCCACCCAGCGGAGTGGTTGCGCCGATACCGGTGACGACCACGGTGCGATTGGTCGGGCTCACAGGAATTCTTTCTCCACGTCTAAGGGGGTGCTGAATTGTCACGGCGCCACCGCCAGGTGGCGACAAACGCTCGTCAGGCTCAGGCGGCCTGGTGCTTCAGGATGTACTCGGCGGCGTCGCCGACCGTCTTGAGGTTCTTGACGTCCTCGTCCGGGATCTTCACGTCGAAGCGCTCTTCAGCGGCGACGACGACCTCGACCATGGACAGCGAGTCGACGTCCAGGTCGTCGGTGAAGGACTTGTCGATCTCGACGTCCTCGACCGGGATGCCCGCGATCTCGTTGACGATCTCCGCGAGACCCTCGACGATTTCGTCCTGCGTGGCGGCCATGTGGCGCTCCTTCTGTAGCTAACTGGTGGATCAGGGCGGGAAGTGATCCCGGCCCTAGGGGAGGGTAACGACCGTCGCGGCGTAGACGAGCCCCGCCCCGAAGCCGATGACGAGCGCGGTGTCGCCGCTCTTCGCCGCTCCGGTCGCCAGGAGCCGCTCCATGGCGAGCGGGATCGAGGCGGCCGACGTGTTGCCGGTGGTTTCCACGTCACGGGCGACCGTGACGTGCTCCGGCAGCTTGAGAGTCTTCACCATCGAGTCGATGATCCGCATGTTGGCCTGGTGCGGAATGAAGACGTCCAGGTCATCCGGGGTGATCCCGGCGGCGTCGAGCGCCTGCTGGGCCACCTTGGCCATCTCGAAGACGGCCCAGCGGAAGACCGCCTGACCCTCCTGCGTGATGGCCGGGAACTTCTGGGCGCTGTCCGTGCTGCGGAACTCGTCCCACGGCACGGTCTGCTTGATGGTCTCGGACTTGTCGCCCTCCGAACCCCACACCGTGGGGCCGATGGCCGGCTCGTCCGAGGGGCCGACGACCACGGCGCCGGCGCCGTCGCCGAACAGGAAGGCCGTCGCGCGGTCCTCCAGGTCGGTCAGGTCCGAGAGCCGCTCGACGCCGATGACGAGCACGTACTCGGCGGAACCTTCCACCACCATGCCCTTGGCGAGCGTCAGGCCGTAGCCGAAGCCGGCACAGCCCGCCGAGATGTCGAACGCGGCCGGCTTGACCGCGCCGATCCGGTGCGCGATCTCCGTCGCCACGGCCGGGGTCTGCTTGAAGTGCGAGACCGTCGAGACGATCACCGCACCGATCTGCTCGGGGGACACGCCGGCGTCGGCGAGCGCCTTGCCGGAGGCCTCCACCGACATCGCGGCGACCGTCTCCTGCGGCGAGGCCCAGTGCCGGGACGCGATGCCCGAGCGGGAGCGGATCCACTCGTCGGAGGAGTCGATCGTCTCGAGGATGACCTCGTTGGGCACCACCCGGGTCGGGCGGTAGCCGCCGACGCCGAGGATGCGGGCGTAAGGGGAGCCCTTGGCCGGCTTGATCTTGGACATGCTGTGTGGGCTCCTTCTCTCAGGCCGTCTGCTCGGCGATGAGCGCCTTGGCCTTGTCGAGATCGTCCGGCGTCTTCAGTGCCACGCTGGGTACGCCCTTGAGCGCGCGCTTGGCCAGACCCGTCAGGGTGCCGCCCGGGGACAGCTCGATGATCCCGGTGACGCCCAGTTCGGCGAACTTCTCCATGCAAAGGTCCCAGCGGACCGGGTTCGCGACCTGGCCGACCAGGCGGGCGACGACGTCGGCACCCGAGGCGACGACGAGGCCGTCCTTGTTCGAAACGTACTTCAGCGCCGGGTCCGCCGGAGCCAGGGCCTCGGCGGCCTTCTCCAGCGTGGCGACGGCCGGGGCCATGTGGTGCGTGTGGAAGGCGCCCGCGACCTTGAGGGACACCACCTTCATCGAGCCCTCGGGCTTCTCGGCGACCAGGGCCTCGATCTGCTCCGCGGTGCCGGCGGCCACGATCTGGCCCGCGCCGTTGATGTTGGCCGGGGTCAGGCCGAGCTTCTCCAGGTGGGCGACGACCACGTCCTGGTCACCGCCCAGCACAGCGGCCATGCCCGTCTCGGTGACGGCGGCGGCCTCGGCCATGCCCAGGCCGCGGGTGCGGACGAAGGACAGCGCGTCGCCTTCGCTCAGCACACCGGCGACGGCGGCAGCGGTGATCTCACCCACGCTGTGGCCCGCGACGGCACCGAAGGCCGACGGCGAACCGAGCGCGGAAGCGGACAGCAGGCCGGCCGCCACCAGCAGCGGCTGGGCCACCGCCGTGTCGCGGATCTCGTCCGCGTCGGCGTTCGTGCCGTAGTGGACGAGGTCGAGCCCGATGGCGTCGGACCACCCCGCGACGCGTTCGGCGGCGCCGGGGAGTTCGAGCCAGGGAGTCAGGAAGCCGGGCGTCTGAGCGCCTTGGCCGGGAGCGACGAGTACGAGCACCCTCACACTCTCTCTTGTTGATGGTCTCCGCCGCCCGTGGGGACAGGGACGAAGAACCGCCGGGCTAATTGTTGAGGTCCGACAAAAGTCTAGGGCTGCTGATCTCCGTCGGCCAGACGCCCGAGGATCAGGGCGATCCGCAGCGTGAACGCCGAACGGACATCGGACGGCGACCAGCCGGTGACGTCGGTCACACGTCGGAGCCGGTAGCGCACCGTGTTGGGGTGCACGAACAGCATCCGCGCCGCCCCTTCCAGGCTGCTGGCCTGCTCCAGGTAGACACTCAGCGTCTCCAGCAGCGCCGAGCCCGCCTCCTCCAGAGGTCTGTAGATCTCCTCCACCAGCTGCTCCCTGGCCGAGGGATCCGAGGCGATCGCGCGCTCGGGCAGGAGATCGTCCGCCAGCACCGGACGGGGCGCGTCCTGCCAGGCCGTGCAGGCCTTCAGGCCGGCCGCCGCGGCCTGCGCGGACTTCGTGGCGTTCAGCAGGTCGGGCACCACCGGACCCGCCACCACCGGGCCGGCGGCGAACGGTCCGATCAGGTGCTTGGCCACCTGCATCGGGTTGTCGCTGCCGCCCGCGATCACCACCAGCCGGTCGCCGAGCACCCCGGTCAGCACCTGGAGCTTGTGGTGGCGGGCCGCGCGGCGGATCGCCTCCACCGTCAGCTCGCTGTCCCCCTCCGGGGCGGTGCCCAGGACCACGCACACGTGGTCCGGGGAGTTCCAGCCGAGCGCCGCCGCCCGCGACAGAGCGCCCTCGTCGGCCTCGCCCGACAGCACGGCGTTCACGACCAGGGACTCCAGCCGGGCGTCCCACGCGCCGCGCGCCTCGGCGGCCTGCGCGTAGACCTGGGCGGTCGCGAACGCGATCTCCCGGGCGTACACCAGCAGCGCCTCGCGCAGGATCGACTCGTCGCCGGGGGCCGCCACCTCGTCGATCGCGGCCTCCATGACCTCGATCGTCGTACGCACCATCTCGACGGTCTGGCGCAGCGTGATCGCCCGGGTCAGCTCGCGCGGAGCCGTCCCGAAGACGTCGGTCGAGATGGCCTGCGGCGTCTCCGGGTGCCGGAACCACTCCGTGAAGGCGGCGATGCCGGCCTGCGCCACCAGGCCGATCCACGACCGGTTCTCCGGTGGCATCGCCCGGTACCAGGGCAGGTTCTCGTCCATCCGCGCGATGGCGTTGGCGGCGAGCCGGCCGGAGGACTTCTCCAGTCGGCGCAGCGTCGCGGTGTGCGGGTGGACCGGATGCGCGGGACGCACCTCGGGGGACTGCTCACGTTCGGGTTGGGGCACGGGACAAGACTGCCTTATCGGCGGCCCGGCTCGGACTCGGGCCCGCGCCGAGGTCCCCGGGCGGCGGCTACGGTGGCCCACATGATCGATGTACGCCGCGCCGCCGACCGGTACGCGGGCGGGGATCCGGACGCCGGGATCACCACCCGCCACGCCTTCTCCTTCGGGTCCTTCTACGACCCCGACAACATCCGGTTCGGTCCGGTGCTGGCCTGCAACGAGGAGAGCCTCGCGCCCGGAGCGGGCTTCGACGAGCACCCGCACAGCCACACCGAGATCGTCACCTGGGTGGTGGAGGGCGAGCTCACCCACGAGGACAGCACCGGCGGGCACACCGCCACCGTGCGGCCCGGGGACGTCCAGCGGCTCGGCGCCGGATCCGGGGCGCGGCACGTCGAGCGCAACGACGCCGGGGTTCCACTGAGGTTCGTGCAGATGTGGCTCGCGCCGCTGACCGCGGGCGGGGAGCCGGCGTACGAGGTCGTACGGGACCTCGCGGACGGTACCCCGTACGAGGTCCCGGCCGCGGGCGCGGTGCTGCACGTCCGGCGGCCGGGCGCGGGCGAGCGGGTCCCCGTACCGGCGGGCGAGCGGGTCTACCTGCACGTGGTGCGCGGGGACCTGCGGATCGACGGGCAGGAGCTGGGCCCGGGGGACTCGGCGCGGATCACCGGCGAGAAGGGCCTGGAGATCACCGCCGGGTCCCCGGGGGAGCTGCTGATCTGGGAGCTGCCGGCGTAGTCCCTAGCGGGCGCGCAGCTCGGCGAGGACCGAGTCGGTGAAGGGGGTCCAGGCCTCCACGGCCCACGGCCCGAAGGCGCGGTCGGTCAGCGCCACGCAGGCGGCGCGGACGTCGGGGTCCACCCACAGGAAGGTCCCGGACTGGCCGAAGTGGCCGAAGGTGCGCGGGGAGGAGGTCAGGCCCGTCCAGTGCGGGGACTTGCCGTCGCGGATCTCCAGGCCGAGGCCCCAGTCGTTGGGGGACTGGTGCCCGTACCCCGGCAGGACGCCCTTGAGGCCGGGGTGGACCACGGAGGTGGCCTCGGCGACGGTGCGGACGTCGAGCAGCCGGGGCGCCTGGAGCTCGGCGGCGAAGCGCACGAGGTCGGCGACGGTGGAGACGCCGTCCTTGGCGGGGGAGCCCTCCAGGCTGGAGGAGGTCATGCCCAGCGGCTCGAAGACGGCCTGGTGCAGGTACTCCGCGAAGGGGATCCCGGTGGCCTTGGCGAGGTGGTCGCCGAGCACCTCGAAACCGGCGTTGGAGTAGAGCCGGCGCTGCCCGGGCGGGGCCGTCGCGCGGTGCTCGTCGAAGGCCAGGCCGCTGGTGTGGGCGAGGAGGTGACGGACCGTCGACCCCTCGGGGCCGGCCGGCTCGTCCAGTTCGAGCGCCCCCTCCTCGTACGCGACGAGGACGGCGTACGCGGCGAGCGGCTTGGTGACCGAGGCGAGCGGGAAGCGGCGGGCCGTGTCCCCGTGGGAGCCGGCGACGCTCCCGTCGGCGCGTACGACGGCCGCCGCGGCGGCGGGTACCGGCCAGGTCTCGATGGTCCGCAGGCTGTGCATGGTCTCCATGCGGCCGAGCCTACTTGCTTGGAGTGCACTCCAGGGTTCTAGCGTATGGCCATGGACCTGACGGAGACGCGGTACACGATCAGCGAGGTCGAGGCGCGGACCGGTCTGACCCAGCACACGCTCCGCTGGTACGAGCGGATCGGCCTGCTGCCGCACGTGGACCGCTCCCATTCGGGGCAGCGGAGGTTCACGGAACAGGACCTCGTCTGGCTGTCCTTCGTGGGCAAGCTCCGCGCGACGGGGATGTCGGTGGCGGACATGGTCCGCTACGCCGAACTCGTCCGCGAGGGGGAGCACACCGTCGGCGAGCGCCGGGAGCTGCTGGAGCGGACGCGCCGCGAGGTGCGGGCGCGGCTCGCGGAGCTGACGGACGCGCTCGGCGTACTCGACTTCAAGATCAACCTGTACGCGATGAACACGATCAGCACGACGAGCACACAGACGACGAGCACACAGACGACGAGCGCCGAAACGGTCGCGGGGAAGGCACGGTCATGACGGAGTACGACACCCCCATCGAGCAGGCCGAACTGGGCAGGGGCGGGCCGGTCGTCGGCGTCCAGGGCCTCGGCTGCATGGGCATGAGCGAGTTCTACGGGGAGACCGACGAGACGGCCGCCCGCGAGACCCTGGACGCGGCGCTGGCCGCCGGGGTCACCCTCTTCGACACCGCCGACGTCTACGGGCGCGGCGCGAACGAGGAGTTCCTGGCGCCCTTCGTGGCCGCCCACCGGGACGAGATCACCCTCGCCACGAAGTTCGCCATCGAGCGCAACGACGACCCGATGTACCGGGGCATCCGCAACGACCGGGCGTACATCCGCCAGGCGGTCGAGGACAGCCTGCGGCGGCTCGGCGTCGAGGTGATCGACCTGTACTACATGCACCGCCGCGACCCGGAGGTCCCGTTCGCCGAGTCGGTGGGCACCATGGCCGAGCTGGTGCGCGAGGGGAAGGTGCGCCACCTGGGCCTCAGCGAGGTCACCGGGCCCGAGCTGCGCGAGGCGCACGCCGTGCATCCCATCGCGGCGATCCAGTCGGAGTGGTCGCTGTTCAGCCGGAACGTGGAGCGCAGCGCGGTCGGCGCGGCGGCGGAGCTGGGCGTGGCCTTCGTGCCGTACTCCCCGCTCGGGCGGGGGTTCCTGACCGGAGCGTTCGCGGACGCGGCGGCGGAGCTGCCGGCCGGCGACTTCCGGCAGCACCAGCCCCGGTACACGGGGGAGAACGCCAAGGCCAACGCGGCCCTGCTGGCCCCGGTCCGGGAGGTCGCGGCCGCACACGGGGCCACGGCGGCGCAGGTCGCGCTGGCCTGGGTGCAGCAGCGGGCGGCGGTGCACGGCCTGACGGTCGTCCCGATCCCCGGGACGCGCAAGCCGGGCCGGCTGCTGGAGAACACCGCAGCGACCCGGATCACCCTGACCGACGCGGAACTCGCCCTGCTGGAGCCGCTCGCCGGGCAGGTGGCCGGCGCCCGCTACCCGGACATGGCCTTCACCTCGGACTCCCGCGAGGCGTAGCGCCCGGGCCCCGGGTGCCCGGGCCCCGAGCGGCTCGACCTCGGGCGGTTCAGGCCCCGGGGCGGTTCGGCCCCGGGCGGCTCAGGCCCCGGCGGCGAAGCGGTCGCGGAGCGTCGCGTACTCGGCGTCCGTGAGCAGGCCCGTGCTGTGCAGCTCGCTCAGGTGGGTCAGCCGGTCGTCGGACCCCCGCGCGTGCGGGACCGCCGCCACCGGGGCCCGCTCGCGCAGCGCGGCGAGCACGGCGGCCGCGAACGGCAGCGACTCGTGCACCGCCCCGTACCCCACCCCGAACACCGCGGCCGCGAGGTCGTGGTCCGGCGGGCCGGGGTCCGCGGCGGTGTCCCGGGGCCGTAGCCGCAGGTACCCGCCGCCCGGGCGGTCCGGGGAGGCCCACTCGACGCCGGACAGGCCGCCCAGCGCGAAACGCTGGTCGCCCGCCCGCCACTTGGCGCTGCTGGCACCGGTACGGGACCAGTGGAAGGTGACCGCGGAGCCGTCGAAGCCCACCCGGGCGTCGTACGCCTTCAGCTGGAGCGGCGGCTGCGGCACCTCGACGAGGAATCGGTGGGCGGGCTCGGCGGAGCCGGGTCCCAGCCGCTCGCGCACGGCGTCGGCGAAGGCGGCGGCCTGCGGCGCCCGGTCCCCGGGCAGCACCAGCCGGTACGGATCGCAGCCCTCCTTCAGCTGCCCGGCGGCAGCCTCCATCAGCGGATCGGCGCCCGCGCGCGGGACGGCGCGCAGCACCACCGTGTCCCGCCGGCCCATCGCCCCGGCGGCGGCGCTCACGTTCACCCCGGACAACGCTTCCAGGGGGATCCGGCGCTCGCCCAGCGCGTGCCAGAGCCGTGGAGTTCGCATCCCCCGTGCGAAGCGGATGAGCACCGAGTCCGAGTCGAACTCCCAGACGGCATGATTTCCGGCCAGTACGTCACCCATGCGGCACATGGTAAAGGGACGCGCCCCCGCGCGTCCCCCTCGTCTCCGCGCCCGATTTTTCTGCTGCTACGGGTCCGTGGCGGGGGATGCCCCCGTCAGTTACCGTCCGTGGCGGAAATTCCGAGCCGGCAGTCGTCGCTCCCGTTCGCGCACGCGACGGAACCGAAGGTGCCGGTTCCGATCTTGGCGAAGTTGTCCAGCGAGGCCGTGCCTGGCTCGAAATAACCGGTGTGGCTCCCGGCCCCCTCCGAGGACAGCAGCCGCGAGCCGAAGTCCGGGGACACCGGGTCCGCGCCGTGGCCGACCCCGCCGACCTCCATGTGCGGTACGCCGGAGATCCAGTCGCCCTCGTCGCGCATCGCCCAGACCCGGGCCGAGGTGTGCAGTCCGGCGACGTTCTCGGTGCGCATGCCGGGGCTGCCGGCGACCACCAGGTCGGTCACCCGCGCGGGCAGCCGGTGCGCGGCCACGCCGCACACCACCGAGCCGTAGCTGTGGCAGAACAGGGCCACCCCCGCGTCCCCGGGCAGGGCCGCGGCCAGGGACTCCAGACGTGCTGCGCCCTGGACGGCGAGCCTGCCGGTGGCGGCGTCCACGCCGACCCCGGTGGGGGCGGTGTAACCGGCCCAGGCGATGACGGCGGTGCGGCCGGCCGGTGCGGTCGAGAGCTCGGCCTCGTACAGCGAACGCGCCATGCCGGCGGGGGCGGTGAGGCGGCGCTGGGAGCGCTCGAAGGTGAGCGCGTCGGTGTCGACGCCGGGGACGATCACCGAGACCCGGCGGGCCGCGTCGAGGTCGCCGAAGACCTCGGCCACGAGGCCGCTGCCGGTGGGGTCGAAGACGAGGATCTGCCGGCCGGGCTCGGCGAGGGACTCGAAGCGGTGCGCGCGCCGGACGGCGGTGCCGCGGTCGGCGGGGGTCAGGGCGACGTCCCGGCCCCGGGACTCCTCCAGCCGTGCGGCCAGCGCCAGGGAGCGGCGGTTGGCCCGGTAGCGGAGCTCGGCGGGGACCCCGTCGAGGTTGCCGACCACGAGCGGGTAGCCGTCGGCGAGGTGGTTGCGCTGGGTGCCGTCGAGGTCGGCGAAGAAGCGGGCGACCGTCCGTACGGGGGCGTCGGCGGGCGGTACGGCCCGGCCGTCGATCCGGGCCGAGGCCCACGCGACGAGCTCGGCGGCCCGCGCCTGGATCCCTGCGTCGGGGCGGTGCACGGCGGTCCAGCCGGTGGTCGCCAGCATCAGGAACACGACGCCGAGCGCGAGCAGCATGCGCAGGGCGGCGGGGCGCGCGGGGGCGTCCAGGGGGGTGGGGGCGGGGCGGCCGGGCAGGTTCACTGGAGCCAGACTAGGAGACCGGTGGAGGCTGCGGCGCGCCGGGTGACCGGACTCACGGCCGGTCGTGGGACGCATCTCCCCGCCGATCACGCTCTGTTGCGGCCAGGAGGCTCCGCGGGGGCGCGGAGGGTGTGCCCGGCGCCACTCCCGGGACCGGCCCGGATCAGCCCGTCGCGGGCGCCCGGCGCCAGTCCGCCGCGAGGGCCGGGCCGATCTGGTCGAGGTAGGCCCCGGTCATCCGCCGGATCGCGGCCACGCTGGTGTCCTCACCCTGCCCCCAGAGCCGGCCCGTGACGCGCATCACGCCGCAGAACGCCGCCACCGCCACCCGGGGGCGCGGGTCCGCGTCCAGGTCGAGCCCCTCGCGGGCGGCGATCAGCCGGGCGATCTCCTCCTCCAGCTCCGTGGAGCGCCGCAGGTGCACGGCGAGCAGGGCCGGGGTGGACTCGATCAGCTGGTAGCTCCGCATGTAGAGGTCGACGGGCACCACGTCGGAGATGGCCTCCTCGACGGTGTCCCAGGCGGCGAGCACCGCGTTGCGCATGGCCTCCAGCGGGGCCTCGGAGGCCGGCCGGGCCCGCAGGGCGGCCAGGAAGTGGGACTCGACCACGTCCTGGACGGCGAACGCGACCTCCTCCTTGTTGGCGAAGTACCGGAAGAAGGTGCGCTGCGAGACCTCGACGGTGTCGGTGATCTCGTCGACCGTGGTCCGCTCGTAGCCCTGCGAGATGAACAGGAGCAGGGCGGCGCGCAGCAGCGCGTCCCGGGTGCGGCGCTTCTTGCGCTCGCGCAGTCCGGCCGCCGCCGCGGGCCGCTGGTCGGTCATCGCCGCGGGGTCCTCTCTGATCCTGCGATCGCGCACGCCGGGTCCCCGGAGGCCTGGACCTCCCGGGACCGCACGTGCTCGATCTGACGCTGAGTAAGCGGTCAGGGTACCTGTGACGGACCTGACAGCCGCTGTCGCGTTAAGCCGTTTGTGAAGTGTCAGTGACTGTCATTACCCTCTTCGTATGACTGGTCAGATCACGCTCGCCAAGGAAACGGGCCCGGATCCGGCGCGCGCCGGTCTGCGCGGGCATCCCTGGCTCACGCTCTTCGCCGTGGCCGTCGGCGTCATGATGGTCACCCTCGACGGCACGATCGTCGCCGTCGCCAACCCCGCGATCCAGAAGGACCTCGGCGCCAGCCTCGCCGAGGTGCAGTGGATCACCAACGGCTACCTGCTGGCCCTCGCGGTCTCCCTGATCACCGCCGGCAAGCTCGGCGACCGCTTCGGGCACCGCCAGACCTTCCTCGTGGGCATCGCCGGCTTCGCCCTCTCCTCGGCCGCGATCGGCCTGTCCACCGGCGTCGGGCTCGTCATCGGCTTCCGCGTCGCCCAGGGCCTCTTCGGCGCCCTGCTGATGCCGGCCGCCCTCGGCCTGCTGCGCGCCACCTTCCCCGCCGAGAAACTCAACATGGCCATCGGTATCTGGGGCATGGTCATCGGCGCCTCCACCGCCGCCGGTCCCATAGTCGGCGGCCTGCTCGTCGAACACGTCAGCTGGCAGTCCGTCTTCTTCGTCAACGTGCCGGTCGGCGTGATCGCGCTGGTCCTCGGCCTGGTCATCCTGCTCGACCACCGCGCCGAGAACGCTCCGCGCTCCTTCGACCTGCCGGGCGTCGTGCTCCTGTCGGCCGCGATGTTCTCCCTGGTCTGGGCGCTGATCAAGGCCGCCGAGTGGGGCTGGGGAGACGCCAGGACACTGCTCTTCCTCGGCGGCTCGCTGCTGTGCTTCGTGCTCTTCGCCGTCTGGGAGACCAAGGTCGCCGAGCCGCTGATCCCGCTCGGCATGTTCCGCTCGCTGCCGCTGTCCGCCGGCACCGTGCTGATGGTCCTGATGGCCTTCGCCTTCATGGGCGGCCTGTTCTTCGTCACCTTCTACCTGCAGAACGTGCACGGCATGAGCCCGGTCGACAGCGGCCTGCACCTGCTGCCCCTCACCGGCATGATGATCGTCGGCTCGCCGCTGGCCGGCGCCGCCATCACCAAGGTCGGCCCCCGGATCCCGCTGGTCGCCGGCATGGCCGCCACCGCCGCCGCCTGCTTCGGCATGGCCCGGCTCACCCCCGGCACCGGCACGCTCACCATGTCCCTCTGGTTCGCCCTCCTCGGCCTGGGCCTCGCGCCCGTCATGGTCGGTGCCACCGAGGTCATCGTCGGGAACGCGCCCCTGGAGCTGTCCGGTGTGGCGGGCGGCCTCCAGCAGGCCGCCATGCAGGTCGGCGGCAGCCTCGGCACCGCCGTCCTCGGAGCGGTCATGGCGGCCGAGGTCGGTGACACTTTCGGGGACAACTGGCAGGGCGCGGGCCTGCCCCCGCTCACCCCCGAACAGCTCGAACCCGCGGAGAAGGCCGTACAGGTCGGCATCGCCCCCGTTCCGCCCGGCGTGCCCGAGCCGGTGGCGCAGACCATCGCCGGCGTCGCGCACGACACCTTCGTGTCCGGCATGAGCACGGCCTTCACCTGCGCCGCGGTCGTCGCCGTCCTCGCCGCGGTCGTGGCCTGCTTCACCAAGCGCGGACAGAACGCCGACGCCGGAGCGGGTGGGGCGGCGGCCCACATCTGAGCAGCCCGCCGACGCGTTACGGGTACGTCAACCCCGCGTCCGCCACAGCCCCGCCGGACGGTTCCGGCGGGGCTGTCGCCTATCCGGGTGGACCCGCCCGCAGCCCCTTCCGCCCGGCCGTCACCGCAGGTCAGCGTGGTGTCGACGGAGCGCCGGAAGGAGTCCGGAGCCCGTCCGTCAAGGAGGAGTTGACCCCGTCATGCGTACGTGGAGCACCGCACGAGCCACCGCCCTCGCCGCCGTCCTGCTGGCCGCCGCCACCCTCGTACCCGGCACCGCGGCCGGCGCCCACGCGGCCGGCCCGCCCTGTGCCACCGGGCAGCTGTGCCTGTGGGCGAAACCGGACTTCAAGGGCACCAAGCAGGTCTACGACCTGAGCACCCTCGACATCAACAGCTGCACCGCCCTCCCCGCCGCGCCCGCCTACCAGTCGCTGATCAACCGGACCGGGCGCCCGGTGACCACGTACCAGTCGGCGGAGTGCGCGGAGACCGGCGAGTTCCAGACCTACCCGGGCGACGGGACCTGGCTGCCGCAGTCCGCCTTCCAGATCAGGGCGTTCAAGATCTGGGAGCGCTAGTCCCGGCCTGCTCCTCGGCGGGGACGCCGGAGGCGGCCTGGGCGGGCATCGTGCCCTGGCCGCCGCCCAGCAGCGCGACCTCGGCGCGCAGCGCGCGTACCTCCGCCTGGAGTTCCCGGATCGCCGCCAGCTGGAGCCGCTCCGCCTGGTCGTCCCGTTCGAAGCGGGCGATGAACCAGGCGGCGATGTTGGCGGTCACCACGCCGAGCAGCGCGATCCCCGACAGCATCAGCCCGACCGCCAGTACCCGGCCCAGGCCGGTGGTGGGGGAGTGGTCCCCGTACCCGACCGTGGTCATCGTGGTGAAGGACCACCACACCGCGTCGCCCAGGTTCTTGATGTTCCCGTCCGGGGCGTCCCGCTCCACGCTCAGCACCGCGAGCGACCCGAACATCAGCAGCCCCACCACGGCCCCCGCCACATAGGTGGTCAGCCGGATCTGCGGAGCCATCCGCGCCCGCCGCCCCACCAGCAGCAAGGTGGCCACCAGCCGCAGCAGCCGCAGCGGCTGCACCAGCGGCAGCACCACCGCGGCCAGGTCCAGCCAGTGCGTCCGCACGAAGTGCCGCCGGTCCCGCGTCAGGCCCAGCCGCACGAGGTAGTCGAGGGCGAAGGCGCCCCACACCACCCACTCCAGATGGGTGCACGCCCGGTGCAGGCCCTCCCCCGCGTCCGGCGCGACGATGGGCACGGCGTAGGCGACGGCGAAAGCCCCGGCGAGCACCAGCAGGGGCAGCTGCGTGCGGCGCTCCCACCGCGCCTGACGTGAGGGTTCCTTCATGTCAGGCATCGTAGGGAACCGGAAAGGGGCGCTGGGACACGTGTCCCAACGCCCCCTCGGAAGAGTGGCCGCTACGCGTCGCCGCCCGCCGCGCCCGGGTCGGCGGCCGCCACGTCCAGCAGCTGGTACCGGTCGACGGCCTGCTTCAGCACCGAGCGGTCCACCTTGCCCTCACGGGCCAGCTCGGTGAGCACCGCCAGGACCACCGACTGCGCGTCGATGTGGAAGAAGCGCCGCGCCGCGCCGCGCGTGTCCGCGAAGCCGAAGCCGTCCGCGCCCAGCGAGGTGTACGTACCCGGCACCCAGCGCGAGATCTGGTCCGGCACCGCGCGCATCCAGTCCGAGACCGCCACGAACGGCCCCTCCGCGCCCGACAGCTTCCGCGTCACGTACGGGACGCGCTGCTCCTCCTCAGGGTGGAGCAGGTTGTGCTCCTCCACCTCGACGGCCTCGCGGCGCAGCTCGTTCCAGGAGGTCGCCGACCAGACGTCCGCCCGGACGTTCCACTCGGCCGCCAGGATCCGCTGGGCCTCCAGCGCCCACGGCACCGCCACGCCCGAGGCCATGATCTGCGCGCCGACGGCGCCCTCGGTGCCCTGCGAGACCCGGTGGATGCCCTTGAGGATGCCGTCCACGTCGACGCCCGCCGGCTCGGCCGGGTGCTGGATCGGCTCGTTGTAGACCGTCAGGTAGTAGAAGACGTCTTCGGCGTCGGGGCCGTACATCCGCCGCAGACCGTCCTTGACGATGTGCGCGATCTCGTAGCCGTAGGCCGGGTCGTACGCGACACAGCCCGGGTTCGTCGACGCCAGCAGCAGGGAGTGACCGTCGGCGTGCTGCAGGCCCTCACCCGTCAGGGTGGTCCGGCCGGCGGTCGCGCCCAGGACGAAGCCGCGCGCCAGCTGGTCGGCCATCTGCCAGAACTGGTCACCGGTGCGCTGGAAACCGAACATCGAGTAGAAGACGTAGACCGGGATCAGCGGCTCGCCGTGCGTCGCGTACGCCGAACCCGCGGCGATCAGCGAGGCCGTGCAGCCCGCCTCCGAGATGCCGTCGTGCAGCATCTGGCCGGTCGGGGACTCCTTGTACGCGAGGAGCAGGTCGCGGTCGACCGCCTCGTACTGCTGCCCCAGCGGGTTGTAGATCTTGGCGCTCGGGAAGAAGGCGTCCATGCCGAAGGTGCGGTACTCGTCCGGCGCGATCAGCACGAAGCGCCTGCCGATCTCCTTGTCCCGCATCAGGTCCTTCAGGATGCGGACGAAGGCCATCGTGGTGGCGATCGACTGCTGGCCGGAGCCCTTCTTGGCGGTCGCGTACGCCTTGTCGTCCGGCAGCTGCAGCGGCTTGGCGCGCACCACGCGGGTCGGCACGTAGCCGCCGTGCGCGCTGCGCTGGTCG
The DNA here is from genome assembly GCF_055575955.1 of Streptomyces sp. NPDC033966. NCBI lineage: Bacteria > Bacillati > Actinomycetota > Actinomycetes > Kitasatosporales > Streptomycetaceae > Streptomyces > Streptomyces sp. NPDC033966. The sequence continues at coordinate 47,675 of NZ_JBVIRQ010000006.1, read as the reverse complement.
TGCATGTACTGGATCTCGGGCGAGTTGCGGCCCGGGTGGTAGTACGGCGGCGCGCCGCTCTCCAGCTGGGCGTCCGTGACCGGGATGTGCAGGCGGTCGCGGAAGCGCTTGAGGTCGTCGACCGTCAGCTTCTTCATCTGGTGCGTGGCGTTGCGGCCCTCGAAGTTCGGGCCGAGCGTCCAGCCCTTGACCGTCTGCGCCAGGATCACCGTCGGCTGGCCCTTGTGGGCCTTGGCCGCCGCGTACGCGGCGTAGACCTTCTTGTGGTCGTGGCCGCCGCGGCCCAGGTGCTGGATCTGCTGGTCGGTCATGTTCTCGACCATCGCGCGCAGCCGCTGGTCACCGCCGAAGAAGTGCTCGCGGATGTACGCGCCCGACTCGGTGGCGTACGTCTGGAACTGCCCGTCGGGGGTGGAGTTCATCTTGTTGACCAGGATGCCGTCGCGGTCCTGCGCCAGCAGCGGGTCCCAGGAGCGGTCCCAGATCAGCTTGATGACGTTCCACCCGGCCCCGCGGAAGATCGACTCCAGCTCCTGGATGATCTTGCCGTTGCCGCGCACCGGGCCGTCGAGGCGCTGGAGGTTGCAGTTCACGACGAAGGTCAGGTTGTCCAGGCCCTCGCGCGCGGCCAGCGAGAGCTGGCCGAGCGACTCCGGCTCGTCCATCTCGCCGTCGCCGAGGTACGCCCAAACGTGGGACTTGGAGGTGTCCGCGATCCCGCGCGCCTCCATGTACCGGTTCATCCGCGCCTGGTAGATGGCGCCCAGCGGGCCGAGGCCCATCGAGACCGTCGGGAACTCCCAGAAGTCCGGCATCAGGCGCGGGTGCGGGTAGCTCGACAGGCCGTACGGGGCCTTCGACTTCTCCTGCCGGAACGAGTCGAGCTGCTGCTCGGTAAGCCGGTCCAGGAGGTAGGCGCGGGCGTAGATGCCGGGGGAGGCGTGGCCCTGGAAGAAGATCTGGTCGCCGCCGTCGCCCTCGTCCTTGCCCCGGAAGAAGTGGTTGAAGCCCACGTCGTAGAGGGAGGCGGAGGAGGCGAACGTGGCGATGTGGCCGCCGACGCCGATCCCGGGGCGCTGGGCGCGGGAGACCATGACCGCGGCGTTCCAGCGGGTGGCGTTCAGGACCTTGCGCTCGATCTCCTCGTTTCCGGGGAAGAACGGCTCGTCCTTGGTGGCGATGGTGTTGACGTAGTCCGTGCTGCGCATCTCCGGCACGGCCACGCGCTTCTCGCGGGCCCGCTCGATCAGCCGCAGCATCAGGTAGCGGGCGCGCTCGCGGCCCCGCTCGTCGACGGCGGCGTCAAGGGAGTCGAGCCACTCCTTCGTCTCCTCCGGATCGAAGTCCGGGACCTGGCTCGGGAGACCGCCAATGATGATCGGGTTGCGATCGGATGCGGAAGCCACGCTGTTCCTTCGCTGTCGGGGGAGTCGTGCCCTGGGTCGCCGCCTCCCATGGTCTTACGCCCGGCCGAAATCTTCACCTCTACCACTGGGTAACACCTGGAGCGGCGAAGGAGCGGGCCGGTGTGCCTCGGCCGGTGCCGCGCCAAATCGCAACCATACGCCCAAGTCGATCAGCGGGTTCGTAAGGACGTTCGTCCCTCAAACAGGTAGGAAAGTCCTCATGCGATGCCGAATGAGCTGGAATGGTGTGGGATGAATCACCGGTGGTCCACCGGGGAAGCCTGAAAGTTGCGGCGAGACGGCCGTAAACGTCACCGTTTCGACGGTCTCGGCGGCCGGGTACTTGCGCGATCCGCCGCGCCCGTGTGGACTACGCCCAATGCTGCGCGTACGCGCGCCGCCGAAAGACATTCACCGAACATGAGCAGGAGGCACCCCGTGAGCGCGACCGCGGACCACGCGGAGAGCCTGGCCGCCCGGCTGGGTTTCCAGTCCGAACAGGTGGTCCAGGAGATCGGCTACGACGAGGACGTCGATCAGGAATTCCGTGACGTCGTCGAGAGCCTCGTCAGCGAGCTCGTCGACGAGGACTACGACGAGGGCGCCGACGCGGTGCTGTTGTGGTTCCGTGACGAGGACGGCGATCTGACGGACGCCCTGGTCGACGCGACCGAGATGGTCGAGGACGGCGCACTGATCCTGCTGCTGACCCCCAAGACGGGCCGTGACGGCTACGTCGTGGCCAGCGACATCAGCGAGGCCGCCGAGACGGCCGGCCTGTCGCTCGCCAAGGGCGGGCCCGTCGGCAAGGAGTGGACCTCCACCAAGCTGGTGACGCCGAAGTCAGCCAAGTCCAAGCGCTGATCTGCGCCCCGCAGCCAAGCGGAAAGCACACCCCGCCGACCGGGACCCCCCGGCCGGCGGGGTGTGCGCGTTCCGGGGCCGGTGCGCGCCGGCGCGGGGTGCGCTTGCGGCGGGGGTGCGCTTGCGGCGTGCCGGTCCGGTCCGGTCCGCGGGGGCGGGCCGTAGGGTGGGTCTCACCCGAACGGCCCCGTGCGGGGACACAGGAAACGAAGGGATGCGAGAGATGGCGATCGAGGTCGGACACAAGGCCCCGGACTTCGAGCTCAAGGACAACCACGGCGCCACCGTGAGGCTCTCCGACTTCCGCGGCGAGAAGGCCGTGGTGCTGCTCTTCTACCCCTTCGCCTTCACCGGCGTCTGCACGGGCGAGCTGTGCGAGCTGCGCGACCAGCTGCCCCGCTTCCAGAACGACGACGTGCAGCTGCTGGCCGTCTCCAACGACTCGGTCCCGACCCTGCGCGTCTTCGCGGAGCAGGAGGGCCTGGAGTACCCGCTGCTGTCCGACTTCTGGCCGCACGGCGAGACCTCCCGCGCCTACGGCGTCTTCGACGAGGACAAGGGCTGCGCGGTCCGCGGCACCTTCGTCATCGACAAGGACGGCATCGTGCGCTGGACCGTCGTCAACGGCCTGCCCGACGCGCGCGACCTGAACGAGTACATCAAGGCCCTCGACAGCCTCTGAGACGGCCCCGAGGGCTCCCGGCCGGGCCCGGCCCGGCCCCGGGCCGCGGACCCGTCGGCGGCTTCCGCACGAAAACCGCCTGTGGGCGGGAACCCGTCACTAGGATCGAACCGTTGATCCGGTAGCAACGCACGACGGGGCCCCGCCCCAACGAACACCAATGGAGGACCCGTGGGAGTCAGCCTCAGCAAGGGCGGCAACGTCTCGCTGACCAAGGCCGCGCCTAACCTGACGGCGGTCATCGTCGGTCTGGGCTGGGACGCTCGCACCACCACCGGTGTCGACTTCGACCTCGACGCCAGCGCGATCCTGACCAACGACCAGGGCAAGGTGGCCAACGACTCGAACTTCGTGTTCTTCAACAACCTGAAGAGCCCGGACGGGTCGGTCGAGCACACCGGTGACAACACCACCGGTGAGGGCGAGGGCGACGACGAGGCCATCAAGGTCAACCTCGCCGGCGTCCCGGGCGATGTCGCCAAGATCGTCTTCCCCGTCTCGATCTACGAGGCCGAGAGCCGCCAGCAGAGCTTCGGCCAGGTCCGCAACGCCTACATCCGCGTCGTGAACCAGGCCGACAACACCGAGCTCGCCCGCTACGACCTCTCCGAGGACGCCTCGACCGAGACCGCCATGGTCTTCGGCGAGCTGTACCGCAACGGCGCGGAGTGGAAGTTCCGCGCCATCGGCCAGGGCTATGCCTCGGGCCTGCGCGGCATCGCGCAGGACTTCGGCGTCAACGTCTGAGCCGAAACCCCAGAGCAGTTCGACCGTCCGGCGCCGTGCACCCCTGTGTACGGCGCCGGACCGGCTTTGCCACCATGAGCGGGTGGCTCGGCCACCATCACCACGTCGTCCGGGGAGGACCACATCATGGGCGTCACACTCGCCAAGGGGGGCAACGTCTCCCTGTCCAAGGCCGCACCGAACCTCACCCGGGTTCTGATCGGTCTCGGATGGGACGCGCGCTCGACCACGGGGGCGGACTTCGACCTCGACGCCAGCGCACTGCTGTGCAATAGCGGCCGGGTGCTGGGGGACGAGTACTTCGTCTTCTACAACAACCTCAAGAGCCCCGAGGGCTCCGTCGAACACACCGGGGACAACCTCACCGGCGAGGGTGAAGGCGACGACGAGTCGATCATCATCGACCTCACGAAGGTCCCCGCCCAGGTCGACAAGATCGTCTTCCCGGTCTCGATCCACGAGGCGGATTCCCGCCGGCAGAGCTTCGGCCAGGTGAGCAACGCCTTCATCCGCGTGGTGAACATGGCCGACGACCAGGAACTCGCCCGCTACGACCTGACCGAGGACGCCTCCAGCGAGACCGCGATGATCTTCGGCGAGGTCTACCGGTACGGGGGCGAATGGAAGTTCCGTGCGGTAGGGCAGGGGTACGCGTCGGGGCTGCGGGGCATCGCTCTAGACTTCGGGGTCAACGTTTCGTAAAGCCGTACAAGACGATGGGGTGCCAGTGGTTCTCAAAACCTTCGGCTGGTCGTTCGCAGTCACTGCGCTCGGTCTGGTCGCAGCGGTGTTCTACGGGGGGTGGACCGCTTTTGGGATCGTGGCGATCCTGTCGATCCTCGAAATCTCGCTGTCCTTCGACAATGCGGTGGTCAACGCCGGAATCCTGAAGAAGATGAACGCCTTCTGGCAGAAGATCTTCCTCACGGTCGGCGTCCTGATCGCCGTGTTCGGCATGCGCCTGGTCTTCCCCGTCGTCATCGTGGCGATCAGCGCCAAGATCGGGCCCATCGAGGCCGTCGACCTGGCGATGACCGACAAGGAGATGTACAAGCAGCTGGTGACGGACGCCCACCCGTCCATCGCCGCCTTCGGTGGCATGTTCCTGCTGATGATCTTCCTCGACTTCATCTTCGAGGACCGCGACATCAAGTGGCTCGCCTGGCTGGAGCGCCCGCTCGCCAAGCTCGGCAAGATCGACATGCTGTCGGCGTGCATCGCGCTGATCGTCCTGGTCATCACCTCGATGACCTTCGCCGCCAACGCCCACCAGCACGGCGGCACCCACGTGGACAAGGCGCAGACCGTCCTGGTCTCCGGTGTCCTCGGCCTGATCACCTACATGATCGTCGGTGGTCTCTCCGGCTACTTCGAGAACAAGCTCGAAGAAGAGGAAGAGGCCGAGCACGAGGCGGAGGAAGCGGCCAAGAAGAGCGGCAAGCCCGTCTCGGCCGTCGCCATGGCCGGCAAGGCCGCGTTCTTCATGTTCCTCTACCTGGAGGTGCTCGACGCCTCCTTCTCCTTCGACGGCGTCATCGGCGCCTTCGCCATCACCAACGACATCGTGCTGATGGCCCTCGGCCTCGGCATCGGTGCCATGTACGTCCGGTCGCTCACGGTCTACCTGGTCCGCCAGGGCACCCTCGACGACTACGTCTACCTGGAGCACGGCGCGCACTACGCGATCGGCGCCCTCGCCGTGATCCTGCTCGTCACCATCCAGTACGAGATCAACGAGGTCATCACCGGCCTCGTCGGCGTCGTTCTCATCGCCTGGTCCTTCTGGTCCTCCGTACGCCGCAACAAGCGGCTGGAGGCCGAGGGCGGCGACAGCCCCGCGGAGGTCGGAGCCGGGGTGTGACCCGGCCCTGATTGCGGAACGCTTCCGGTAACGACGGGGCGGCCGCGCGGATCCACTGGACCGCGCGGCCGCCCCGCCGCATTCTCCGCTGCACGGACCGACCTGGGGGGTTGGAACATGGGGTTCTTCGACGGGATCAGGGGCGCTCGCGCCATGGGCTTCGACTCGGGCAACGCCTCGTCGAACGCCATCGAGCTCACCAAGCGGCAGCCCACGGTGTCGCTCACCAAACAGCAGGCCGTTCACGGCAACCTGCGCGTGAACCTCTCCTGGCGGATGCGCACCTCCGACTTCGGCGGCCGCTCCGGCCAGAGCGGGCAGCTCTTCCGGCACCCGTTCAAACTCTTCAAACCCGACATGGTGCAGGCCCACACCCAGGGCATGGTCAACGTGGACCTGGACATGGGCTGCCTCTACGAGCTGACCGACGGTACCCGGGGCGCCGTACAGCCCCTGGGCAACCTGCTCGGGGACCTCAACGACCCGCCGTACGTGAAGCTCAGCGGGGACGACCGGTTCGGCTCGGCCTCGGGGGAGACCCTCTACATCAACCTCGACCACGCCGACGAGATCAAACGGCTGCTGGTCTTCGTCTACATCTACGACCAGACCCCGGCCTTCGACCGGACCCACGCCCTGGTCACCCTGTACCCGACCGCCGGGCCCAGGATCGAGATCCCGCTGGACGAGCGGCACCCGCAGGCCCGCTCCTGCGCGGTCCTGTCCGTGGAGAAGGTCAAGGGCGAGCTGGTCGTGCGCCGCGAGGTGAAGTTCGTGTACGGGTTCCAGGCCGAGCTGGACCGGCTGTACGGCTGGGGGCTCCAGTGGGGCCGGGGCTACAAGAGCACCAAGGCCTGAAGCCGGGTGTGGTCCCCGGTCGGGGGCCGGGCACGGGCAGGGAAGGGGCCGGCGGGGGCCGGGCGGGCCCCCGCCCCGTCAGCGGCGGATGAACTGCGGACCCTGCACCGGCAGCCGGAACGACGGGTCCCCGCCCGGAGCCGGCACCGGGACCGGGGACACCGGCTGCGGGTACCCGTAGGCGGGCTGGGCGGCCGGCGGGGCCTGGGTGACCGGAGCCGCCGCCGGCGGGCGCATCGCGGCGGTCTGGTCGCCCCCGGGGGCGACGGCGGCGGCCGGGGCCGGCTCCGGGGCGGAGGCGGCCGCCTCGGCGGCGTTCTCGTCGACGGAGATCCCGTGGTCGGTGGCCAGCCCCACCAGGCCGTCGGAGTAGCCCTCGCCCAGTGCGCGGAACTTCCACCCCTCGCCCCGGCGGTACAGCTCCCCGCAGATCAGCGCCGTCTCGGCGCCGGTCTCCGGGCGGACGTCGAAGTGGGCCAGCGGCTCGGGAGCGCCGCCCGGAGTGGCGTCGTACAGCTGGATCCGCAGGTCGCGGACCTGCTCGAAGGGCACGTCCTCGGCGGAGGCCACCACCAGGACCCGGTCCACGGTCGGCGGCACCACCCGCAGGTCCGCCTGGACCGCGTCGGTGACCCCGTCACCCACCTGCTTCTTGCCCAGCCGCCACACGGACCCCGAGGGGTGCCGGGGCTGGTTGTAGAACACGAAGTCCTCGTCCGAGCGCACGCGCCCGTCCGCTCCCACGAGCAGCGCGGAGGCGTCCACGTCCGGCACCTCGGGTCCGGTGGTCCAGCGCAGCACCGCCCGGACCGCCGTGGCGGTCACCGGGATGTTGGAGCCCTTCTGCATCGCGTGCGTCATGCCCGTCATCCTGCCCTCCCGGGCCCGACCGGGACAATGCGGCCCCCCGTAGGGCCTTGTCCCGAACGCGAGAGCTGGGCATGGTGCAAGAGGGTTACCTGAACTTCATGTGCTTGAGGAACTCTTGACTCGCGTTCGTACGTACTATTACCGGCCACGCCAGTTGGGCCGCCGAGGCAGTACGGGGGAAGCACATGCGTCACTTCGGGCACATATCGCCCACCGTCCGCAGGGACCTCTTCCACCAGGAGCCGGCGGAGTTCGACCTGGCCTCCCCGGCCCGCACCCTGGCGGCCGCGCTCGGAGCCACCCTCTACAGCCCGGCCATCCGGCCCAGGCTGGCCGACGACATCCGCAAGCAGGCCGGCCGGGGCGTCGTCTCCATGGTCCTCTGCCTGGAGGATTCCATCAGCGACGCCGAGGTCGTGGACGGCGAGGAGAACCTCGTCCGGCAGTTCGCGGCCCTCGACGCCGACGGCCCCGGCCCCGCGGGGCTCCCGCTCCTCTTCATCCGCGTGCGCACCCCCGAGCAGATACCCGACCTCGTCCGGCGGCTCGGCGGCCACGTCCGGAACCTGGCCGGATTCGTACTACCGAAGTTCACCGAAAGCCGCGGAACGGCCTTCCTCGACGCAGTCGCCCACGCCGAGGCCGCCGCCGGACTGCCCCGCCTGTACGCCATGCCGGTCCTGGAGACCCCCGACCTCCTCCACCTGGAGACCCGCGTCGAGGCCCTCGCCGGCATCAAGCGCACCGTCAACCGCCACCGCGAGCGGGTCCTCGCCCTGCGCCTGGGCGTCACCGACTTCTGCTCCGTGTACGGACTGCGCCGCACCCCCGACATGACCGCCTACGACGTCCAGATCGTCGCCGGCGTCATCGCCGACGTGGTCAACGTCCTCAGCCGCGCCGACGGCACCGGCTTCACCGTCACCGGCCCCGTCTGGGAGTACTTCCGCAGCCAGCAGCGCCTCTTCAAGCCGCAGCTGCGCCGCAGCCCCTTCCTGGAGGAGGGCGTCGAGGAACTGCGCACCGCCCTGATCGAACACGACCTGGACGGCCTGCTCCGCGAGATCGAGCTCGACCGGGCCAACGGGCTGCTCGGCAAGACCTGCATCCACCCGGCCCACGTCACGCCGGTGCACGCGCTGTCGGTGGTCTCCCACGAGGAGTTCAGCGACGCCCAGGACATCCTGCGCCCCGAGCGCGGCGGCGGCGGAGTGATGCGCTCCGCCTATACGAACAAGATGAACGAGGTGAAGCCCCACCGGGCCTGGGCCGAGCGCACCATGCTGCGCGCCGAGGTCTTCGGTGTGGCGAAGGAGGAGGTCGGCTTCGTCGACCTCCTGACGGCCGGACTCCAGGTGTGAGCGGGCCGGCGATGACGAGGAAGGGCAAGACGATCGACACGCTGTGGTCGGGAACCTGGGTGGCCGAGCGGCTGGGCGTGGACCTCAGCGGAGCCGGCGGCGGCGCGTCGCCCGAGCTGAAGGAGCTGCTGGGGCTGGCACTGCGGCGCAACCCGAAGCGGGCCCACCTGCTGGTCTCGCAGGTGCTGGGCAAGCACGTCCCCCAGTCGCCCGAAGCCGTGTACGCGGCCGGCCACGGGCTCGGCGTCCGGGTCCGCGAGCTGCTCGGCGACTCCGCCGCCGACGCGGTGGTCCTCGGCTACGCGGAGACCGCCACCGGACTCGGCCACTGCGTCGCCGACGGCCTGGGACCCGCCCCCTACCTGCACTCCACGCGCCGCCCGGTGCCCGGGATGCGGCCCGCCGGCGGGTTCGAGGAGGCCCACTCGCACGCCACCTCGCACCTCCTGCTGCCCGAGGACCCCGCGCTGCTGGCGGGGGACGGCCCGCTGGTCCTCGTCGACGACGAGTTCTCCACCGGCAACACGGTCCTGAACACCATCCGCGACCTCCACGCCCGCCACCCGCGCGCGCACTACGTGGTCGTCGCCCTCGTGGACATGCGCTCCGCCGCCGACCGCGACCGGCTCACCGCCTTCGCCGCCGAGCTGGGCGCGCGCGTGGACCTGATCGCCCTGGCCAGCGGGACGGTCTCCCTCCCGGACGGGGTGCTGGAGAAGGGGCGGGCACTGGTCGAGGAGTACGAGGCGGGGGACGCCGTGGCCGCAGGCGGCGAGGTCGGCGAGGCCACAGGCGGCGAGGTCACCGGCGGTGCCTTCGCCGCCGGCGCGTCCCGCGCGGCGCGTCCGGCCACCCGGGTGTTGCTCGGCTGGCCCGCCGGGCTGCCGGACGGCGGCCGCCACGGCTTCACCGCCGCCCACCGCGAGGCGCTGGAGGCCGCCCTGCCCGCCATGGCCGCCCGGCTCGCCGACGCGCTGGGCGCGGAGCCCGGAAGGGTCCTCGTACTCGGCAACGAGGAGCTGATGTACGCGCCGCTGCGCCTCGCGCGGGCCCTGGAGGAATCCGGGACGGCCCGCGAGGTGCGGTTCTCCACCACCACCCGCTCGCCCGTCCTCGCCGTCGACGACCCCGGCTACGCCATCCGCACCCGGCTGGTCTTCCCCGCGCACGACGTCCCCGCCGACGGGCCCGGCGACCGCTACGCCTACAACGTCGCCGGTGCCGGCTTCGACACCGTCGTCGCCGTCGTCGACTCCGCCGGGGACACCCCCGAGCTGCACGCCGGGCTGCTGGCCCGGCTCGCCCCGCACACCGGCCGGGTCGTCCTGGCCGTCGTCCCGTCCTACACACCCGAAGACCGGCAGGAGCCGACCGTGACCGAGCCGCCGCTGCCCGAACCGCTGCGGGGGCCGGCCTTCTCCTCGTACGCCCCCGAGGACGTCGGCTGGCTCCTCCAGGACCTCTCGGACGTCCGGCTGGAGGCCCCGACCGAGGAACGCGAGGAGGCCATACAGGCGGGCGGCGCCCACTACGCCGAGTCCCTGCCCGTCGAGTACCAGCCCTCGCCGCAGTACCAGGAGCTCTACCGCAGCGCGCTCGACGCCTCGGCCGTCCGGATCGCCCGCGCCGTCGGCACCGTCACCGAGACCGTGCTCGCCGAGCGCTCCCCCTCACCCGTACTGGTCTCCCTGGCCCGCGCCGGCACGCCCGTCGGCGTACTGATGCGCCGCTGGGCCCGCGCCCGGCACGGGCTGGACCTGCCGCACTACGCCGTCTCCATCGTCCGCGGCCGGGGCATCGACGCCAACGCCCTGCGCTGGCTCGCCGCCCACCACGACCCCGCCGACGTCGTCTTCGTCGACGGCTGGACCGGCAAGGGCGCCATCACCCGCGAGCTGCGCGAGGCCCTCGCCGCCCATCAGCCGGAAGAAGGGGGCCCGGGCTTCGACCCGGAGATCGTCGTCCTCGCCGACCCCGGCTCCTGCGTCAAGACGTACGGCACCCGCGAGGACTTCCTGATCCCCTCCGCCTGCCTCAACTCCACCGTTTCCGGACTCGTCTCGCGTACGGTGCTCAGGTCCGACCTGGTCGGCCCCCAGGACTTCCACGGCGCGAAGTTCTACCGGGAGCTGGCCGGAGCCGATGTCTCCGCCGCCTTCGTCGACACCGTCGCCGCCCGCTTCGACGAGGTCGCGGACGCGGTCGCCGCCGAGGTGAAGGAGCTCCTCGCCGCCGACCGCACCCCGACCTGGGTGGGCTGGGCGGCGGTGGAGCGGATCAGCGAGGAGTACGGGATCCACGACGTGAACCTCGTCAAGCCCGGCGTCGGGGAGACGACGCGGGTGCTGCTGCGCCGCGTGCCGTGGAAGATCCTGGCCCAGCGCGGGGCCGGCTCCGACCTGGACCACGTACGCCTGCTCGCCGAGCAGCGCGGGGTACCGGTCGAGGAGGTCGACGGCCTTCCGTACACCTGTGTAGGACTCATCCACCCCCGCTTCACGCGCGGCGCCACGGGCGCCGACGGAAAGGCAGTGGCCTCCCAGTGACCCGCCAAGAGACCGTCCTCGTAGCCAGTGACCTCGACCGTACGCTCATCTACTCGTCGGCCGCCCTGGCCCTGACCATGCCGGACCCGGAGGCCCCCCGGCTGCTGTGCGTCGAGGTGCACGAGGGCAAGCCGCTGTCCTACATGACGGAAACGGCGGCGGCGCTGCTCGCGGAACTGGCCGCCGACCCGGCGGCGGTCTTCGTCCCCACCACCACCCGCACCCGCAAGCAGTACCAGCGGATCCGCTTCCCCGGCCCCCCGGCTCGGTACGCCATCTGCGCGAACGGCGGCCAGCTGCTGGTGGACGGGGTCCCGGACCGGGACTGGCGGCGCGCGGTGGCCGGACGACTCGCGGCGGAGTGCGCCCCTCTGGAGGAGGTGCACCAGCACCTGCTGGCCGTGTCCGACCCGGTGTGGCTGCGCAAGGCGCGCCTGGCCGAGGACCTCTTCGCGTACCTGGTCGTCGAGCGGGCGCTGGTGCCCGACGAGTGGCTGAAGGCCCTGACGGAGTGGGCGGAGGCCCGCGGCTGGACGGTCTCCCTCCAGGGCCGCAAGATCTACGCCGTCCCGCGCCCGCTCACCAAGAGCGCCGCGATGCGCGAGGTCGCCCGCCGCACCGGAGCGGCCACCACCCTCGCCGCCGGCGACTCCCTGCTCGACGCCGACCTGCTGCTCGCGGCCGACCGGGCCTGGCAGCCGGGGCACGGCGAGCTGGCCGACGCGGGCTGGACCGCCCCCACGGTGACGGCGCTGAGCACGGCCGGAGTCCTGGCGGGCGAGGAGATCGTCCGGGAGTTCGTCCGGGCGGTCGGCACACCGGCCGCATGACCCGCGGGCTGCCCCGGGCGGTTGGCACACTGACCGCATGACCAAGGGCAACAGCACCAAGATCACCGACGAGCTCTACCAGTACGTCCTCGCCCACAACCCCCCGCTGGACGAGATCCAGCGGGGGCTGGTGCGGACCACCTGGGAGAAGTTCCCCGAGTCGGCAGGCATGCAGTCCGCGGAGGAACAGGGACCGCTGCTGGCTTTCCTGGTCCGGCTGACCGGCGCCCGCCACATCGTGGAGGTCGGCACCTTCACCGGGTTCTCGGCCCTGTCCATGGCCCAGGCCCTCCCGACCGACGGCCGCCTGATCGCCTGCGACGTCTCGCAGGAGTGGACCGCGTACGGCCGCCAGGCCTGGGAGGCGGCCGGCGTCGCGGACCGGATCGACCTGCGCATCGCCCCGGCGCTGGAGACGCTGCGCGCCATGCCGGCGGAACCGCACATCGACATGGCGTACGTCGACGCGGACAAGGAGAACCAGATCCTCTACTGGGAGGAACTGGTGCCGAGGCTGCGCCCGGGCGGTCTGATCGTCACCGACAACACCCTGTTCCACGGCACCGTCCTCGACGAGTCGCCGCAGAGCAGGGGGGCGAGCGTCCGCGCGTTCAACGAGCACGCCATGGCCGACACCCGCATGGACTCCGTCCTGCTGGCGATCTCGGACGGCCTCACCCTCTCGCGCAAGCGCTGAGGCGTTCCGGGTCCGTCAGCCGCAGCCGCCCCCGCCGCAGCAGCCGCCCCCGCCGGCGGGCGCGGCCGCGGGGGCGCTGCTGGTCCCGCCGACGGCGACGGCGGAGAGCAGCTTGACGGTGTCGGCGTGCCCGGCGGGGCAGTCGGCGGGCGCGGACGACTCGGCCATCGGCCGGCTGACCTCAAAGGTGTCGTCGCAGGTCCGGCAGCGGTATTCGTAACGAGGCATGCGCACAGGCTACGCAGTGCGGTGCCCGGACCGGAATCCCTCGCGGACCCGGGTCTCGCGCGCCGCCTGTTCCGGGTGGCGGGCGCGCCAGTAGGGATTGTCGTGCGGCAGGGCGCTGCCCACCCGCCCGTACATCCCGAACCACATCAGCATCACGCCGACGACGAAGCTGAACAGCACGTTCTGGATGTGGAACGCCAGGAAGTTCAGGCCGGTGTCCAGCAGGGCGAGGTTGACGAACCCGCTCACGATGAAGGCGATGCCGAGCACGATGTTCAGGGTGGAGGCGAAGGTTCCGCCGATCACCATCCCGGCGAACAGCAGCGCGCCGATACAGATCGACAGGACGCTCAGCGCCCCGTTCGTGTTCAGGGCGAGCACCGTGTCGCCGCCCGTGTCGAAGAAGCCGATCCGGTCGATCAGCCCCAGGATGCCGAACGCCACCAGCAGCAGCCCGGTCAGGCCCGCGCCGACCCGGTACACCCTGCTGAGCTTGTGGTCGGTGGGCAGGTGCTCGTTCAGCCGGGCGTTGACCGGGTGCAGCATCCGCTCCACCAGGCGCGGCCCCTGCCGCTCCGGCGGCGGCCCGTACGGCTCGTACGGCTCGTGGGGCACGTAGGGCGCGTAGTGCTCGTGGGGCTCGGTGCACCCGTACGCCGCGTGCGCCACATACGGCTCGTGGGGTACGGGGGGAGCCTCCCGCCGCGTGCGGGGCCGGTGGAAAGCGTGGGCAGCCATGGCGCCCTCCTCAGTCCGCTGTTCCGTTCCAGCATCCGCCGCCGCCCGCGCCCTGGCTACCCCACGGCGCGCTGGTCGCGGATGTCCGACACCACCCGGCCCACCGCCGCCCGGACCTCCTCCAGCTCCTGGAGGAAGTGCCAGTAGTCCGGGTGCCGCCCCTCCAGCCCGGCCAGCGCCCGCTCCATCCGCGCCACCGACTCGTCCAGCGGGCGGGCGTGCCGCGGATCGGGCACGCTCCGGCCGGCCATCGCCAGCCGCTGCGCGTCCCGGATCGCGAAGCGGGTCCGCTCCACCTCGGCCTTCGGGTCCCGCGCCACCGCCTCCAGCCGCGTCAGCCGGTCCTGTGCGGCCGACACCGCCTCGTCGGTGGCGTCCAGCGCGGCCCGCACCGCCTCGACCAGTGCCGTTACGTCGGCCCAGCGCTGTTCCTGCCGCGCCCGGGCAGCCTCCCCCAGCCGGTCCTCCGCCTGCGCGACGTCCCGTACCGCCTGGTCGGGGACGTGCTGGAGGTCCTGCCAGCAGGCCGCACTGAACCGGCGCCTCAGTTCGCTGAGGACCGGATCCACCCGATCCGCCCGGTTGCGCAGCGCCTGCGCCCGGGTCCGCAGGCTCACGAGCCGCCGGTCGATCTCCGCGGCCCGCTCCGGCAGCCGCGCCGCCTCGGCCCGCACGCCCTCCGCGTCCCGCAGGATCCGGTCGGCACGCTGCACGGTCTCCTGCACCCCGTGCAGGGCCGCACCCTGGTTCAGCTTCGTCAGCTCCGGCCCCAGCGCCGCGAGCCGCGCCGCCAGGTCGTCGGCCCGCATCCCCTGGGCCCGCACCGCGTCCAGCGCCTCACTCGCCGCCAGTAGCGCGGCCCTCGCCCGCTCCCGCGCCGGCGCGACCCGCGCCAGCTGCGTCTCCGCCTTGTCCAGCAGCGGCTGCAACCCCTGCGCGAACCGCTCCAGCTCCCCCTTGACCCGCACCAGCTCGTCCCGCGCCCGGGTCAGCTGCTGCCGCGCCTGCGCGGCGACGGAGCCCTCCAGGTCGACCCGGTCCAGGTCGTGCGCGTCGACGGCCTCGATGTAGGTGTGGCTGACCTCGTCGATGCGCCGCCCGAGTGCCGCGAACCCCTCGGCGGCCTGCCGCGCCGCGGGAGACCCGTCGGCGGCGGAGATGGTCTCGATGGAGATCCGCAGATCCCGCTGCGCGGTGTCCAGCTCGTAGAACGCGGCCGCGGCGGCATCCTTCGCCGCCTGCGCATCCGCCCGCCGACCCTCGTCCCGCCCGCCGAACCACCGCCGGGATGCCGTCGTCACAATCCCTCTCCCGTACCCCGTCCACCCGTGCCCCGGTCCATTCTCCCCCAAGGGAACGGGATTGCGTGGGGGGTCTGCCCTGCATGTAGGCTGTCCACTCGTCCACGGGTGTGTAGCTCAGGGGTAGAGCGCTGCTCTTACAAAGCAGATGTCGGCGGTTCGAAACCGTCCACGCCCACCAGCAAGAAGACCCCCAACCGATCATGGTTGGGGGTCTTCTGCATCCACGGCTGACATCAACGGGGACGGGCAGGGATAGCCCAGCGACCCCCGCGGAGACTCAAGCCGCCGGCGATGCGCCCCGGACCAGATCAGCCAGCCCCCCTGCCGGGGCAGAAGAATAGCCCCTTGGCTGGCCAGCGCGGGGCCTAGGATCACAGTGGAAGATCATCCGCTGCTAGGGGGGACTGTGCCGGACGGGTTTCTTTTTGATGTGGCAGGGGATTCTGCTGCCGCATCCAATTTGGCTGGGGCTAGCGCGGACTCTGATTCGGCGCTGGATGAAGTGGTAGCGGCCATTAAAGAGAAAGGTCGGGGAAGCCTCTCTGATCGATTTGGTCAGGTATTCCGGAGATCCGTTGATGAGATCTTGGATGGCCGACGCACTCAGCGCTACAACTTTCTTGATGGCAAGGTGTCTAACGTCGAGCGATCGTATCTTGGCGCCAAGGCTGAGATTCTTGCGCGGGAAGAATTTGATTTCGGTCATGGAGTTGACCTTGACTATCTGATCGCGGGCCATGAGGTTGACGCCAAGTTCAGCGCGGCCGGCGAGTGGATGATTGCGCCAAAGAACGTGGAAAAAATATGCCTGGTGATGCAGGCGTCTGAGGACAGTTCCAGATTCAGTGTCGGGGTGGTGCGAGCCCGGGCGGATCTGCTCAGGCCGGGGGCTACCCGTGACAGCAAGAGGTCGTTCCGGGCGGCTGGCAAGTCATCCATCAGGTGGCTGGTCAGAGAGGCCGAGTACCCGCGCAACCAGCTCATGGAGCTGCGTCGAGCAGACCTCAACGCGGTGAATGCCATATTCGCCTCTTCGAGCAGTGGGCAGAAGCGCGTCAATGAGCTTTTCCGCCGCCTGCAGAAGACGCTGGTAAACCGCACAACGGTTCAGACGGTGGCCTCCCAGGAAGACAGCTCCAAGAGAGTGCGTGATGCCAGACTGGATCTCCGTGAGGACGGGATTCTCATCCTCGGGTATCAGCGGCAGCATAGAGAGATCGCAGAGGCTTTGGGTCTGCCCGGCGTCAGTCAGGGCGAATGGGTGTCTGTGCGGGTGTGTCCTGCGGAAGTCGGAAATGTGCAGCCAAGTTACCCGATTGATGGGGTGGAGTACCGGATAGCGGGACAGGGTGATCGACCTCATGAAGCTCCCGAAATCCCGCGAGAGTAGATCTGTTTTGTGGCTGCCCCGCTAAATGTCTTGAGGGCCTCGGCCTGAGTAGGTCGAGGCCCTCAAGGGTGTTCGGATAGGGGGATATCAGCCTCTGGCAGGCTGGTGCCTGAGGAGCCGGTCTATGTGTCCGATAGCCTCGCGCTGGGTGTCCTGGACGACGTGGGTGTACACGTTCATCGTCACGGCGATCTGCGAGTGCCCGAGGATCTCCATCACGACCCGGGGCGGTACGCCGGCGGCAGTCAGCAGCGTCGCAGTCCCGTGCCGGGCGTCGTGCAGCCGGATCACCCGCAGCCCGGAGTCCTTGGCCACGCGGGTGAACGACCGGTACACATTGCGCGGCTCGATCGGCCGCCCGGTCCGGGTGGTGAAGACGTACCCGGTCTCCTGCCAGGAGTCGCCCGCCTTCGCGCGTTGGGCCGCCTGCTTCATTCGCTGCCAGCGAAGGGGAGCGACGCAGATCCCGGGCAGCGGCAGCGTCTGCCGGCGCCGACGACCCTTGGGATCGTCCTCGTACGCCTCTCCGCCGACCCGTTGCCGCTGTGTCCGCACGCGGATCTCCCGCTTGTCGAGATCCACGTTCTCCCAGCGCAGACCGGCTATCTCCCCGCGCCGGAAGCCGAGCGCGATGGCGATCACGAACGCCGGGTACAGCGGGTCCGCCCGCGCGGCAGCCAAGAAGTCCAGCGTCTCCTGGAGGCTCCAGGGGTCCATCTCCGGCGAGTCGACCTTGGGCGGTTCCACCAGGGTGGCCACGTTCCGGCTCACCAGCTCTTCACGGCACGCCGCGGTGAGGGCGGTCCGCAGAACCCGGTGCGACTCCTTGGCCGTCGCCGCGCTTGTCTTCTTCTGCAACTGCGCCAGGGCCCGCCGGACATCGGCCACGCTCATCGACTCCAGACGCTTCGAGCCGAGCAGCGGGACGAGGTAAAGCCGCACGTGGATCTCGTACTTGGCAAAGGTGGTGCGCTTGCGGTGAGGCTTCACGACGTTGTCGAGCCAGTACGGCAGCCACTCGGAGAGCTTGGCTGAACGAGTGGGCACGGGCACGCCCTGGTCCACCTTGGCGAGCAGTTCCCGGCGCTTCACGTCGCACTCGGCCCAGGTCTTGCCGTAGGCGAACTTCCGGGCGCGGGTTCCGTCGGGCTGGAGGACGTAGACGGCTGCCTGGAACCGTCCGTCCTTGCGCTGGGTGATGGTCCCGGCGCCGTTGGGGTTGCGCTTGCGCTGGGTCGCCATCAGGCAGCCTCCTCGATCTCGTGGTCGATGAACTCCCGGACGGCGTCAGCCGGGATCCGGCGGGCCCGGCCGATGGTGATGGAGACGAGCCTTCGCGAGCGGATCAGGTCGTAGACGGTCGAGCGCCCGAGCTTGAGCCGCTGCATGACCTCGGGCACGGTCAGCAGTTCGGCGGTCGCGGTGGTCAGGACACGTCTCCTTCCAGGGCGAGCTGGTCGTGTAGGCCTTCGCGGGCGATCTCGCGGTTGTGCTGGATGTCGCGGCGGATGTTGGCGGCGAGCCAGGACTCACCGGGGGTGTGGCCGTGGCCGGCGTAGGACCAGTGGGCGATGACGAGGAGGGTGGCTTCCGGGTTCTCGTCGGGGTCGGGCAGGCCGAGGGATGCGCGTTGCTGGGCGGCGCGGTAGTCGGCGCGGATCTGGCGTAAGGCGCCGAGGGTGGTGGAGTAGCGGCGGGACTTGGTGGAGAAGTGGCCGCGGAAGCCGAGCATGTGAGCCCAGGCCCTCAGTCGCCGGTCGGGGTAGGCGCGGTCGAGGTCCATGCAGGCTTCCATGAGCCGACGGGGGTGGTCGGGGACGCCGAGGAGGACGAGTGCCTCCTTGTTGCCGACGGGGTGGTCGACGGTGCCGGTGGTCTCGGCGGCTTTGGTGGCGTACTTGGCGACGTAGGAGGCGACCGCCTGTTCCGTCAGCTCTTCGCCGTTCCCGAAGGCGCCGATGGGCTGGACGTCGAGCTGCTCGCCCCACCGCAGCTCCCACTCGTCCGCGATCCCGTGGTCCGGGGCGGCAGGGACGACGACGCGGACGCGGGCGGCTGCGGCCCGGATGGAGTCCGTGAGGAGATCGAGCGTCGCCCAGGCGGGCGGCGGGGACTCGGGCCCGTCGGGTCCGTCGAAGCGGATGACGGCGTGGAAGTGGACGGCCCCGCGCTTCTGGTACTCGGCGACCTTGCCGAAGGAGACCCGGGACTGTTCGCGGGCGGCCTTCTGGGTGAGGCCGGCGCGGGCGGCGATCTCGCGGCGGAGGTAGATCGTGAAGTAGCGCCACAGCTCGGAGGCGTGGTTGTTCCACAGCACCGCACCCGCGTAGTCGTAGCCGTCCGGGTCGAGCGGGGTCCCCAGCTCGGGCGCGTCCTCGGTATGCCGGACGCCGCAGCGGCAGGGGCGGGCGCCGGGGCGGTTGTGGACGGGGCCGAAGGACGGGGCGGTGAGGGTGGCGAAGACGCGGGGATGGTCGCGGATCGTCTCGGGGGTGCCCTTGGCCCGGTCGCCGACGAGTCCGGCGCGGATGAGGTGGTAGGTGTCGCCGGCGTAGGTCCAGGCACAGGCCGGGCAGCGGGAGGCGCGGCGGTTGCCGCAGGCGACGCGCAGGACGCCGCCGGGTTCGGTGTCGGTGGTGTAGGCGTGGAGCACGGTCTTGGTGGCGGGGTCGAGGAGCTTGGTGCCGCCGGACAGTCGGATGGGGGCGGCGCAGCCGCCGGTGCGGCGGATCTGCTCGGTCAGGCGGTCGAAACCGGGAGCCCCGGCCACCCGAAGCAGGTCGCTCAGGGTGGCCGGGTCCAGGCCCGCCAGGGTGGCGGCATCGGTCACGCAGCCACCTCCAGGAGGGAGGCGAGCAGGGCGGTGCCGATGTGTTCGGTGTAGGCCGGCGGGATGCACTCGCGGATCCCGTCGCGGTTCATCCAGGGGACGCCCATGTCGGTGCGGGCTTCCTGGACGCCGGAGAAGTTGCCGACGTAGTGGGCGAAGTGGCCCTCGGCGCGGGGGCGGCCCATCTTGGTCAGGGGCGCGGTGTGGGGGCGGTGGCGGGGCTGGGTGAGGGCGAAGCCTCCGCCGGTCTCGAACAGCCGGTGGCGGTAGGTCCGCATCCCGAACGCGGCCGCGCACAGGGTGACAGGGGTACGCAGCTGGGATGCGGCGTCTTCGACGTTCTCGATCACCCAGGGGCGGCCGGTGGCTTCGAGCGCGGCGCGGACGGGGGCGATGAGGTCGGGGTGGGTGCGGTTCTGGATGCGCTGGGCGAGGGTGTAGCGCTGGCAGGGCGGGGAGGCGTGGATGAAGTCGAACTCAGGGCCGTGCTCGTAGACGTACTCGATCGCGTCGGCCTGGACGAAGTCGAAGGGGTAGCGGGGCTGGGGGGCGAGGTCGACGCCGGTGACGTCGAAGCCGGCGAGGTGGTAGCCCATGCCCGCTCCGCCCTGGCAGCAGAACAGGTCCAGCACCTTCAGGCCGTTGGGGAGGGCGGTGTTCACTGGCCGTCCTCCTTCGTGGGGTGGTTGTCGATCCACTCCTCGGCGCACACCTTGTGGACGGGCTTGCCCCGGTCGGAGCGAAGCGGGGTGGGCTTGGTGCAGATCACGCAGGGCTTGTCGCCGGTGTGGTCGAAGTGCTCGGGCGAGCGCCAGTCGAGGAGAGCCACAGCCGTCACCTCCCGACGCGGACGCGGGCGGCGGGGACGGTGTGGCCCAGGCCTCGGCAGGCGGGGCAGTGGACGGGGATGGTGTCCCGGGTGCCGCTGGCGGTGAGCAGGCCGGTGGTGATGGTGGCGGTGGCGAAGCCGTCGCAGTGGTGGCAGACGCGCGGGGCAGGGGTGTGCTCGGGCATGATGAAGCTCTCCCTTTCGGGTCCGTTGGATCTGGGATGGGTGCAGGCGCCCGGGGCGGCGGAAGTTTGGCGACCGAGGCCGCCCCGGGGGCCGTTCAGTGCTTGTGCAGGTCCTTGATGAGCAGGCGCAGGACCACCGCGATCAGGGCGATGGAGACGCCGGTGATGGCGACGGCGAGGAGCATCGAGACGAGGACGGCGCCGACGACCAGGACCGCGGCACCGCCGCCGGCGGCGAGGGCGAGAACGCTGCCGGGGGTGAGCTGGACCGTGGGCCGGGTCGGGGCGGCCGGCGGGGCGACCATGGGCGAGGACTGGTGGCGGGACTCGACGCCGGTGGTGGGGGCGGTCTGGGTAAGCGGGGTGACGATGCCGGTCGGGAGCGGGTTGACCGGGATGTGCGGTCGGAACATGGCGGTGTCTCCCTACTTGGTGATGGGGTCGGCGATCGGGGCGAGGAAGCTGTCGGCGAGGAGGTAGCCGCCGAGGAGGATCACGGCGACAAGCCACCAGGGCGGGCGGATGAGCTTGATGCCGAGGGCGCCGACGACGATCAGGGCGAGCCAGAGCGGGACGTCCATGACGTGGGTCTCCTTCGCGGGTCAGCGCGGGTTGCAGCGGTGGGTGCGGGCGGCGAGTTCAGCGGCGGCGCGGCTGGAGTAGTCGGCGGAGAAGCCGCACTCGGGGGCGGTGCAGGCGGCGGTGTGCTTGGCACGGCCAAGGCCGTCGCGGTAGGTGCCGACGCGGACGGGTCCGATGCGGATCACGTTGTAGAAGTGCTTCGGGCGCATGGGTGGCGATCTCCTGTCAGGCGAGTTGGAGGGCGATCGAGTCCGCGAGCGCGGCCGGGACACCGAGACGGGTCCGGAGGGTCGTCGCGTCGATCGGGGCGCCGGTCTGGACGCGGTGGGCGTCCGCGATCTTCCGGGCGTGATCGAGCAGCGCAGGCGGAACGGCCACAGCGGTAGCGGGGGGCGCAGGTTTGGCGACGGGAGTAAGTTCCGCTGGGGCTTCTTCGTCCGGTTCTTCCGGGGCGGGTTCGGCCGGCGGAAGTTCGGTGGCCGGTTCCGGGATCCGCTCCACGGTGAGTTCCGGCTCAGGTTCGCTGTGAGGCCGATCCAGGGGCTCCGGTTCCGGCACCTTCGGCTCTGGTGCCGGGCTGTGGGCGAGGAGGGTGCCGCCGAGGAAGGCGAGGGCGGGCCATCCGGCGACGAGGATGCGCAGCCAGGCCGGGACGTTCTGGAGGTCGAGGAGCCCGGCGGTGGCGATGTTGGCGCCGAGTGAGGCGATGAGGGCGATGGCGAACCACAGCCAGGCATCGCGGTTCTCGACGTCGGTGCGCATTCGGCGCCAGGCGGCGACCAACAGGAGGTCGACGCTGACCGGGTAGGCCCAGGCCTTCCAGCCGTCCTGCCCGGCAGCGGCGGCGAGGTCGTGGAGGTGGGCGAAGGACAGGGCCCCGGCGATGACGGCTTGGATGAGTACGGCGTCGAAGCGGAGGGTGCGTAACACGAGGCCGTCTCCTTCCTGGGGGTTAGGCGGTGCCGGTGCCGAGGCAGTCCAGGCACAGCGCGGTCTGGGTGGCGTCGATCTCCCGGCGCTTGCGCCCCACCCGGACCGTCGTCGTGGTCTCCCCAGTGCCGGAGCAGGTGCCGCAGGACGGCGGGGTGGACGCGGGCTTGGACGTACGGCGACGCGGGCCCGGGGGCTTCTTCGTGGCGGACATGGGGTTCCCTTCGGATTCGGGCATGGGTCGGGTAGGGACCTGGCGTGAGACGGTCACGCCAACCGAGGGGATAAGGGATCAGTCTGTCGCTGGAATCGGCTTCACCAGCGGAACGGACCCGTTCGCCGCGGCTTCGGCGGGGAGCACCGGCCGGTACGGGGCGAGGGCCGGAAGGTCCGGGGTCAGGTAGGCGTACTGCGTGCAGATCTCACCGGCTTCGTCCGCGCTCAGTTCGGGGGTGCGGATGCGGGACCAGCCGCCGGAGGAGTCGCCGGCCACGGCGACGCCGGGGCGGTCGGGCGGGATCGTGGTCACCGCGATCACCGCGTCCGGGGCAATGTCGCCGAGGCCCATGTCGGCGGTCTGTTTGTCGTTGACGCGGTGGACGACGCGGCCGGTGAGCTGGGCGCGGAGCGTGGTGGCGCCCTTGCCGAGGTCGGAGCCGAAGCGCTGGCCGCAGATCTCCAGGTAGATTCCGGCGGCGCGGGCCATCTGCCCGAGCCGGATCATCTGCGTGACCATCCGGTCCCGGCGTTCCTCGTCCTTCTTTCCGGCGACGAGGAACAGTTCCGCGATCTCGTCCACCAGCAGCACGACCGGCACCGGCCGGACCTCTTCGGGCAGCCCCCAGATGTCGGCGGCCCCGTACTCGCTCAGCAGGTCGAATCGGGTCTCCATGTCGTCCACGAGCGCGTCCAGAACCCCCGCGGCTTCGTCCGGCGTCACCGCGAGAGCCGACAGGCGCGGGGCGTAACGCCGCTGCTCGACCCCGCGCTTGCAGTCGATGCCGACGAGGGCGACCGGCAGCCGGGCAAGGCCGGCAACGAGGTTGCGCTGATACATGGACTTGCCCGACTGGTTGGCGCCGAGCGTCAGGGCGTGGGGGACCTTGAGGTAGTCCCGGACGAACGCGGTGCCGTCCTCCCGCAGCGCGACCGCCACCGTCATCGGCCCGGAAGGCAGGCGGCGCGGCATCCTCACCCGCTGGAGCACGTCGTAGCCAGTCATCCGCAGCTCGACAAACCCGGGCCGGACCTCGATCACGTTGACCGAGCGGACGCCCCAGGCGTGCCGCAGCCGTTCCGAGGCCGCCATCACGTCGGCGGGCTCCAGTCCGGCCGGCAGCCGCAGGGTGACCCGCATCCCGGTCGCGGAGGGACGGACGCGGCGGACCCGAGGCGGGACGGGCTGGACGTCACCGTGCCGGGTGACGTTGCGGACCAGGAACGCCCGCAGGCGCGACGGCTGCACTGTCAGCCCGCACACGTCCATCGTGGAGCGATACGTCACCGCGAACCGCACCCGCGCCACCGGCAACCCCACTAGCGACCAGTACACGCGCGGCGCGCGGGCCTTCGCGTAGCGGAGGCCTCCACCGGCCCCGGCCAGGGGGACGGCGACGTCCCATAAGGTCGTCAGGTCAGCCACGGTCAGGCCCCGACGGTGGTGAGGGCGACGGCACGGAACGAGATGCCGTGCCGGGTCTGGCCGTTGAACGTGTTCTCCCAGTCCCGGGCCTTCAGCCCGATCACCGACACCGGCATGCCCGGCACCAGCCCCGCGGGCAGTCCGGTCTCCGGGACGGTCACCTGGTAGAGGTTGCCCTCCCCCTCGTCCGAGATCAGCAGGCCGACCGTGGACAGACCCGCACCGGTCTCCCGGTCGGTGGCCCGCTCACCGGTCTGCTTGCTCACGAGTTTCGGCGTGGGAGCGGTCGCGACGAAGACGACGGCGGTCGAGAGGTCGATCTTGAAAGCGGGCATGGATGCTCCCAATGTCAGGCAGCCCTAGTGAGCCCATTTTGGCTCGCTGTCCTAGGACTGCGTCGCTGAGAGAAATAGTGGCGCACAGTCCTAGGACTGTCTAGTCCTAGGACTGTGCTTGACTAGATTCCGTCGAGAGGAGTTCGTGATGGCGCCCAAGTGGCGAGAGCTGGCGGACAGGCTGGCCGAAGAGATCAGAAGCGGTGTCTACCGGCCTGGACAGCAGTTGCCCCACATCCGAGAACAGGTCGATCAGGGCAAGGGCTCCAAGGCCACCGTCCACGCCGCCTACAAGGCCCTGGAAGCTGAAGGTCTTGTCACCTCGTCCCGCGGCCACGGCACCGTCGTGCGGCACCAGGTTCCACTGAAGCGCCTGGGTATCGCCCGGTACGACAAGGCCAAGTGGCGCGACGGCGACGAAGTGGCGTTCATCGCGGACCGTGTGGCCTCCGGCCGGGCGTACCGCCGCAACGAACAGACCCAGTCGGTCAGCCTCGTTGAAGCGTCAGCCGAGGTGGCAGCCGCACACGGTCTCGCGCTGGGGGCTCCGGTCTACGCACGTGCACGGCTGGTCAAGGAAGGCGACCAGCCGACGCATACGCTGACCAGCTACTACCGGCCCGAGCACGTTGAAGGTACGCGTCTGGTGGATCCGACGCCTGGCCCGGCCGGCCGAGGTGGCGGGTTCCGCGTCCTGTACGACGCGGGTTACGAGATCGACCACATGAAGGAACGGATCTTCGCCCGGACCCCCACGGCGGACGAGGTGAAGCTTCTCCAGCTTCCGGCCGGCGAACCAGTCGTGGAGCTGCATCGCACGACCTGCACCGCATCCGGCACAGTGGTCGAGTTCGCCATTGGAGTGCACGCTGCGTCGCGGTTCGCCTGGGAGTACGACTTCAAGGTCCCCGACTCGGCGAATGACGGGGAAGGCCAGTCGTGATCTCGGCGCAGGACTGGGCAGACACTCGGCGCTTGTGGGACTACCACCAGATGGGCCACATGCCGCGGCCCTGCTCGGTCGCCATCGGGCTGGGCAGCCACGACCTGGGGGTGGCGGACACCGCGGTCGATCTGTACCGCCGAGGCATGGCTCCGCTACTCCTGTTCACCGGAGCCACCAGCCCCACGACGCGCGAACGGATGCCGCGCGGCGAGGCCGTCCACTACCAGGAGCGAGCGATCGAACTGGGGGTCCCCAGCTCAGCCGTACTGGTGGAGCCGCGCGCTCGGAACACCGGCGAGAACATCCGCTTCAGCCGCGAACTCCTCCGAGAAGCCGGGGTGGAGGTTTCCTCCGTACTGCTGATCAGCAAGCCCTACGAGGAACGACGGGCATACGCCACGGCGCGGCAACTGTGGCCCGAAGTCGAGATCGTCAGCGCTTCGAGCCCGATGACGTTGGAGGAGTACGTGAGCTCCATCGGGGACGCCCGCTTGGTGATCGACATGCTTGTGGGCGCTTTGCAGCGGCTTCTGCTCTACCCGGAACAGGGGTTCATGATCAGCCAGCAGGTGCCGAACGACGTGATCGAGGCATACGAACAGCTGTGCCGACGCGGGTTCACAAGCAGGCTGCTGAAGGGGGAATAGGGGGCGGGGAGGGAGGCAAGTGTGAGGATGACGGGCGACGGCGGAAACGTTGCCCACCCGATGCAGCCCAACCCGGTCCCGATCATTATGGCGGCGGAGCGGGTGCGGGTGGGGTAGCGGACTGCACCCTCATTGGTGACTCGCTCGCCGACGTCCAGGCTGCTCACGCCGCCGGCGGCAACGGTGGTGGCCTACGCCAACAAGCCTCACAAGGCCGCGCTCTTCGCCGAGGCGGGAGCCGACGCCGCACCGACGCTATGCACGCCATTGCCGGGGCCTTCCCCACGGCTTCGCCGTAGGAGCCACGCGGACCTGTTACAGGTTTCTCTACCTCATCAAGGCACCCGGCTGCGCTCCGCTCCGCCGGGCGGGCTTCCCGGCTCCGCTCCGCGCGACGCTCCTGCCTTCGGCCCGCTCCGCGCGCGCTGCGCCGCCGCCCGCCCCTGCAAGACGGGATAGGTCCGAAGGCATGAGTCGAGCCCTACGGGCCGCTGGTTCCCTCCCTCACCGAACATGCCTCCGGCGGGGGCGCTCCGACTCCGGGATGGCCGGGGCACCGCTCGCGAGTGCCGGCCGCATGGGGGCTGAGGCGGGGGAACTCCCATCCCGTCTGCCATCGACCCAGGCAAGCCGAGCAGCCACGGCACCGGGCGTCCAGGTCGTACGTCCAGTTGGGCGCTCCACCTGGACGCCCGGCACCGCGCCCGCTCCACATACGTGTGGGTCGACGGCAGACGGGATGGGAGTTGGGGTAGGTGGTGGGTTGAGCTACTGGGACAGGCTGCTAGGGTCCCGAACTCTGAGCCGAACAGAGAGGCGAGCATGCACGCGTTACGTCCGCTGGTTGTGTTCTTCGCATTCGTTCTCACCCTGGCCTTCGTGGTCCTCGCCCTGGCCTGTGGTCTGCTTGCCTACTCCCACCGGGGCTTGAGCGTTGAGCTCTTCCAAGGGCTGGGATTGCTCATCCTGTGCCTAGCTCTTCTGATGGCCTGCAACAGGTTCCTCACCGGCCAGTGGCACCGATGGTCTCGGCGCTCGGTCGGTAGCGGCCGGAATGATCGCCGCTGACCGATCACACGGGAGCTGCGGATCAGCCGGGATGAGGCGAGGATCGAACTCCTAGAGCGGTGATTGCCTAGTAACCGGCTGCCAGCCGGCGCAGGCCACCAGCGCGCTGCCGTCCTCGGTGAGGAAGAGCAGAAAGGTCCATTCTCGATCGGCGGAATCGATCAGGCCTACGCGCACCGGCCGGTCGTGTTCGCGGAGGAGTTGCACTGCTCGTTCCAGCCCAAGAGGTTCGAGTCCGTGCATTCGCATGCGCTGAAGTCGGTGCCCGAACACTCCGGCATGCCGCACTGCGGGATGTGCCCTGTCTCCCACGTCGTAGGTGGCGCCGCTGCGGAGGGCGGCCAGAGCGAGCGCGGACGCCTCGTCGCCACCGGCCAACAGCTGTTCCAACACATGCCGTTCCATGGTCACCCCGTCGCGATCCTGCGGTACAGCAAGCAGGTACCGCAACCCCAGCAATCGCCTGCGTCCGGTAGCGCTCCTCCGGAGCCTTGAAGTGGACGGTATGACCTTCGCTGACCGGTCTGGCTAGAGCTACGGATCAGAAGGGTCGGGGATGCCGTGGGCTTAAAGTGCTGCGGTGTCGCACAGGAGCCTTCCCCACGTCGGCGTGAAGGGGGCTGGCCACACGTCGGGCCTCCTCCAGGTCGCCGGCCCACAACGGCTCGACGAGATCGGCCACCTCCACCTGGAGGATGCTGAGTGTGTGCTCCATTTCCCGCGCTGCACGCCGCGTCCTAAAAGAGTGGGTCTTGCGGATGCGCCTCCAACGAGGCACCCACTTCGTCGGGGGCAAGTCGAACTAGCTCAATGATTTGCGGATCGTAAAGCCAATAGAAGTTTCCTTCCAACTCCTGCCGCCCCGAGATACGCAAAGCTAGATTGTTGCGGTGTGCGTCCACCGCCATGTCGTAGTCCTCAACTTTCAGGCGCACTCGCATTTTGCGTGCGGCCGTCCCGCCGACTACATCGAGTCGAGCTACTCCTGGACTCCCCGGCTTCGGGCGCTCCAGAAGCGTTACCGTGCCAAGGACGGTAACAAACTCGACCTGTGCCGTAGCAGCCAGAAGTGTGCCTGCAGTTTCGAGTGCACTGTAGTCTGCCGGCGAAAATTCGAGCTTTCGCCTTTCTCCGGAGCCCCCTGAAAGAAGATCTTCGGCCGAATTGAACTCCACCTCAACTTCGGCACCATCGGAGTCTCGAATTAGGCTGCGAACAGCCTGGGTGAGTTCGTAACAGAGACCGCGTCCGACATATTCTATGAACCCGCTCGTGGAGCCGGATTCGTTGAAATGGTCGACGGACTCTCTTGCTGCTTCAAGGACGGACACTAGGCCTTGGGTAATTTCGCGACCGCTGTGGGTCCCGATGAGGGGAATCGCGCCGTTGGCAGGGACCTTGCGCTCCGTAAAGACTTCATCTGGGGGAGCGTAGGCAGTTACGACGTAACTGCCGACTTCCGTCTGCCCCATGAGCACTGAATCGAGGAAGGACTTCGCTAGGTAGGAGTTTGAGTTTCCGTAGTAAGCAGCCTTCGACCTGCGCGTCTTGGCGGCGACCGTCATTGATTTATGCGCGCCTGCAAGTAGATCCTCACCCGCAGTCCAGGCGATCGTACCCCGCCTTGTCCTTGACTCCTTATGGAACTTCATCTCATCGCCGAGTGCGCGCACAGAAGCCGCACGCCTCAAGATGGATCGGATTTGATTGTCTCCGAGATTCCAGGCTCGCGCTACAGCTTGACTCAGCAGCTCAAAATAGTCTCCGGCATCCCGATTTTCGGGTAGTAGGAGGCCACGAATTGATTCACCCTCTGTCGTTGCGGGACGCCATCGACTATATGAAAGGGCTTGCCCTCCGTACCTCTCCCACCCGTTCGCCTGCAAAGCGATCGCCAACTGAGAGTCGGTCAAATGTTGGGCAACCTCGCGGAAATCAGGCGCAGTCAAGGAGTCCCCCCTACTCCAACACGGGCCATTATGTCACAGAGTGCCTTATCGTCAAATATTTGACTGGTCGGCACCCTGACAGCCGTATTCTCAACTCCCGACGGCTGGAGCCCTGTAACGCTACTCCAGTATGCACAATGGCGCAGGGAGAAAATGTCGTGGCTCGCCTCGACCCATTTGGCCACGTCTTCCGGAATGATCATGGCCACGAGGATGCGATGAACAATTACTGGGCTCTGCGCAAGCAATTTAAGTCGATTGTTTGAGAGGTTCACTGAGACGAACCCGTTCTTTGGGTTCGGGCCGCTGGTCCAAGTGCTCTTGAGTTGTATCTTGAGATCGATCTGGCAATCTGCTGTATGGGCGTTCGAGGCGTGCGACAGGACCCAGTCGATTCCGTCATCGGGTTCCGGTTTCGCCATCGTGCATCCGGCTGCAGCCGCCACGGCCCTCAGGTAGCTGTCCTGAAGCATCTCCATTCGTTGCTTCTTGGGAAGCTCTCCCCGGAGTGGCCCTAGCGGAGTGCTGACTTCTGCCTCAATCACCCATTCCCCCCACGCTGTTGCGTAGATCACAGGATAGGGGGCGCGAGGCGAGCCTTGGTAGCCCATCTGGTGAACCGTCGTCACGTATGGCCGGCAGCTGGAGAGGGGGAGGCTGGGGCTCCCGGCCGATTTGCGGACCGGCGTGCCAGGACCGACACCATCCGAGACCTTGACCTGCAGAACGTGCGAGACGCACGGGGCCTCCGGAGCCGTGTGCCCTGCTGTGCTCCCGTGTGCGCCTTCCCAGCCTGTATAGCCAGCGAGACGCTGCCATCGTCCGTGTGGCCAGGGGAAGGAGGCGCGAGGGAGTGACCCAGCCGAAGTGTGGAGCTGCGAAGAAGGGCGGTGGCCGGTGCGCGAGGCCGGCCATCGTAGGCAGCGGTCAGTGCTACCAGCATCAGGGCAAGTGGACGCCCCGTGGGGTGGTGGACCGCGAGGCGGCGGAAGCCAAGGCGAAGAAGCAGGCGCTTCGGAAGAAGAAGTGGTCTTGGTGGTGACCGCCCGCTGACATCCGTAGCTGACATCAACGTGGGCGGACCGTGGCACTCGCGAGCAGCCGGGGAGAGGCTCTGAAGCCTGGGCTCAGGCTGTGACGGGTTGCCTCTGGGCGAGCTTACAAAGCAGATGTCGGCGGTTCGAAACCGTCCACGCCCACCAGCACGAAGGCCCCCAACCGATCATGGTTGGGGGCCTTCCGTGTGTCCGGGGGTGTGCGGCTCAGGCGTTGGGGCGCTTGCCGTGGTTGGCCTTCTTCTTCTTGCGGGCGCGCTTCTTGTTTCCTCGCTTGGCCATGTGTGGCTCCCTAGGGGGTACCTCATGCCGGATGAATCGGGCGTTCGCCAGTCTAGGTTCCGGGTCGGTTTCCCGCGCGGTGGGGCGGGGAACTGGAAGGTGTGGCAGGCGCAGTGGAGTGGGTGTGGGTCGTGGGGCTCGGAGTGGCCGGGCTCGGGCTGCTCGGGGCCGGGGTGATGGGCCGGGTCCGGTTCGAGCGGGAGCGGGACGCCGAGCGGAAGCGGCTGCTCGCGGCGCTGGGCGGCGGGTCGCGGGAGGCGGGGGCGGGGGCGGGGGAGCCGCGGCTGGTCGATGCCGGGGCGCACCGGGGGGCGTCGGCCGAGCTGGGGGACCGGCATGACGACTTCACCCCGATCCTCGTCGAGTACTACGCCTACGGGCTGACGCAGGCGCGCAGCAGCTTCGCGACCAGCCAGCTGTTCTCCGGGGTCGGCGCGGCCGTGCTGCTCTTCGGGGTCGGGCTCGCGGTGTGGAAGGCCGAGAGCGCAGGGGACGCGTACCTCGGGGTCGTCACCAGCTCCGTCGGCCTGGTCGTCACCCTCGTCGGGCAGTTGTTCCACCGGCGCGCCGACCTCGCCCTGCGGCACATGGCCGCCCAGACCGCCGCCCTGCGCGAGGACCGGCGGGCCGCGGAGACCATCCAGCAGGCGATGGGGCTCCTGGAGGAGGTCACCGACCCGGAGCTGCGCGGAAGGCTCCAGGCCGGGCTCATCATGAAGCTTTCCGGGGCCGGGCTGCCGCCGGCCGCGCCATAGTGGAGGTATGTGCCGCTCCATTAAGACCCTGCGCCCGCCCGCCATCCCCGAGAAGGCCACCGAGGAGGAGATCCGCGCGGCCGCGCTCCAGTACGTGCGCAAGGTGTCCGGCTTCCGCGCTCCGGCCGCGCACAACCAGGAGGTGTTCGACGCGGCCGTGGACGCCGTCGCGGAGGCGACCGCCGCTCTGCTCGACGGCGTGCAGGTCCGGGGGCGGACGGCCGCCGCGACGGTCTGACCGGTCGGCCGTCAGCCGGTGTGGGCCCAGCGGCGGCGCAGCAGCCAGATGCCGGTGCCGAGCGCGCCGGCCGCGAGGGTGCCGCCCAGGGCGATCTGGCCCGGGCTCATGGACTCGACGCTGCCGCCGAGGCCGCCACGGGCGGCACCGGGGCTGACCTGGAGGGTGACCGTGACACGGCGGCCCCCGCTTCCGCCGCACTCGAAGGTGACGGGGTAGGAGCCGGCGGAGGCGTCGCGGTAGACGATGGCCGTGCCGGAGAAGCTGTTCACGCTCCGGCTGGCGGGTGAGAGGCCGACGTCGCCGAAGGCGCGGGAGGAGGCCCTGGCGCTCGAGCCGTCGCAGCCGTCGACGTTGAGGGTGACGCGGCTGCCGGGAGCGACGGTGCCCGGGGAGACGGTGGCGGAGGGGGCGGCGGAGGCGAGCGTGGCGGGTGTGACGGTCGCGGCGACGAGTGCCGCGGCCGCGATCCCGGTCAGGCGGCGCCGGTTGCGCGTTCGCGTGGGGGGCATGGAGGGAACTCCTCGGGCTCGTCGAAACGGCGCGGCCAGGGCTGGGGCGTGACGCGGTTCGGCCGTGCCGTTCTCCGGACGCTAGAAGCCCCGGGGCGTGGCGGCGATCGCTGCCGGGTGAACGGGTGACCGGCCTGCTCCCTCCGGGGGAGGGGAGGGAGCGGTGGGTGTGGGCGTGCCCCGGTTCCGTCCGGCCCCGTCGGCAGGTGGCCGCGGGCGGCGTTACGCGGGCGCCGGGCCCGCGGAGGGGCGGCGGACGAGGTAGGCGGCCAGGGAGCCCGCGGCGAAGAGGGCGACCGTGGAGACCGAGGTACCGAGCCAGGCCGTACCCAGCCACTGGGTGCCGAAGTAGCCCAGCGACACGCTGTAGCTCGCCCAGCTCATGCCCGCCAGTACCGACCAGGGCAGGAACTCCGTCACCTTCCGCCCGGTCCGGCCCGCCCCCAGGGAGACCACCGAGCGGCCGGCCGGGGCGAAGCGGGCGATGACCACCAGCGCGCCGCCGCCCCTCACCAGGGCGGTGCCCAGGCGTTCCTGTGCCCGGGTCAGCCGGCGTGAACGGGCGACGGTACGGTCCAGCCGGGCCCCGCCGCGCCGGGCCAGCCGGTATGCCGCCATGTCACCCAGCACCGAGGCCGTGGCGGCGATCACCAGCAGCAGCCTGATGTCCGGGGCCTGCGCCGGCGAGCCCGTGGCCGCCGCCGCGGCAGCGGCCGCGGCGGCGCTGATCACCAGCACCCCGCTCGGCAGCACCGGCAGGAACACGTCGAGCACCACCGACACCGCGACCGCGGCGTAGATCCAGGGGCTCGCGGTCAACGACCCCAGACTCTCAAGCAAAGCGGGACTCCCCAGTCCGAAGCGCCGCATGTTCGCGGGGAGCGGCAGGGGCGGCTGACAGCCATACAGCGTACGCCCGCAGTCGGTCCGGAGGCGGCCCGCCCTACTCCGCGGCGGTGAGTTCCCGGTCCAGCACCGTCACCAGCCGGGCCCCCGGGCGGCCCGAACGGGCCTGGTCCAGCCGCAGCCGGGCACTCCGGCCCGCCAGCGCCAGCGTCATCAGCTGGTTGCCGAACCACGGGCCACCCGTACGCCGCCAGCTCACCGGCGGCCGGCCCGTCCGGCCGTGCCGGGAGAAGCCGCGCCCCAGCCACCGGCCCAGCCGCGACCAGCCCAGCCGGAACCCCCACTTCACCGCCGTGTGGATGGAGTTGTGCACGGGTGAGCAGGTCAGCTGGAACACCCGGGCGGTGCTGGGTATTCGCGGCTCGGCCACGTACGCGTGGTGGACGTCCCCGGACAGGACGCAGACCGTCGCCGGAGCCTTCGGGCCCGTGCCCACCTCCTCGATCAGGTCGCTCAGCGCGGCGAAGGACGCCGGGAACGCCGCCCAGTGCTCCAGATCGCTGCGCCGCCGCAGGTCCTCCCCGATCCGCGCCCACCGCGGCCCGCGCTCGCCCCGGCAGAGCGCGGCGTTCCACACCTCAGCGTCATGGATCAGCGGCGGCATCAGCCACGGCAGCGAGGAGCCGATCAGCAGGTGGTCGTAATCCCCGTGGCCGTCCAGCGCGTTCTCCCGGAGCCAGAGCTGTTCCGCCGGGTCGAGCATGGCCCGGCCGTCCTCGGCGAGGACCCGGGCGGCCCGGGTGTCCACCATCAGCAGCCGCGACCGGCCGAAGTCCCGCCGGTAACTCCAGCGTGCCGAAGCCGGGTCGGCGTCCGCCTCGGCAGCGAAGGCGCGCAGCGCGTCGGTGCCGTCCGGGGTGGCCCGTACGGCGGCGTAGAGCGCGTCCGCCGCGAGCTCGGCGGGGGAGAGGTTGCCCAGGTGCTGGTACACCCAGTACGACATCAGCCCGCTGAGCACCCGCTCCGGCCACCATGCGGTCGCCCGCATCTCCGCCAGCCAGGCCGCGCTGGTGTTCCAGTCGTCGATGACGTCGTGGTCGTCGAATACGTGCAGGCTGGGGACGGTCGACAGCAGCCAGCGGATCTCGGGGTCGAGCCAGGACTCGTAGTACAGCCGGGTGTACTCCTCGTAGTCCGCGACCTGCGCGCCCGGCGCCTCCCGCAGGTCGCGGCGGGCGGCGAGCCACTGGCGGGTCTCCCGCGAGAGGTGGTCCGCGTAGACCTGGTCGCCGAGCAGCAGCAGGACGTCCGGCCGGACCTCCTCGGGGTCGTGGGCCAGCCGCGCCGCGAGGGTGTCGAGGGCGTCGGCCCCGTGCGGTCCGCGCCGGCCGGCGGGCGGTGCCGCCTGCCGGCAGGAGCCGAAGGTGACGCGCAGCCCGGGCGCGGACCGCCCGGGGCGGCCTCCGACGGCGGGTGTGCTGATCGTGCTCGGCGGGAAGCCGCCGCCGGTCTCCGGCCAGACCAGGACCCCGTCGAGCAGTACCTCGTACGCCGTGGCCGTGCCCGGGGTCAGGCCGGTGACCGGCACCAGCGCGTAGTGGTGGCCGGCTATCTGGAAGGTGCGGACGCTGCCGCCCGAGCCGTCGGCGCACCGCACCTCGGCGGTGCACGGGCGGTCCGCCTCGACCCATATCGTGGCGGAGTCGCCCGTGTCCCAGTCGACGTGGCGCAGCAGTGGTCCCAGTCGCAGCCCGGCCATCCAATTCCCCCTCCTCGGAAGCCCTTTCGATCACGGTACGGGGCGGGGCGGGGGCAGGCCTCCCCCTCGCGGGGGATTGGCAGGGTGAAAACCCCGAGGGCGAAAACCCCGATCGCTTCCCCGTCCGCTTCCCCGTCCGCTTCCCCGGGAAGGGTGTGGAGGGCCGGAGGGGGCTCGGGTCAGCAGCCGTTGAGGATGTTCACCAGGGCGGTCTTCTCCCCGGAGTCCATGCGCAGGCCCCAGTACTGCTTCACCTGGACCCACATGCGGGCGTACGTGCAGCGGTACTCGGTGCGCGGCGGCAGCCACTTGCCGGGGTCGAGGTCGCCCTTGGCCTGGTTGACGTTGTCCGTGACCGCGATGAGCTGGGGCCGCGTCAGGTCGTTGGCGAACTGCTGGCGCCTGGTGGTGGTCCAGGAGTTGGCGCCCGAGCGCCAGGCCTCGGCGAGCGGGACCATGTGGTCGATGTCGATGTCGGAAGCGGCGGTCCAGGTGGCCCCGTCGTACTCCGAGTACCAGCTGCCGCTGACGGAGGCGCAGGAGGAGTCGGTCACGACGTTCACGCCGTCGCGCTTGAGGACCGTCTCGCGGGTGTTGCAGGTTCCGGAGACCGTGCTCCAGTGCGGGAACTGCGAGCGGCTGTAGCCGGTGAGGGAGCCCTCGGCGGCGGGGGTGACCGTGGCCAGGTAGGAGCGGGCCTCGGCGGCGGTGATGGGGGTGGGCGGGGCGGCCAGGGCGGCCGGGGCGTTCACCAGCGAGGTGAGGGAGGCGAGGGCGACGGCGGACGCGAGCATGCCCGCGCGGCCGATGCGACGCGCGTAGACGGAGGGCGTGCGGGTGGATATGAGGGCCATGGAGGGCTCCCTGGTGCGGGGGTGGTGGCCGTGCGAACCCCGGTGGGGCGCGGCCATGGTGGCGGCGCCAGGTGTCGCTGGGACGGGCACCAGGTGACAGATTGCCGACATGGGCACGTCACATCAAGGCAATCAATCCCCCGCATTCAAGGGGAAGTTGAGATTCCGGCAGCCGGGGAGGGGGTCGAGTGGGGCCAAGCTCACATAACGGGCGTCTTCGCCCTGTCGGTGCCGTCGCGTACCCTGGACGGAGCAGAAGGGGAGTAGCTCTTCGCCGGACCGTCGACATACTGCTGGGTCACCCAGCCGGCGCCCGGAGGCAGACCGCGTCAGCGGTAGGCCAGCGAGACCTTCGGCCGCAGTGCCCTGTCCATGTGGCGCGGCGCGTGCGACGCATGCTGATGCGTGGCGCGTGACGTGTTCACGCCTCCCAGGGCGCCGCTGAGCCGAAGCGACCCCTGAAACACCCCAGGTCTCTCGGTCCGACGGCGTCCTGCCCGACCGACCGATCGAGGTTCCACCCCGTGTTCAGCTTCAGCGTCCTCGCGATCGCCTTCGGCGTCGTCTTCCTCGCCGAACTCCCCGACAAGACGGCCCTCGCCGGCCTGATGCTCGGCACCCGCTACCGCGCCTCCTACGTCTTCGCCGGCGTCGCCGCCGCCTTCGCCGTGCACGTCGCGCTCGCCATCGCCGCGGGCAGCGTGCTCACGCTCCTCCCGCACCGGCTCGTCCAAGCCGTCGTCGGCCTCCTCTTCCTCGCGGGCGCGGCCATGCTGCTCCTGAAGAAGAACGACGAGGACGAGGAGGTCAAGCCGCCCGCCGACCAGTCCTTCTGGAAGGTCTCGGGGGCCGGCTTCATGCTGATCCTCGTGGCCGAGTTCGGCGATCTGACCCAGATCATGACGGCGAACCTCGCGGCCCGGTACGACAACCCGCTCTCCGTCGGCCTCGGCGCGGTGCTGGCGCTCTGGGCGGTCGCCGGCATCGGCATCCTGGGCGGGCGCACGCTCATGAAGTACGTACCGCTGCGGCTCATCACCAAGATCGCGGCGGCCGTCATGGCCGCGCTGGCCGCGTTCTCGCTGTACGAGGCGATCGCGGGCTGATCCGGGCCGGGGGCCGCGTGCCCCCAGCGGCGCGCGGATCCGGAGGGGCCGGGTTCTGAGGGGGTGGGAGCCCCACCCCCGCCCCGCCGGTCGGGCGGCGGCGTTTCGGTCTACGCCCCGATCCCCGCCCGGGGCCGCTGCCGGCGGTGACGGCCCGGGCCCGCCGCCCACGCCGGACGTGCGGCGGGAGCGCCCGGCGCGGGATCAGCCGAGCGGCGCGAGGGTGAGGCGGAGGGTGCCGTCGGCGGCGGGCTCGACGCGGACCGAGGTCAGGTCGGGCACGTGGGCCGTCGGGCCGTGGGCAGCGGCGCGGGGGCCTATGCCGATCACGCGCATGCCGGCCGCCAGGCCCGCCGCGACACCGGCCCCGGAGTCCTCGAAGACCACGCAGTCGGCCGGGTCCACGCCCAGCTCGGCGGCGCCCTTGAGGAACCCCTCGGGGTCGGGCTTGCTGGCCCCCACGGACTCGGCGGTGATCCGCACGTGCGGCATCGGGAGCGCGGCGGCCGTCATCCGGGCCTCGGCCAGGGCGGCGTCGGCCGAGGTGACCAGGGCGTGGGGCAGGCCCGCGATCGACGCCATGAACTCGGGGGCACCCGCGACGGGCACCACGCCGTCGGTGTCGGCGGTCTCGCGGGCCAGCATCACCGCGTTCTCGGCGTGATTGAGCTCCATCGGGCGCTCGGGCAGCAGGATCGCCATCGTGGCGTAGCCCTGGCGGCCGTGGACCACCTTCAGGGCCTCCTGCGGGTCCAGCCCGTGCGACAGCGCCCACTCGCGCCAGCAGCGCTCGACCACCGCGTCGGAGTTGACGATGGTTCCGTCCATGTCCAGGAGCAGCGCCCTGGCGGTGAGGACGGCGGGGGCGGTGGTCGTGGTGGTGCTGGCCGGCATCGGCGGGGCTCCAGACGGGCGGTTAAAGAGAACAAGCGGTTCCGTCCACCGGTCAGGGATTGCGGACGGAACCACTTTGTTTCTTCACGATACAAAACCGGGCGGGGTGCGCGCCACCGACGGCCGAGTGACTTATCCCTCCAGAGCGCGGCGGGTCGCCGGGCCGTAGACGCCGAACTCGTCGTCGTACACCTCGTACTCCATCTGGAAGCCCGCCACCGCCCGCTCCACGCCGCGGCCGTACCGGCCGTCGAACCTGCCCCCGTACATTCCGCGCTCCGACAGCAGCCGCTGGAGCTTCTCCACCTCGGGCCCCGAGTCACCGGGACGCAGCGTCACCGGCTTCACGGGCTTCGCGGGGGAGGTGGGGCTCGGAGCGCGGGTCGTCCCCGTCGGCGCGGAGGGGGAGGGGGACGCCGAGCGGGACGCGCTCGGGGAGGCGGACGCGGAGCGGGAGACGCTCGCCGAGGGGGAGGGCGAGGCCGGCGCGGAGGAACTCGCCGTCGGGCTGGGAGGCGCCTCGGACGGGCCGGCCGGGGCCGACTCGGTGACGGGCGACGACGGCTTGGGGTCCACGAGCGCGGCGTCGTGTTCGTCGGACCCCGTGAACACCACCAGGGCCAGTGCCACCGCGCCGACGGCCACCGCCGCACCCGCCGCGGCCAGCAGCGGCACCCGCCGGGAGCGCGGCTGCTCGGCGCGGCGGCCGCCAGACCGCTGCAGGGGGACGGCCCGCAGCTGAACCGTCTGCTCCGCCGGCGGTACGGGTCCAGGCGGTACGGATACGGGCGCGGCTACGGGTATCCCGAACGCCGGCGTGTCCGGGTCCGCCGGCGGTCCGGCCGGGACGGGCGCGAGCATGGCGGTCGGGGCCTCGTCGCCCCCGACGCCGGGCCCCTGCGCTGCCGCGTCCGGGCTCTGCGGACCGCCCCCCGGCGCACCGGAAGCGGGCCACGGAGCCCCGGCGGCCGGATCCGGAACCGGGGTCCCCGGCGTGGGATCCCCGGGCCCGCCCGCGAAGCCGCCGCCCGCGAACCCGCCGCCCGCGAAGCCGCCGGCTGCGGCGTCGGCGGCCCCCGGCCGAGCCGTCGGACCGTCGGCCGGTCCACCGAAGTCACCCGGCTGCGTCGTGAACGCCCCGGCCGGGTGCACCGGGCCCCCGGGCGGGGGCGTCAGGGCGCCGTCGGGCGCGGGCAGCCCCGGCTGCACGGACCCCGGCCCGGTGCCAGCCACCACGGGCGGAGCCGCGAGCGGTTCGCCCGGGGCCGTCGGAGCGGCCGGCTGGGGTGTCGGCTGGGGTGTCGGGACGCCCGGCTGGGCCGCCCAGGTCTCAGCCGGGGGAGTCGGGCCCTCGGCCGCGGGCGCCAAGGCTCCTGTCGGCGGTGCCGGGGCCGCCGACGGGGGTTCCGCCGGGGCCGCCGGAGCGGAGGGCGGGGGGAGGGTGGGGAAAGGCGCGGTGGGGTCCGAGCCCGGTGGGGCCATGGCCCCCAGGA
This sequence comes from Streptomyces sp. NPDC033966, assembly GCF_055575955.1. Taxonomy (NCBI): domain Bacteria; kingdom Bacillati; phylum Actinomycetota; class Actinomycetes; order Kitasatosporales; family Streptomycetaceae; genus Streptomyces; species Streptomyces sp. NPDC033966. Next base: position 9,556 of record NZ_JBVIRQ010000006.1, on the reverse strand, counting down.
CCGGCTGGGGCGGCGGCGGGCCCTGATCCGCTTCCGGCATGGACACGTACGGGCGAATGCGCAGCGGGTTGAACCCCACCCCCCGCGCACATTCGCAGCCGACGCCCACGGCGCCGCATTCCGGACAGCGCTCTGCGTTCACTGGCACCCCTCCCTGGACACTGCCAGCGATTATGCAGACCCCTCTGGCCCCACCCAACCCTTCCGAGAGGCCATAACCGGACACACCGCTCAGGATGGAGATGTTGATCCGGCCTGAGGAGGAGCCGATGGCTCAGGATGTGACCGCGTCGGCCGTAAACCCGAAGCCCACCGCCGAGCACGCCTCACGCGAGGTGCTCGTCTCGATCGGGGCCCTGCTGCTGGGCCTGCTGATCTCCGCACTCGACCAGACCATCGTCTCCACCGCGCTCCCCACGATCGTCAGTGACCTCGGCGGCATGGAGCACCTGTCCTGGGTGGTCACCGCCTACATGCTGGCCTCCACCGCCGCCACACCCCTGTGGGGCAAGCTCGGCGACCAGTACGGGCGCAAGAAGCTCTTCCAGGCCGCCATCGTCATCTTCCTCATCGGATCCGCCCTCTGCGGCCTCGCCCAGAACATGCCCCAGCTCATCGGATACCGAGCCCTGCAGGGCCTCGGCGGCGGCGGACTGATGGTGCTGTCGATGGCGATCGTCGGCGACATCGTCCCGCCCCGCGAGCGCGGCAAGTACCAGGGACTCTTCGGCGCGGTCTTCGGCGCGACCAGCGTGCTCGGGCCCCTGCTGGGCGGCCTCTTCGTGGACCACCTCTCCTGGCGCTGGGTCTTCTACATCAACCTCCCCATCGGACTCGTCGCGCTCGTCGTGATCGCCGCCGCCCTGCACATCCCGGCCCGCTCCTCCCGGCACACCATCGACTACCTCGGCACCTTCCTCATCGCCTCCGTCGCCACCTGCCTCGTGCTCGTCGCCTCCCTCGGCGGCACCTGGGGATGGGGCTCGGCCCGGATCATCGGGCTGGCGGTCCTGGGCGCCGTCCTCCTCGTCGCCTTCCTCCTCGTCGAGCGACGGGCCGCCGAGCCCGTCCTGCCGCTGGGACTGTTCCGGATCCGCACCTTCACCCTCTGCTCGGTGATCAGCTTCGTCATCGGCTTCGCGATGTTCGGCGCGATGGTCTACCTGCCGACCTTCCTCCAGGTCGTGCGGGGCGTCTCACCGACCATGTCCGGCGTCCACATGCTGCCGATGGTGCTCGGCCTGCTGATCGCCTCCACCGCCTCGGGGCAGATCGTCAGCCGCACCGGCCGCTGGAAGGTCTTCCCGATCGCCGGTACGGCCGTCACCGCCGTCGGCCTCCTGCTCCTGCACCAGCTGGAGCGCACCAGCTCCGACTGGGAGACGAGCGTCTACTTCTTCGTCTTCGGCGCCGGCCTCGGACTGGTCATGCAGGTGCTCGTCCTCGTCGTGCAGAACGCCGTCAGCTACGCCGACCTCGGGGTCGCCACCTCCGGAGCCACCTTCTTCCGCTCCATCGGCGCGTCCTTCGGCGTCGCCATCTTCGGCACGGTCTTCACCAACCGGCTCGGCGACAAACTGTCCGCCACCCTCGCCGGAATCCCGCTGCCGCCCGCCGCGACGCCCGCACGGCTGGAGGCCGACCCCCGGGCCATCGGCGCGCTCCCGCCCGAGCTGCGCCCCAGGGTGCTGGACGCCTACTCCTCCGCCATCACCGACGTCTTCCTCTACGCGGTGCCCGTGGTCCTGCTCGCCTTCCTCGTCTCGTGGTTCCTGAAGGAGGACAAGCTCCGCGCGTCCGTCACCGCCCCCGACGTGACGGAGACCCTCGCCTCCAACCCCGTGCACCGCTCCTCGCACGAGGAGGTGGCCCGCGCGCTGTCCGTGCTCGGCACCCGCGAAGGCCGCCGCCACGTCTACGAGAAGATCACCGCGAAGGCCGGCTACGACCTGCTGCCCGCCGCCAGCTGGCTGGTGCTGCGGATCAACAAGTACGGCTCCGTCGAGCCGGCCGTGCTGGCGGAGCGCACCGCCATCCCGCTCAAGATCGTCACGGATGCCGCGCGCCAGACCGAGGAACGCGGACTCGCCACCCGCGACGGGCTCGCGCTCGTCCTCACCGACCGGGGCCGGGAGGTGGCGGGCAGGCTGGCGCAGGCGCGGCAGGAGTCCCTGGCCGAGCTGCTCGGCGACTGGTGGGGCCCGGACCGGCCCACCGACCTCATCAAACTGGTCGAGGAACTCAACCGGGAGCTCTGCGGATCCGATTCCGAGGAGCCCTACGACGCGCTGCCGCGCCGCGACCACTCCGCCACCTAGTGCCGTGCCCGGAAAGGTCCACCGCGACCCGGCAAACCTTCCCGGCCGCAGCACTAGGCAGCCGCGAGGTCCAGGGCCTTCTCGAACCAGTGCTGGGCGTACGGACCGGAGTTGTACGCCGGTATCTCCCGGTACCCGTGGCGCGTGTACAGGGCGCGGGCCTCCACCAGGTCCGTACGGGTGTCCAGGCGCATCCGGGTGGCGCCAAGCCCGCGGGCGGCCTCCTCCAGAGCGGTGAGCAGGGCCGCCCCGCCGCCGGTGCCGCGGGCGCGCCGGTCCACGTACACCCTGGTGAGCTCGGCGGTGGCCGGGTCGAGCAGGCGTATGCCGCCGCACGCCAGCGGCCGGCCGTCGAGCCGGCCGACCACGAACTGACCCGTCGGCGGTACGAGCCCGTCGGCCGGGTAGTCCAGCATCCCCTGGTCGATCTCGGCCTCGGTGACGGACCGCTCCCAGTACCGCCCGGCGACCTCCGCGTAGTAGGCGCGGCGCAGCGCCGTCGCGTCCGGGGTGGCGAAGGGCTCCGCCACCACCTCCCACCTGGTGTTTCCGGTGGTGGTGGAGCCTGTCCTGATGATCGGTTTCCTGTCCATGGCGTCATTGTGCAGCGCCCGCCGGAGCCCCCGCGTGGAATATCCACAGGCGCGGGCCGATGATGAGGAAAGGCGTAAATCGCACAAACGGAGGGTGTGAACCGTCATGTCGGAGCATCCGGACTGTGCCCTGATCCGCCGCGGCTACGAGGCCTTCGGCAAGGGCGACATGGAGACCCTGGGCACGCTGATGACGGCCGACGTCATCCACCACGTGCCCGGCAACAACGCGCTCTCGGGGCACCACAAGGGCCGGGAAGCCGTCCTCGATCTCTACCGCCGCCTCGGGGAGGAGACCAACGGCACCCTCCGGGTCCGCCTGGAGAACGTCATGGTGGACGGCCGGGGCCACGCGATGTCCGTGCACGTCGCCCAGGGCGACCGCGGCGACCGGGGCATCGAGATCCACGAAGGGCTCTTCTTCACCATCGTCGGCGGCAAGATCACCGACATCGACCAGTGCACCCAGGACATCGACGAGAACGACGCCTTCTGGGGCTGAAGGGGGCCCGAGCCGGACGAGAACAGACCGGAGGGGCCCGGGCCGACGCGCGCCCCGGGCCCCTCCGCACACCTCACAGCTCACACCCGACGGGCCTCACACCCGATGGGCCTCACACCCGATGGGCCTCAGGCCTTCTTCGGCGCCGCCTGCTGCACGACCTCGAACGACCACACCTGCGACCCGGAAGCCGCCGGCTTCGGCCGCTCACCGCCGGCCCCGCCCGCGCCGCCACCCTGGTGCGCCGCCTTCATCGGACCCTCCATCCACGCCTGGAAGTCCTCCTCCGACCGCCACCGGGTGTAGACGAGGTACTGGTCCGTACCCTCGATCGGCCGCAGCAGCTCGAACCACTCGAACCCGTCCGAACCCTCCACGGCGCCCGCCCGCGAGGCGAACCGCTGCTCCAGCAGCTCCCGCTGCTCGTCGGGGACGGTCAGCGCGTTGATCTTCACGATGCTCATGCCCGCCATCCTAGGGATCCCGCCCGGGATATCGTCGTCCAGGTAATGGAACGGGGCACGACGCGCGGCAGCCAGGCGAAGCGACAGTGGCGGTCGACAGGGCGGAGGGCGGCGGGGCGTGGCTGATGCGGTGGAGCGCGGCGGTGCCGGGGGGCATGCCGGGGTCATAGGCGGTGGCGGCAGGCTCGGGGCGGTACGGATCCTGCTGTGGGCGCTCGCCGCGGTCCTCGGCGCCAGACAGGCCGCCGCGGTGCTGCGCGTGCCGCCCGGCGAGTGGCTCAGCGGCCTCGACCTCCCCGGCAGCCTGCCCGGATCGCTCTACGGCGCCGGGCAGTTCACCGGAACCCCCTTCGCCGGGCTCGTCCTCAAGCCGCTGACCGGGCTCACCGCCCCCTCCCTGGAGGTGGCCTGGACCTGCGTGACGCTGCTCCTCGTCGCCGGCGTCGGCCTCGTCGCCGCGCGGGCGCTCCCCGACCCCGTGCCCCGCCGCACCGCACTGCTCGCCGCGCCGGCGCTGGTCGCGCTGATGATGGCCTCCCTCCCCGTCCGCGAGGCCGCCTCCCCCGGGCAGGCCGCCGTCCTGCCCGTACTGCTGGTGCTCCTCGCCGTGTTCCGGGTCCCCGGCGGGCGGCCCGCCGGCTTCCTCGCCGGCCTCGCCGCCGCCCTCCAGCCCGCGCTGCTGCTCTTCGCCCCGCTGCTGTGGCTCACCGGGCGCCGCCCGGCCGCCCGGGCCGCCGCCGTGACCTTCGCCGGCGCCACCGCGCTGTCCTGGGCCTCACTGCCGCGCGACTCGTGGACGTACTGGGTCGAGTACCTCGCCGGCACCGGCCTCGGCGGCGCCCCCGACGCCCTCGCCAACCAGTCCCTGCACGGCGCCCTCCTGCGCCTCGGCCTCAGCGGCCCCGGCGAGATCGCGCTCGCCCTCGCCCTCGCCGCCGCCGTCGCCTGGACCGGCCTGCGCCGCGCGGTCCGCTACGCCCGCGACGGCCAGCTGCTGCTCGCCGTCGCCGTCACCGGCTGCGTCGCCGTCGCCGTGTCCCCGGTCGGCTGGCGCCACCAGCTGCTGTGGGTGCTCCTCGCCGTGGCCGGCAAGGTGGGCAGGCGCGCCGCCGACCGCCCGGTATGGCCCGTCGCCGTCGTGCTGGCCATCAGCCTGCCGAGCGCCGTACTGCTGCCCAACCTGGCCGCGCTGGCCCCCGTACGCGACAACGTGCTGCTCCTCGCGGCCCTCGCGGCGGCCTGCGCCGTGCCGTTCCTGCCGCGCTCCTCCCCGTACTGGCGTGCGCCCGTGCCCACCGCCTACGCGCGACCCGCCGACGCGCGCTGGTCCCGGGTCCCGCTGCTGCCGTTCTGGCGGCGGGTGACCTCGCGCCCCAACGTCCTGCTGGAACTGCTGCTGATACGGGTCGGCTACTCGATCTACTCGCACATCCGTGCCGCGGCCCCCGCCAGCCGCTCCCTCGCCGAGGGCAACGGCAGCCAGATCCACGGGTTCGAGCGGGCGCTCGGCATCGACATCGAACACGCCGTCAACCAGGCCGTGGTGAACACGCCCTGGCTGGAGGCCTTCTTCAACTTCTACTACACCTCCTTCCACTTCGTGGTCCCGCTCGCCCTCCTCGCCGTCCTGTACTGGCGCCGCCCCGCCGACTACCGCTGGGCGCGCGCTTCCCTCGGGCTGGCCACCGTCCTCGCACTGGCGGGCTTCTGGCTGTACCCGCTCGCACCGCCCCGCCTCATGCCCGGCCTCGGCTTCGTCGACACCGTGCACGGGGTCCAGGACCTGGCCAACCCCTCCTACGGGGCGATGACCGCGATCTCCAACCAGTACGCGGCGATGCCCTCGCTGCACTTCGGCTGGTCCCTGTGGTGCGGGATCGTGATCGTGGTCCTCGCGCCCCGCCGGTGGCAGAAGCTGCTCGGCGTCCTCCACCCGCTGATCACGGTGTGCGCGATCGTCGCCACCGCCAACCACTGGGTCCTCGACGCGGTCGGCGGCGCGGCCGTCGTCGCCGCCGGCTTCGGGCTGGTCCACGCGCTGTCCGGGCCGCGCGGGCTGAAGGCGCCCCTCCCCGTCCAGCGAGGGACCGCCGCGGATCCCGTACGCACCCCCGCGCGCTCGGGACGGCCCTAGGGCCTGTCCGGCGGATCAGGGCCGGGGCCGCGGTGGCGTCGGCACGCACGACGGCGAGCTCTGCGCCCACGGGACGACGACCTGCGCGATCCTGCGGCCCGCCCGACGGAGGGGCGTCCGGCCCGAGCGGGGCGCGGATTGGCCGAAGGAACGCCGGGGCATGGTGTCCCCGGCGCCCCTCCGGTGGATCGTCGCGTCCTGTCAGGATCGGCCAGGTCCCGGGATACCGCCACTCGGGCGATCACCTCACCGGCGGACGGCAGGGGCCGGGGCGTGGGTGTGCGGCCCCTGCCGTCCTGGTTCACGGGCCGGTTCGCACCGGCCCGCAGCCTTGTGGGCCCGTCAGCCCGCGCTGACCCGGAGCTCCTTGATGCCGTTGAGCCAGGCCGCGCGGAGCCGCCGCGGGCCGTCGGAGGCGGGGCGAAGGTCGGGCAGGGCGTCGGCCAGGGCGTTGAAGATCAGGTCGATCTCCAGGATCGCCAGGGACTTGCCGAGGCAGAAGTGCGGGCCGCCGCCGCCGAAGCCGAGGTGCGGGTTCGGGTCGCGGGTGATGTCGAAGGCGTCCGGGTCCTCGAAGACCTCGGGGTCGTGGTTGGCCGAGGAGTAGAACAGACCCACCCGGTCACCGGCCTTGATCTTCTGGCCGCCCAGCTCGGTGTCCCGGGTGGCGGTGCGCTGGAAGGACACCACGGGCGTGGCCCAGCGCACGATCTCCTCCGCGGCGGTCGACGGCCGGGTCGCCTTGTAGAGCTCCCACTGTTCGGGATGGGTGAGGAAGGCGTGCATGCCGTGGCTGATGGCGTTGCGGGTGGTCTCGTTGCCCGCGACCGCCAGCAGCAGGACGAAGAGGCCGAACTCGTCGGAGCGCAGGTTGCCCTCGCCCTCCGCCGCCACCAGCTGCGTGACGATGTCCTTGGCCGGGCACTCCTTGCGCTCGGCGGCGAGGTTCATCGCGTAGCCGATGAGCTCCACGGCGGCGTTGGAGCCGACCTCCTCGGTGATCGCGTACTCCGGGTCGTCGTACGCGATCATCTTGTTCGACCAGTCGAAGATCCGGGAGCGGTCCTCCTGCGGTACGCCGATCAGTTCGGCGATCGCCTGGAGCGGGAGTTCGCACGCGACCTGCGTGACGAAGTCGAACGATCCGTCCGCCGAGGCCGCCCGGGCCTCCTCGACGATCTTCCGGGCCCGGTCGCGCAGTGCCCGCTCCAGGCTGCGGATGGCGCGCGGGGTGAAGCCCCGCTGCACGATCTGGCGTACGCGGGTGTGCTCCGGCGGGTCCATGTTCAGCATGATCAGGCGCTGGGCATCTATCTGTTCGCGCTGGATGTGCTCGTTGAAGCGGATGATGGCGGTGTTGGTGGTGGAGGAGAACAGCTCCGGGTGCGTGGAGACGTACTTGACGTCCGCGTGCCGGGTGACGGCCCAGTAGCCCTCGTCGTCGAACCCGGTGACGCCCCGCCGCTGCGGGCACCACCACACGGGCGCGGTCTGCCGCAGCTGAGCGAACTCCGGGAAGGGGACGCGGTCCTGGAGGATGTCGGGGTCGGTGGCGTCGAAGCCTTCGGGCAGCGCGGGACAGGGCATCGGGCGACTCCAAGGTCTGACGAGGGTCTGACGGCCCATCAGATGTTGGCCTGAAGGTAGTAACGAGTTCTAGAAGTCACAAGGGCTCTCGCGCCAACTGTTGCGTGTGGAATCCGTGTAAGGCGCGTGCAAGACCCTTGCGTGCCGGGCGTCGAGGTCATAAGACTGCGGGGGAGAAGTAGAACGCGTACTAGTTCGCGCGGGGCAGTCGCCGGACGGCCCGCCACGCCGGCGCTGTGCAGAGTGTGCAGGAGAGGACGAGCTCATGGCCGCGGAACCCGTCATCGTCGAAGCCGTACGCACCCCCATCGGGAAACGCGGGGGAGCCCTGGCCAACCTCCATCCCGCCTACCTGCTCGGCGAGACCTACCGCGAGCTGCTGGCCCGTACCGGAATCCAGCCCGACTGCGTCGAGCAGATCGTCGGCGGCACCGTCACCCACGCCGGCGAGCAGTCCATGAACCCCGCCCGCAACGCCTGGCTCGCCATGGGACTCCCCTACGAGACCGCCGCGACCACCGTCGACTGCCAGTGCGGCAGCTCCCAGCAGGCCAACCACATGGTCGCCAACATGATCTCCGGCGGGGTCGTCGACATCGGCATCGCCTGCGGGGTCGAGGCCATGAGCCGGGTCCCCCTCGGCTCCGGCTCCAAGCACGGGCCCGGCAAGCCCTTCCCGGACGAGTGGAACGTCGACCTCCCCAACCAGTTCGAGGCCGCCGAGCGGATCGCCCGCCACCGGGGTCTGACCCGCGAGGACGTCGACCGGCTCGGCGTGCTCTCGCAGGAGCGGGCGGCCACCGCCTGGGCCGAGGAGCGCTTCAAGCGCGAGACCTTCGCCGTCCAGGTCCCGACGACGGAGGAGGAGCAGGCCGGCGGGCAGGGCATGTGGCGGCTGGTCGACCGGGACGAGGGGCTGCGCGACACCAGCATGGAGGGCCTGGCCCGGCTCAAGCCGGTCATGCCGACGGCCGTGCACACAGCCGGGAACTCCTCCCAGATATCCGACGGTGCCGCCGCCGTGATGTGGGCCTCGCGCAAGATGGCCCGCGCGCTCAAGCTCAAGCCGCGCGCCCGGATCGTCGCGCAGGCGCTGGTGGGCTCCGACCCCCACTTCCACCTGGACGGCCCGATCGACGCGACCCGGGCCGTACTCGGCAAGGCGGGGATGTCCCTCAAGGACATCGACCTCGTCGAGATCAACGAGGCCTTCGCCTCCGTGGTCCTCAGCTGGGCGCAGGTCTTCGGCCAGGATCTGGAGAAGGTCAACGTGAACGGCGGGGGAATCGCCCTCGGCCACCCCGTCGGCGCCACCGGCGCCCGGCTGATCACCACCGCGCTGCACGAGCTGGAGCGGCGCGACAAGGAATTCGCGCTGATCACCATGTGCGCGGGCGGCGCGCTGGCGACCGGCACGATCATCCAGCGCCTGTGACCACCGCTCCGGGCGCCCGCTGAACCCCCTGGGATGGGATGCGGAAGGCCCCGGTGGCCGGACCTGGGGAGGCCGGCCACCGGGGCCTTCACATGTCTGCTCGTCCGCTGGTGGGTTTAGTACCAGTGGTTGGCCTGCCAGAAGTTCCAGGCCTCGACCGGGCTGCCGTAGCGCTCGTTCATGTAGTCCAGGCCCCACTTGATCTGGGTGGCCGGGTTGGTCTTCCAGTCCGAGCCCGCGGAGGACATCTTCGACGCGGGCAGCGCCTGGACCAGGCCGTAGGCGCCGGAGGAGGAGTTCGTCGCGGTGTAGTCCCAGCCGCTCTCGTGCGTGACGATCTTGTCGAAGGCGGCGAACTGGGCCGGGTCCTTGATCATCTGCTGGGCGATCGCCTTGGCACCCGTCGGAGCGGCCTGCGCCGGGACGGCGGCGAGCATGGAACCCGCGACACCCAGAGCGAGGACAGTACCGGCGAGGGTCTTCTTCGAAGCGGCGATGCGGCGGATGACGGCGTTGGACACGG